>CAMOEK010000019.1:0-25027 GCA_946612125.1 uncultured Lachnospiraceae bacterium | reverse complement strand
TCATAGCGCTCGCAGCGGTTGCTTTCCCTGCGCCGGCAGGACCTTCGCCGGATAAAGCCAGTAATACAATTCCCTTCCGCCGCTTGGCCGTCCTGATCGCGCAGGGACTGGCTGTTATTGCCGGCATGGTCCTGATAAGCCTGCCGTTCGGACTTGCGGAAATGCTTAAACAGTATCTTTCCGTGCAGAGCGGCATGCCTTATGTAAGCGTGGGCGCCTACAATTTCTGGATGCTGATAAACAGAGGGTGGTGCAGCATGGATACCACCTTTATGGGCATCCCCTGCGGGATATGGGGCAAACTTGCGATAATCGCCGTAACGGCGCTGAGCTTTCTGCTTGCATTCCTTTACAAAAAAGACGAAAAAAAATACCCCCTGCTGGGGGCGGCGCTCATACTTCCCGTATTCTGTTTTGCTACGGGCATGCATGAGCGATATATGCTCTCGGGCCTTTTAATGCTGGCGCTTGCATGGGTATACGATACTAAAAAAGCATATATGATCTTTTATGCGGTATTTACACTATTGCAGCTTGGCAATACCGTATTTGTATATCATTTCGCCCTTATCGGCGCAGGAAGCCTGCCTCAGGCCGCTATCGAAAAAATCCTTTCATTCGGCGACTTTGCCGCTACCGTCTGCTTTATCCTTTACCTTTTCATCAGCGTTCTTCGTGAAAACAAGGCAGCTGAAAGCCAGCAGTAAAAACATTCCGAACGGATATGCCGGATGTCCCGACCATTCCGTAAGCATGCCCACCATCATATTTCCCAGGGCAAGCATCGCAAAGCTGCCGTTCCTCTTCTTTGCAAAAGATATCGCCGCATAAGTGTATGTGAGCAGTATCAGCAGTCCGAACAGGATACCCACGGGTATGCCGAACTGGAACATATTCTGGAAATAAGTATTATGCGCGTGGTATATTACCCAGTCGCCGTCAAGTACGATGTGTCCGGGATAATGGCCTCTTATGTTCATGCGCTGCAGAAAATTCTTCCAGACAAACAAACGGCCGTTGGAAACATCACGATCTTCTTCTATCTCGACAAACGTGGTCTGTTCCTCCCTCTGCTCCCCGTCATCCAGATCCAGGCTGATACCCAGCTTTCCGAAAGCCAGACGCAGGTAACGATTGATACTCGTATAATGAGGCGAATCCACGGGATCGTCGGGCTGCACTCTGGTATCATTGCCCCATTCTCCGGTAAAGTAAACGGGGTCGTTTGAATAGGCCGGAAGATAACGTATGGTAAGATAACCGGGATAGGCACAAAGCAGTATAAGTATCACAGGCAGGAAAAAGTGAAGCAGAAATTTTTTCTTCCCTTTGTGTATAAAAAGGCGTACGCAGAAATAGACAAAGAGCGAAAAGCCCATGCCCAGAAGATAGGTACGCGTATAATTAAATATAATCAACACGCCCGTCCATACTATCAGCAGATGTCCGGCTATCAGAAACACTGTCCTTAAACGCGATCTTTCCATATCCCAGGCCTTCTCAAGTCTGTAGACCATGGTGATCATTATCACGGAAAAGTACATGCCGGCCATATTCTCATTGGAAAAATAAAAGAGATAACGTTCGGTATCATAGGGCCTGTGAAGCATGGACTTTACGGAAAGCAGCAGGAAACACAAAAGCATGCCGTCAAGATAAGCATTGAAAAGAGCTCTGCCTCTTTCTTTATCACGGCAGGCCACCAGCACAGCCGGAAAACCTATGGTAAATACTATCACATATTCATAACCGGGATTGATCACCGTCAGCACAGCCGCATAAAAGATCCAGAGCAGCGCGACTGCTTTCTTAAATCTGTCCGCCTCGCTGAGCCACGCCAGGAATCTGCGCACCAGATCTTCCCTGACTATATTCTTGATAAGGGCTATGATCATAAGTCCCCAGGTAAGAGCTACCAGCTTGCCAAGACGTATCAGATCCACAAACTGATAATCACAGTTATCAGGTATCCAGTGCTTTTCGTATCCTATATGCGTGATGACATAACAGATCGGAAGCCAGATCACAGACCATACCGTAAGCGTATCCTTTAACGGGAAATTTATCAGCGCAATAAGCGCAATGCAGATGCAGATCACACGGAAAGGCACATCCTGTTCGTAAGAATGACCTGCGTTACAGTATTTTACGCTCATATAACTGATAACCATAAAAAGGATCACGGATATCAGATATACCGCTTTATCTTTGTATTTAAGGATCGTTTCCTTCATCGTTCTCTCTTAATGCTCCCCTCTTCAACCCTGAATACCATGTCGCACTTCTCTATTGTCTGCAGACGATGCGCTATGATGATAAGTGTCTTTTCACCCTGGAAGCGGTTTATGGAATCCATTATCGCGCTTTCTGTATCATTATCCAATGCGCTGGTCGCTTCATCCAGTATCAGTACTTCAGGATCCTCATACAGCGCGCGCGCAATGCCTATACGCTGCCTCTGTCCGCCGGAAAGACGCACGCCCCTTTCACCTATGCCTGTATCAAGACCTTCGGGAAGGGATCTTACAAATTCATCCAGCTGCGCATCCTTAAGCACCTGCCATACGCGTTCTTCGCTTATCTTTTCATCCGGCACGCCGAAAGCCACGTTCTTTCTTATCGTGGCATCCAGCATGAAAATGCTCTGAGGTATGTATCCGATATTTCTAAGCCAGCCGCGGTAATTCTTTTCATCCAGCACATCCACACCATCTGCGCTGATCGAACCCGACTGTATCTTTAAGAGTCCCAGCAGCACATCAACAACTGTCGACTTTCCGGCGCCGGAACTTCCCACGATACCCACGCTCTTGCCAACAGGTATCGTCAGATTGGCGTGATCATAGATCATTACGTCGCTTCCGGGATAATGATAGCAGATGTCCTTAAGTTCGATCTTTTCCTTAACAGGGAGTTTCTTTGCGTCCGGATCGAATTCATTGTCTTTATAAACGCCGCTTATCTCATCCTGCAGATTATCCGATACGCCCATTAAGAAGGGCTCGAAATATGCTATATTATTCAGCTGGTTATTGATGCGGTTGGCGCAGGGCATAAGGCGCAGCAGCGCGCCGCCGAATGCTCCGATGATAGCCATCATCTGCGAAGTATCGTTTCCGGTGAGCATCAGGATCAGCATATACGATACCATCACGACCACACACACCGTCTCTATCAAAAGCCTGGGTATGTTGGTATACAGTGTATATTTCTGGACGGCATTCACATATCCGTTGCCGCACTTGATATATTCATCCACAAAATACTGCTCGCGTCCGCCGGTCTTTATCTCTTTAATGCCGGTGACTGCCTCGCTTATCCACTTGAACAGATCCGAATAATAATCCTGATTATCTTTTCCCGCCTTATGCATTAAGGGTTTTAAAACGGACTTGATCACAAAAAGCGTGACCAGCAGGATCGCCGATATCATAAGCGTCATTACGGGATCTGCAATAAAGAGCACCACCGCTATGCATACAAACACGATGCTTTCCGAAAGAAGCTGCATTAGCGATAATATAAGCGCATACATATTGTTCACGTCCGAAGTGATATTCCTCTGTATGACAGCAGTGTCCGCATTGAGATAATATTCATAATCCTTTCGCATATAGTTTTTCATCATGCGCTCGGAAGTCCTGAACTGATTGGTATATATAAAACGGAAAAGCACCTTCTGCTGGATGTACAGATAGATGTTTTTAAACACAAAAGCAAAGATCAGGGAGCACATCACAAAAATGATGAATGTCCTGTTCGATGTAAACCCCAGGAAATTATAGATACCTGCCACCAGCGCATTATTATTTACTGCGTCAGAGTCCATTAAAAGGGTCACTGCCGGTATTATTATGGCCACGCTTGCCGTTTCCAATGCAGCGCCAAAGAGCATCATGATAAACAGCACTACCATAAAGCTCTTTTGTTTTTTATCCAACAGCCTGTTCAGTTTTTTGAGAATCTTGATCATATGTTTTGCAACCTGTTAAGTATTTTTAGCCGAAGGCGCTTTTTCTTTTTTCCTTCCGCCTATCTTTCTTACTCCTGTCGGTGAAGCACACAGCAGGAAGAGGTAATTCTTCTGTTTTCTGCTTAAATATCTGTTCTTTTTTATCTCCGCTTTTTCGCTTTTTAAGAAGCGCTCCATGCGCATGTAAAAAGCATTGTCCTTATTCATCTCTTCGACCGGTATATTCTTCATATATTCCAGAAGCCGCACCAGACGCAGGCATTTGCCCTCTTCCCAGTATTCAGGATAATGATCCCTTGCTATGCGGCATGCCGTAAACGCATTATACATCCAGTCTTCATAATACTGTCTGGAATATACACCGTGCATGGCAACCTCAGGCGGAAGACTCAGATTATATCCGGCAAATCCCAGAGTGGGAACCCCCTCCGCCAGTTCCGGCATCATGCGCAGCAGCAGTTCAAACTCTTCATTCCGGTGTCCGTCCATAAAACGGTAGTTCTTTATAAAGCTGCTTCTGAACAGCTTATTGCATACGCTGAATACGCCTTCATGCATGATAAGCTCACGGAAATAATCTTCCTGTTTTATCACTTCCGGCTTTCCGTCTTCACGCAGCGGAGCATCTATCCTGTCTCCGTCCGTAGAAAAACTGCGGCTGTATACTCTTGCCAGTTTATACTTATCGTCTGCGCCGCTTAAGTATTTATACAGTGCATCATACATTCCCTCTTCAAGCCAGTCATCCGCATCAACAAATCCTGTGTATTCCCCGGTGGCAGCTTCTATCCCTGCGTTCCTGGCAGATGCCGCGCCGCCGTTTTCCTTAACGATCAGTTTTATGCGCTTGTCCTTCTTTTCGTATTCCCTGCAGATCTTATTGCTTCCATCCGTGGACCCGTCGTCTACCAGTATCACTTCCAGCTCTGCATGAGTCTGCGCCAGAACAGAATCAAGGCAGCGCTTAAGATTCGCTTCCTCATTGTATACAGGTATGATGACGCTGATGATGTCCTTATCCGTTAACCCCATTTTTTACCCCTTACCACCGTTTTGCGAACCGCGCTCCCATCGACGGTCCTATCTCCGGATCCCTGCACATAGGCTGCAGAGCCCCGGTCTCTTTTTCCTTCTCTGAATATACGATACCCTTACCTGAAAGCAGCCCCTCTGTAACCCTCAAAAACTGAGCCGCTGCATTCTCCGCATTCCAGTACTTTATCATTGTCTCATAGGCGCGTCTGCCCTGCTCACGGCATCCTTCACGGTCAAGCGCCATTCCGTACACCCTGCTGCAGAATGCGTCGTTATCGCCGTCGCCTATCATACCGTTCCATCCATGCTGCAGCATATACGGCACAGCTCCTATACCCGGCCTTGCTACCACCAGGCAACCGCTGTTCATAGCTTCGTTAAGGACTGCTCCCCAGCCTTCCTTATGATCGCTGGTAAAGAGAAAAATATCGGACTTCTCCATCTCGGAACGTATCTCTTCGGGAGACATAAAGCCGGTGAAGCGCACTACGTCCTCAAGACCTTTCTCCTTTACCATGCGTTTTAGCTCTTCTTCCATCTCTCCGCCGCCGGCCATGGTCAGAACAAAGCCATCCTCTGTAAGATCACCCGACAGGCCGCTCCTTAACTGCCCGCCGCCATGCAGCATCCTGTCCGCCGCCATGACTGCCATTTCTGGATGCTTCCAGTCTATCATCCTTCCGGCCCAGAGCAGACGGACACGCTCTCCCTTCCTGCTCTTTTTTGCCATCAGCTCATCGATATCATAATGCTTAACCTCGGGAAAATAACCCCATACAAATTTCTTTTTGGGATAAGCATGTATCAGATTAAAATCCGATCCTACAAAAGCTCCCGAGCACAAAAGATATACATTTGATCTGCGGTAACGCGTATGATCGTGATATTTCTTTTTAAGTCCGCGGGGTGAGATGAACTTCCACTGCCCCTCTTTATATATGCGCTCGCTGTATCTGAAAGTCAGCCTGTTTGCCTGAAGTCTCGGTTCTATCTCTTCTTCCATCTCAAGGCCGCCCCAGATAACGACATCGCTGTCCATGATAAGAGCGCGGCATTCGTCTTCGTTGCCTTTCCAGACTTTAACATAAGGATACTTCGTGATATCTATCCCCCAGCCCATCCTTACACGCTCTTCTTCCATATCCTCGGTCTGGATAAAGGTATATTCAATCCCCTCCGTATTCGCAAAGGCTTCACTCACCGGACGCTGATGGTGGTTAAAATAATTTGAAACGAAGGTAAGTTTCATTTGTGCTCCTTAGGTGCTTTGAAAACTACAGGCTGCATCATTGGCGGAGCGCTCAAAGGTCCTTCTTCCCAGCTCTTCTGTCCGCCTCCCAGTACAGCTTCCGAAAACTCCAGCAGGCGCTGCGCTGCCACAGATGCATTCCACAGCTGCGTTATGCGCTCATATGCCAGATGGGATAAGGTATTTCTCATATCCTCCTCTGTACACAGATGGTTCAGCTGCATCGCCAGATATTCCGCATTTTCCTTTTCGCTGCTGTAAAAAGGATAGGCAAGTCCGCACTGCTTTTCCATCAGAAGATAGGGTACGCTCCCGGCTGCTGTGGATGCCGCCAGGGCACAGCCCGCATTCATCGCTTCATTTACCACAGCACCCCAGCCTTCCTGATGATCGCTGGTCATAAGGTAAATGTCTGCATCCAGCATTTTCCTGCGCACTTCTTCCGGCCTGATAAAATCCCTTATAGTCAGAATATCCTCAAGACCGTAACGTGATCTCATTTCTTCTATCTCGCTGCGGCATTCGCCTTCACCGATCATTTCAAGCTCAAAGGGAACGCCGTATTCTTCCCTAAGCAGCTTGGCTGCATGCACGGCTGTCTGCGGATGTTTCCACTTAAGCATGCGTCCTGTCCATAAGAGTTTAAGCTTCTCTCTTTCCGGACGCCTGCGCTCTTCTTCGGAATATTCTATGCATTCCGGAAAATATCCCCACTTGAGCATCTTTCCCGGATACGAAAAAAACAGCGAAAAATCCGAAGCCACATATGCGCCAGCGCACAGAAGATATACAGGTGAATTTCTGTATTTAGTGTGTTCCTTAAGCTTCTTTATATACCCGCGCGGAGTGAATGCATGTATCTGTCCCGTCTTATATAAACGTTCATGATAGCGGTAGGTCAGCTTTCCCGCGTCCATGCGTTCCAAGACATAGTATACGCTGGCTCCCCCGCACATCACCGCATCAGACTCCATCATAAGCCTTCTGCATTCACCTTCATACTCATCCGTCTGTATAACAAAGGGATAAGCTTTGGGATCCAGGTCCCAGCCCATGCGGATACGCTCTTCCTCCATACTGTTGGTAGCTATCAGCTTAAAATCATTTCCCAATCGTCTTACCATTTCAAGACAGAAGGGGAGTTGATGATGTGTCAGATAATTTGTTATGAATGTAAACTTCATGAGTTATCTTTTATTATGCTGTCATAAATCCATTTGAGCATCTTGTAATTGGCTTCTCTGTCGTATGTAAGCATTGCTCTTTTTCTTCCTGCCGCAGCGCTGATAAGAGCCGCTTCCCTGTTTTCAAATACATTGCTTATGGCTTCCGCCAGTTCCTCTGCGCTGCCCGCAGAAACATAACTGATCTCTTCATCCGTTGCCATTGAAGGGATCCCGCCCACACGCGAAGCTATGCACGGCATGCCCAGCAGCATTGCCTCTCCCAGTGAATTGGGCGAATTCTCTATAAACGAAGGAAGCACAAATACATAAGATGAAAGATACATCTCTTTCATTTCGGTATCTTTTAACTGTCCCATAAAACGGACTCTTTCCTGCAGCTCATATTTCTTGACAAGAGACCTTAAGTATTCGCCGTATTCGCTGCGTCTGATGGCAGAGATGGGATCTTCTCCTCCCAGAATATCATCTCCGGCAATCTTAAGCTTTGCTTCGGGATATCTGTCCTTTATCAGCGACAGCGCTTCTATTATCACATGCGCTCCCTTAAGAGGTATGTTTCCCTGCGCAACGCATATGCTGTATGGTTCGCAGGCATCGGGATCCCACGCGCCTTCATAAAAACATGATCGCAGGCTTTCGTTGATCGAATAATAAACAGCGTCGGGATGTATCCTTGCAAAAAAGGCTTTATCAAAATCGGTCCTTCCGCAGACCTGATCGGCCAGTTCCAGAGCCTGCTGCTCGTTTAACGCCCTGCCCTCGTACTTTTCCTTCTGCCGTGACAGGGAATCTTTCTTAAAAACATCCCTTAAGGTAGCCCTGTCGATGATGTCATCGGGAAGTCCCGCAAAATATTCTTCGGCGCAGCGCTGCATCACACCCTGCATATGGACCACAGCCCTTTTCTTCCATTCCTGCACTCTCATCATAGCCAGTGTATGGGGATACTCTGTTCCGAATACATGTATCACATCCGGGTGAAACTCTTCACAGATCATCCCAAGCGCAGAAGCCAGCGCGGGATCATAATTTTCCGGATGCGCTATATCCTCGACAAAGCCGAAATACTCTACGCCTTTTACCTTTCCGTGCACTGCTTCATCCTGCTGCACGGGAAAGGCAACAGCCAGATGTATCCCGTCTTCTTTGCTGTGCCTCATCAAGATCTCGAGCGCGCCGGTAACCCAGCCTTCCATATTGGAAGCCTTTATTCCTGCGGCTTCGGCAAATATCGCCGGACATCGATTGCATATCCACAAAACCTTCATAGCTCAACCCCCGGTCTTTTTACCGTATAAAAGACCTTTAATCCCATGATATATTTTTGAAAAACCCGGATCCTGCGCGAGCTTTTCTCTTAACGGCTGCAGTGTCAGCAGCATTATCAGTCTGTATAATATCGCTTTCTTTCCCTGATAACGGCTTGTTATCTCCTTATGCTCTATGGCCGCTTCCTTCCTGTGCTCTTCGGTCTCGGAAAAACCGCCGCCCTGATAAGAACAGATCGTCAGCGGAACATAGCAGCAGCGCGCTTTCTCTTTATAATAACAATACAGAAAATGCTCATAGTCCGCGCGCACGGCATATCTCAGATCATAAGCCCTTTTGGCAAAAAGCTTCTTTGAGTACAGACACACCTGATGGCAGGGAACATTTCTGTAACATACAAAATCACTTATCTTTCCGGGAGAAACATCCACACTGTTCAAAGCCCTGCGGTAAAGGTTCCCGTAATATATATCAGCCGGCGTCTTCGCCATTTCCTTTGCAAGTCTTGCCAGCACGCGCTCATCATAAAGATAATCACCGCAGTTCAAAAACAGAACATGATCGCCGCGTATCCTTCCCACAGCCTGATTCATTGCATCATAGATGCCTTTATCAGCGCGTTTGATAAGCTTGATATGCTTATCACCGGGCAGTTTTTCTATCGAGCCGTCGCTTGACATGCCGTCCTTGATCACGATCTCATAATCGCTGTATGTCTGACAGAGCACACTGTCAACCGTCTTTTTCAATTCATCGCCGGCATTAAGGCTGACTACAACTATCGTAAAGCGCAAACCCCCACCCCCTTTTTCAGAATACCGGTAACATCCCGTCGGGAACCGAAAGCCAGGTTGTATATGGAAGGATATTGATGTACATATCATCCGCCTTATAAAGAAAAGCCAGAAAATACACCGCTCCCCCAAACAGCAATGCAGCCAGAGCCGCTTCCCTCTTTTTATCCTTAAGACACAATATAAGCTCGGGTATCAGCAAAAGCTGGCTTACATTGAGATAATAACCTATCCTTGATACAAAGGGCACAAAGGAAAAACAGCTGTACAATAAAAGTGCCAGTATGTTCATCTTAAGATACAGAGCGCAGGCCGGTCTTTGTGACAGCTCCTTTTTTTCGAACTGATATACAAAGATATACAGCGCTATCACAGCCAGACAGCGGGCTATATTTACTATGCTGAAATAATCCCCGTTCAGATACTCTTCCTCGTTTACGTAGGAAGGATACAGGAATACAAACAGCTTCATGTAAAGATCCTTAAATACCAGGCCCGATACCCCAAGGGCCGCCAGGACAGCGTAGTACCACTTCTTCCAGGGTATATAAGCCGCAGGATACAGAAGCAGCATTACCAGAGCCGTTTTATGGAAAAGCGCGGCTGCCAGTACGGTGATGACAAATTTGCCCCACTCTTTTCGTTTTACAAAGCCAAGCGAATAGAGCCCCATGGCAAGAGCCAGATAATATCTTACTGAATTGTAACTCTGAAAATAAAGGCCAAGCGCCAGAAAGAGAAAGAAGGATATAGCCATATCGCAGCTCTGTTCATAAAAAGCTTTTATGAAAAAGAATACTGTCGCCACGGCAAAGATCCCGAAGATCACCAGAAAATACTCTCCGCCCAGCGCCGAATAAACCAGCTTGACGAGTATGTTAAAGCCGGGTTCCGTCACCACATAATGACCGCACCTTACATCATGAAAATGTTCGATATAAGTATAATAATCATTCCCTGTATAAAGCCGCAGCACGGAAGGGATAACGAGTATCAAAAACAGGAGCATCAGATAAACCCTGTTAAGGGCTTCCCTTCGCGTCCCCCTCTGCAGCGTCATCCGGGGTGATATTGCAGCCGCCACGGCCGTGCCTACAGCCAGCAGCAATGTGTACAGTATCATTCCCTGCATAGAGTCTTTCCTTTATCGATTCCCAGATCAAGCAGCTTGAGCGCCCTCACCGGTTTTATTTCCCTGCACATTATCCTGCTCTTTGTGAGCACGAAGCGCAATGCCCAAAGCTTTGCCCATTTCCCATACAGGAAATGAAACAGCACTCCCCTGTCAAAAAAGAACTTCTCATCATAGCCCTTAAACCATGTGGATCTCCTGCTGCGCTCCGTGCCGATAACGGAAGATACCGCATATACTTTAAGTCCGGCGCGTATGCAATCCATAAAGAAAAGGCTGTCCTCTCCGTTACTGTAAGGCGCTCCGCCCCCGAACAGATGCGAAAAACGCACTCCTGATTCCTTAAGCCTGTCCAGGCGCACGGCAGCGCTGAAGGTAGGATAGCGGCCGCAGTTAAACCAATGCACGCGCTTGCTTTTTTCCGTCCAGTAGGTACGGCGGTTTGGATTTACCCTTACATTAAAAAGTATCAGATCCGCGTCGGGCCTTCTTCTGAAAGCCTGTATAATACGCGCTGCGTAATCATCCTCATAAACTATGTCTTCATCCGAAAAGAGCACAACATCTCCCCAGGCGTTATCCAGAGCAAGATTGCGGCTTTTTCCAACGCCCCTCTCTTTTCTGTTAAGGACGCGTATCTTCTTTCCGTTCCGGATTAGTTCCTCTTCGCTGTCACTATCGCCCTGGTTTACTATCACGGCATCAGATTTAAGCCTCATCTTACGGGGCAGTTCATCCGTATCCTGTTCAAGAGCTGCTACAAGAACACATAATCTCATTTTTTCTTTTCCTCTTTTGATGATACTGTAATGTCCTTACCACTGCCTGATACTTCTTTTCTGTTTGAATAAAAGTAATAGATCTTATGCAGCTTATGGTCGGCTTCGCACATAACCACAGCCGTATCCTGATCCTGCATAAAGCGCTTAAGCTCTGCTATGCTTATGCTTCCCGCTGCCACACAGCAGAGGATCTTTGCATCCTTATTCCCGGTATTGTACTTAATGCTATCCGGCAGCATGGCTTTGATCCGCTCTCCCGCCTCTGCCGGTACTGCAGTGCCTGCCGGATCCAACATTCTGATCTCATCGGCTCCGGCAAATTCAGCATTAAGAGCTTCCTTAAGCCTGCCTTCTTCAGCCGCATCATCCTTATTCCTGAAAAGCACGCCCAGGCAGCGGCCGCCTGCGGTCTTTACATCCGTGGCGATGCGGATGGTATCGTCCATAACATATTTATATGACAGCACGAGTATCGCAGCCAGAATGCCTATTACAGCGCCGGCCACAGCCCAGCGTATGATGGTGCTGTTCTCGACCAGCGGACGCGCGGCGTTTCGGTCCAGTACACTGATGCTGTCCATGCCGTCCACATAATTCGGAAATACCATTATGCTCAGCTCAAGCGCATTCATGATCTTATTGGCCATCTCCGGATCGGTATCATCGATGTAAACATGAAACATCCTGATATCCGTCATGGTGGGAACAGTGGTAGCCGCGGCTATATATGCTTTATCCGCGCCTTCGACAACCGCTGCCGCCGAGCCTGCGATCACATCGGTATCTATAACATCATTCCAGGTATAATCGTTGAAATAGGCCTGGGTTTCTTCTTCCTCGCCTTTTGTAAAATTGATAAGGAACTCCACATCGCAGCGGTACAGCTGCGCCGGCGCAAATACCCTCTCCTTGAGAAAGCGGTATCCGCCGAAAAGAACGGCGCCGATCAGAGCGCCTGTCAGCAGCATCCACAGCCTGCGCACGGATAACATAAGGAAACGCCGCAGGTCGAACCCTCTGTCCGTATCATTATACTTCAATTCTTTTTCTCCTCCCCGGCTTTGCCTTCCTTCTTTGCTTCGTTCTCCACGCCCTCGGTAGATTCGGGCTTAAAAAGTATCTTCAGCGTAAGAAGCATCAGCTTAAGGTCAAGCCATACAGAATAGTTTTCGATGTAAGTAAGATCAAGTTTTAATTTGTCATAAGGAGTGGTATTGTACTTGCCGTATACCTGCGCATAGCCTGCCAGTCCGGCTTTCACCTTCATGCGGAATACAAATTCCGGCATCTCCTTCTCATATTCCTTTATAAGCTGGGGACGCTCCGGTCTGGGACCTATAAAGCTCATCTCCCCTTTAAAGATATTCCACAGCTGCGGAAGCTCATCAAGCCTGCAGGCTCTGATAAAGCGGCCCACCGGCGTGATGCGGTCATCCTTCTTGGCAGCCAGTCTTGCCACGCCATCCTTCTCAGCATCGACCCTCATGCTGCGGAATTTAAGTATCTTAAATTCCCTACCGCCTATGGTGCAGCGGACCTGCTTGTACAGAACGGGGCCCCCGTCATACAGCTTTACAGCCAGCGCCACCAGCAGCATAAAAGGCGAAGACAGTATAAGAAGGATAAATGAGCAGACTATGTCGATAATGCGCTTTGTCGCCCTCTGCTCCACTGTAAGGGCATATTCGCGTATAAGATAGATAGGCGTATCAAAGATATGAAGCTCCTCCGTGCCCTTTACAAGCACATCGGGTATCTTGGGCATGATATATACGCGCAGCGACCTGGCGTAACAGTATTTGAGCAGCATATTACGTTCCTTGGTGGGGATATCCCAGAGTACAAGCCCGTCGTAACGCTTCTCAACTTCCTCGCAGATAGCCGGAACGCCTTCCGCTATATCCATGCATTTGCAGATATTGTACTTATCGGGGCGGCTGGCAAACTTCTGCAGTATGCCTTCGGTCGAACGCTCCCCGCTTACAAGCAGCAGATCCCTGGGCGGGAATAAGCAGCTGTAAACAAACTGAGCGCCTGCCGTCCAGATCGCGATCCATACAAACTGTATCCCGGTCAATATCAATAATTCCCTGGCCGGAATGACCTTGGTGGCCATCAGCGCCAGGACTGCATATGCCATAACATTTGCTATAAGCGTTGAGAAAATCTGGGAGAAGAATACCTCCCAGGCCTTTAAATATCCGACACGGGTGCCTCCGTACATGCGCGAGAACATGAACAATATCACCAGATACACAGCTATCAGCGTGATATCGCCCTTTTCCCAGAACTCTATGCCCCATGTAGCTTTTAAGAAGGGTTTATAATACCAGAACCAGCACAGCGCAAAGCCCGTGACCTGCGCCGCCAGATTCAGGAAAGACAAAAACAGCATTATCACCCTTCTGGAAGTTTCCAATTTCTTCATAACTATATATTATATCAGAAAAATGCGCATATATCCAGATAGAATTATGTAACCCTAAGAAGGCTCCCGAAGCGCCTGCGCCCCTCTAATTGAACCTGTTCATGGCCGTGTCAATGCCGTCCGATAATATCAGCTCCACAGCATCCGCAGCGTGCTCCACGGCATCCCTTATGGGAGGGAAATCCTCATCATTCAGCTGGGCCAGCACATAATCAGCCAGATCCCAGCCCCCGGGTTTGGCGCCCACGCCTATGCGGACCCTCATGAACTCCTGGGTCCCCAGCATCTTTACGATATTCTTCATGCCGTTATGCCCGCCGGCGCTGCCGCTCTTTCTGATCCGCAGCTGCCCGGGGTCTAAATCGATATCATCATAGATGACTATAAGCTCGCTGCTCACATCGATCTTGTAATAATTACAGATGCTCACCAGAGCCTCGCCGCTTAAATTCATATAGGTCAGGGGCTTTACCAGCACAACCTTTTCCGTTCCTATGCGCCCCTTGCCGAACATGGATTTATGGCCGTCCTCGGGATAGCCTATATTATGTCTCTGTCCCAGCAGATCCAGGGCCATAAAGCCCACATTGTGTCTTGTATTGGCATATTGTCTGCCCGGATTTCCCAGGCCGGCTATTATATACATCTCATATCCTCCGTAATACCGCGCGCACGCCCCAGCCAAACATACAGATGATACTGCGCGGCAGACTGAGTTTCGCCTGTTTGCGGTATAAAAACCATATTCTCTTTACTGCCACCAGTTTATTTGATGACAGGCTCTTTCCTGCGCGGCGGTATGTCACCAGATTCTCGTTAAGCCCGCAGGCATTCACTCCGCTGCGAAGTATGCGCCACCAGCTTGCCGTATCCTCGGAAGGCACCGCAGGCATATAGACCAGCTCCTTCCCCAGCTTTTTAAGATCCAGCATAACCGTTGATGTAAAGATTATCGTCCTGCTGAGCGCATGGGCGTAATCCAGCACAGGCGGCACCCTGACTATCCTGCCGGTGCCTTTTGCATTCTCGTCGCCGAATTCGTAAGCGGTAAAAACAAAAGACGCATCCCGCTTCTTTAAGAAGTGCAGCGTCTTTTTAAGCTTATCGGCATGCCAGATATCATCTGCATCAATGTACGCCAGATAGCGGCCCTGCGCCGCTTTTATGCCCAGATTCCTCGCATGCGCCGCCCCGTGTTCCCCCTCATTTACGAGAACACGTATACGGGCATCTTTTGACGCCAGCTCTTTCATAAGCCTCAGGCTGCCGTCGTTTGAATTATCTTCAACCATTATCAGCTCATAATCACCAAAGCTCTGCGCCAGAACGCTCCTTACGGTTTCCTCAAGCACAGCTTCCGCATTATGCACCGGCATAACAATGCTTACCGGTGGCTGATTCATCTCTTGCCCATCCTGGCTGTATCTATATTCTCCCTGAACCACTGATAAGCCAGCTTCACACCCTCTTCAAGCTCTATTTTATGATGGAAGCCCAGCTTATGAAGCTTGGTAACATCGGTCAGCTTTCTGGGAGTGCCGTCAGGCATATTGGTATTCCATCTGATCTCTCCGCCGTAACCTACGGTGCGCTTAACAAGCTCCGCCAGATCCCTGATAGAGATCTCCTTGCCGGTGCCTATATTTACATGCTCTTCACCCGAATAGTTCTCCAGCAGATATACGCAGGCATCCGCCATATCATCAACATACAAAAACTCTCTCAAAGGCGATCCGGTTCCCCATAATTCCACAAAAGGTGAGCCGTACATCTTTGCTTCATGGAACTTTCTGATCATTGCAGGCAGAACATGTGAACCTTTAAGCTCGTAATTATCGTGAGGTCCGTACAGATTGGTGGGCATGCAGCTGATAAAATCGTTGCCGTACTGCCTCTTATAGAATTTGCACATCTCCAGACCGGCTATCTTTGCAATGGCATAAGCCTCGTTTGTCGTTTCCAGAGGCCCGGTAAGCAGGGCGTTCTCCGGTATGGGCTGAGGCGCCATGCGGGGATAGATGCAGGTGCTTCCAAGGAAGAGCATCTTCTTTACCATATAGCGGTGGCAGCATTCAATAACATTGCACTGTATCTGCATATTGCTGTATGCAAATTCTGCAGGTGAGGTATTGTTGGCGTTTATGCCGCCCACTTTTGCCGCTGCCAGTACCACAACATCGGGACGTTCAACCTCAAAGAATGCCCTGACATCGGACTGCTCGGTCAGATCGAGTTCAGTATGGGTGCGACCCACTATATGCTCATATCCCTTACGGTTGAGCGCCCTTACGATCGCGCTGCCCACAAGTCCCCTGTGTCCGGCAACATATATCTTGTCTTTCTTTTCTATTGTAGCCAATTTACTCTCCTCCTGATAAATATATATTCTGCTGTGTATTTCCAAAGACTGTTGGGTTACTTCGGAAAATATTTACTTCTTGTGTTTTTTGAGCCTAACCTATATAATAGATGCATGCGTTACTTGTTTGAAATGTTTCACAATCCTATCCTTATGTCAGCGGTATCGGCCTGGTTTGTAGCACAGATCATGAAAGCCATTTTACATACTGCGCTTACCCGCAATTTTGTAGCCGAAAGACTTATCGGGACCGGCGGCATGCCCAGTTCCCACTCTGCCACGGTGACCGGTCTGGCCACTGCTGTTTTCATTAAGTGCGGGCCCCAGTCCGTTGATTTCGCGCTTGCTGCAGCTCTTGCGATAATCGTTATGTATGATGCTCTCGGCATACGCCGTCAGGCAGGCAAACACGCTCAGGTGCTTAATGAAATGATGGATACCATGGAAAGGATGGATCAGATCGATTGGAGCAATCTTTCCCCGGATGACCGCCTTAAGGAATTCCTGGGACATACCCCCCTTCAGGTGATCGTGGGTATCATTATCGGAATATTCCTTGCCTGCCTTATATGCTTAAAGGTTCTGCCTTAAGCAGATCCACAGGTATTATTTAAAGCCGCTCATCAGCAGATCTATTTCAGATACTCCTCAAGCGCATCTTTCCAGTCTTTGAATGCATATCCCAGATTCAATCTGAACATTCTGTTATCCAGAGCCGAAAATGACGGTCTGTCCGCCGAATCGGGATAATTCTTTTTATACTCTGCCGAACTGATACGGACCACCTTTGCAGATATGCCTTTTATGCGGAATATCTCCTCGGTAAAGTCTGCCCAGCTGCACACGCCCTCGCAGGTACCGTGATAAACGCCGTAAAGCTGAGTGGGCACCAGTTTTAATATGCCTCTTGCCAGTTCGAGCGCGCTGGTAGGGTTGCCCAGCTGATCGTCGACCACGCTTATGCTGTCCCTCGTCTCCGAAAGCTTAAGCATGGTGCGCACGAAATTCTTTCCTTCTCCGTAAAGCCAGGCGGTACGTACTATAAACCACTTCTTTGCAAAAAGCTTAACAAACTCTTCACCTGCAAGCTTGGTACGGCCATAAGCGCTTTTAGGGCCGGTGGGATCTGTCTCCACACGGGGTGTATTTCCGTCTCCCGGGAAAACATAGTCGGTTGAAACATGCACCAGCTTTGCATCCACTGCCGAAGCCGCTATGGCCAGATTACGCGGTCCCAGCGCATTTATCTTAAATGCAAGGTCCTCGTCTTTTTCGCAGCCATCCACATTGGTAGCCGCAGCGCAGTTTATGATAACATCAGGCTTAAGATCACTGACATATTTTATCAGGGCTTCGCTGTCGGTAATGTCCAGTTCCGGCACATCCGAACCCACATATTCAAATGCCGGATCATCGGCGGTAAGCTGCTGCAGCGCCTTTCCCAGCTGTCCGTTACAGCCGGTGACCATTAATTTTAAACTCATTTATTCTCCCCCAGGCCAAATCTGTTGATCGCAGAGAAGATAGCCCTTACGGATGCGCGGGTGATATTCGAGCTTACGCCCACGCCGTAGGTAACATCGCCGTTTTCTTCGTTCAGCATATGGATATATGCCGCTGCCTGTGAATTGGAACCGCTCTGAAGAGCATGCTCCTCGTAATCCAGTATCTTGATCCTTATTCCGAAAGTCTCTCTGAGACCGCGCTGTACCGCATCAAGAGGTCCGTTACCCACGGCGTTAAAGGTCTTTTCAACATCATGATCCGTATAGGTCACATGAACGCCTGTGTCGAATTCGGATTCGGTCTCTCCCGAAAGGTCATCCACTTTGAGCTTTCTGAAATGTATGGGTTCATTCTTTAAGAGATACTCTTCGCGGAACTTCTCCATAACGGTCTCAGGCGATACTTCACCCTGTTTTTCGGAAAGCTTCTGTATAACATCGGCAAACTCCCTCTGCATGGGTTTGGGAAGCTTGAAACCGAAATATGTCTCCATGACAAAGGCAACGCCGCCCTTACCGGACTGGGAATTGATACGCACGATGGGCTCGTACTCCCTGCCGATATCCGCGGGATCGATGGTAAGATAAGGGACCTGCCAGATCTGTGAATTACGCACCTGCATTGCATGCACGCCCTTGTTGATGGCATCCTGATGCGATCCGGAGAATGCCGTAAATACCAGCTTTCCGGCATACGGATGGCGGGGATGTATAGGCAGCTTGCAGCATCTTTCATAGATCTCTGCCGCTTCCTTGACATTATCAAGGTTAAGTCCGCAGTCTATTCCCTGGGAGAACATGTTATATGCAAGATTAACTATATCAACATTACCCGTGCGCTCACCGTTTCCGAAAAGCGTGCCCTCGATGCGATCGGCTCCTGCCAGCATTGCAAGCTCTGCTGTGGCAACGCCCGTTCCCCTGTCGTTATGGGGATGAACACTGAGGATCACGGAATCCCTCTTGTGAAGATTCTTGCTCATAAACTCTATACGGTCGGCGAATACATTGGGTGTAGTCATCTCAACCGTTGAAGGCAGATTGATGATCATGGGATGATCGGGCGTGGGGTTCCAAAGATCGATAACAGCGTTGCATACTTCAAGCGCATAATCGAGCTCGGTTCCCGTAAAGCTCTCGGGCGAATATTCCAGCGTCACTTCGCCGTCATATTCTCCCATATGGTCCATTACCATGCGGGTGCCCTTTAATGCGATCTCCTTAACCTCTTCCTTGCTGGCATTGAAAACAACATCCCTCTGAAGCGTGGATGTTGAGTTATAGATATGCATGACTATCTTTTTGATACCCTTAGCCGACTCAAAACTCTTTATTATCTGCTCTTCGCGGCACTGCGCCAATACCTGGATCTTAACATCATCGGGTATCATCTTCCTCTCAACCAGCTGGCGGAGGAAGTCATATTCTATCTGGCTGGCTGCGGGAAAGCCTACTTCTATTTCCTTAAAGCCCAGCTTTATCAAAAAATTAAAAAACTCTATTTTCTCCGATACTATCATCGGGTCAATAAGAGCCTGATTACCATCCCTCAAGTCCACACTGCACCATACCGGCGCTTTCTCGATCTCCTTATCCGGCCATGTTCTTTCCGGATAACGGTCAACTGGAACGCGCTGGTAACGTTTGTAATTTAACATTTCTCCTCACTCCTTGGCTGTTATTTATTCACCAAGTCCGCTTTCTATGGCTTTGACGAGGCACTCCAATGCCTCCTCTTCGTCTTCGCCCTCACAGACAAATTCCACCTCGTCACCGCATTTTACGCAGGCGCCCAGAACGCTCAATACGCTCTTTGCGTTGGCGGTATTGTCCCTGAAAGTGAACGTGGTCATCGACCTGAACTTCATAGCTTCCTTGCAGAGATTCCCTGCCGGACGCAGATGAAGGCCGGTTGGATTCTTGATCGTAACCTTCTGCCTTACCATTGGCACTTCCTCCAAAACATCTTACTTTAAATAAACCCCATAACCCCTTGTAAAGAAAAATTATAACACCTATACGCAAATTATTCAAGCGACCGCGCCGCCTGCCCAAAAGCGCTGTCTGCGCCGCGCATCGCCTTTTAATGCCTCAAAGCGCCCGTCAGTCAGTCTTCTCTGTCAGACGCACATCGGCATAATACTTTTCAGCGGCCTCAACACCCTCAGGAAGCTCCAGCACCAGTTCCATCTGGAAGGTGCCTTCCTTGCCTTTTCCGGAATTGTATGCATCCAGGTAAGCGCCTACATCGACCACTCCCCTTATGGACGCAGAAGTAAGATTTCTCATATTATCCGCTATGCCAAAGAGCTGCACCTTCATATTGACGGGTCTGTATTCGCTGTCGTCATCCTCTTCTTCGCGGCGCACCAGTATCTCAACCTCGTAATCGTCCGGCACACCGATGGCATGCATATTCCTTATAGGCACATTAAAGTATTTATAGATAATCTCTTCTATGTCTATATTGACGCTGACCAGACCGTCAAAGCCTTCTTCCTCGTTCGTAACAAGCCGTATGCCATCCGGCAGATAATCATTCAGATCAAGCTGGCGGCTTATGCTGCTGTCGGCGCCGTCAATATTTAATTCCGTCGCAGGAACATTAACCGCGGTGATACCCGAAAGCAGGGCTGATCTTCCGGCTATGGTTACCATATTATGATCGCTTACGGGATCGCCTGTTATGGTATAGCCCTCCGCGGGAGTACCCGTGTAGTTATATACAACAGGCACGTTCTTTATGGGCAGCACTTCCACTCCGACGGCGATCGTCGATATATTAGTCTTAAGATTGTTATGATTCACTACCCTGCCGTCGGTATCCAGAAGGCGTATATCAGCGCTGGTGGACAGATCAGAATTACGTCCTGCTACGCTCACGCTGCAGGCCGCTCTGGTTATGCGGTTTACAACCGATTCCGGTCCCGAAACACGCACCGTGTTCTGATTCTGGGTAACATCGCCCAAAACGTACCCTTCTGCAGGTTCTCCCGTAGTGGATACCAGAACGGTAAGAGGGATCTCTTTCAGATTTTCGACTTCCAGTTCTACCGCGGCGCGGCTCTGCTTTATGCTGTCTATCTCGGAGTTGTTCTTGTTGGAATACACCTCGATAGCCACAGTGTTCATAATGGTTATGTCTTCCAGATCCGCAACGGCGTGTATATTTTCCTGGCTTATATTTTCCAGAAATGAACGCTTTCCGTATATCGTAACATTGACCGTATCGCTGTCGTTGAGCACATCATAAACCTTACCGACATCCGTGAGACTCTCCGTGTTAAGCAGCTCTACTTTAATGCCGCTGTAGGTGATCTTGTCCACGGGATCGGCATAGTTGATGACTATCAGCCAGATGCCGAATGCCACAAAAAAAGCCAGTATCTTAAGTCCCAGATTATGCGTCAGCTTTTTTATCAGCAAGCAATTCTCCTTTCTGCCTCAAAAACAATCCTTTCCTTTGTTTTCCGGCTTCTTCAACGGGTCTGTCACGCACTATCTCAAGCTTTTCCCTTAGTCCCTCCTGGGTCAGTGCAGGGTATAATACTCCACCATACGCCACGCTCACTTTACCGTTCTCCTCGGAAACGATAATGGTAAGAGAATCCGTAGCCTCGGATATGCCGACACCCGCTCTGTGTCTGGTTCCTAGTGCCTTACTTAACGTACGGTTATCGGAAAGAGGCAGATAACAGGTAGCGGAAACTATCCTGTCTCCCCTGAAGATGACCGCACCGTCATGCAGCGGGGTGTTGTGCTCGAAGATATTGATAAGCAGCTGGCTTGAAACTGCCGCATCTATCGCGATGCCGGTCTTTTCATATTCAGCCAGCGATTCATTTCGCTCAAGTACCATAAGCGCGCCGGTCTTAACCCTGCCCATTGCAAAGCTGGCCTTAACTATCTCGTCTATAGTATGGTCGGAATAACGTCCGCCCTGCCGGTTCGGATCATTGTTGATAAAGGAGAACAGTATGTTCTTCTGACCCAGCTGTTCCAGAGCACGGCGGAGCTCAGGCTGCAATACGACCACTATTGCTATGACCATCATGGAAAGGCTCTTTTCCGCGATCCACAGTATGGTGGACATATTGAATATTGCCGCAAGAAGAAGAAAGCCCAGAATGACTATAAGCCCCTTAAGCAGAGACCAGGCCTTCGTACCTCTTACCCATACCATCAGGTGATATATCAAAAATGATATTATCAGGACCTCGATGATATCTGTGATCCTGATCCTGGGCATATGGATGCCGGCAATATAATCTTGTATGAACGTCGTAAAGGAATTGATCATATCTTCTTATCTGCACCCTCCGGTAATCTAATGCGCCGGGTGCGGTTTTTATTGCCTGCTGTGCCACCACTTCTTCTTACTCTGTATTCCGGAGCATCCTTGACAGGGCTGTCCGGATCTGCATCCGCTCTTTCCGCAGCAGCCACGGGATTTTTTTCACTGCCTTTTATCTTCTTGACCTTTTTTTCGGTAAGCGCCACTGTATTTTTAGGCACAGCCTTTACATAATAATAATATTCATCATCTTCAAACTGAACCCGTTCCGTTCGCGTATAATCCACATTGAAAACAAAAAACTTCAGTATTATCGCAACGATCAGGGCCATGATACTGCCTATTATCAGGCCTGCTATGGAAATTCTGGTCTCAAAACGCAGATCCCCCACAAGTATGACTACTATATCGATAAGCATGCCGGTGATCATCGCTATGGTCCAGCAGTGGTCAACAGGCAGGCGGCGGATGATGTATACCACCAGGATGGTTATTGCAAATGCCGCTATTTCCACCTGCATCTCCCTGTTGCTCATCATCGCATCGATAAGCACTCTCAGCTTATCCAGCGCTATGGCCGATTCCCCTTCCTGCGTCATAAGCGCGGAGGAATTGCCCGCGATATAATGCAGCAGATGGTAGGTAACAACGCCGCAGCCCGTGGAGATCACGGAGGTAGGCGCGCCCACCAGACCCGCGCAGATAGGTATCACATAAGGGATCTTCAGTATAAAGCACAGCGGAGTCATAATAAGAAGAATTGTATCCTTAGGCGAAAATCTGAAATACATGAGGAACATAATCAGGAAAATGATCCCCGTTATCATCACAGTTTCCAGCGAAAGCGCATACAGATGCAAAAGCAGCACCAGCACACTGATCACCAGTATAAAGTTCATGGGGAAAAACGAACACAGTAATGAGAGTATCAGCGTGATGGGGAGCGACGTAAGCACAGCCGCGAAATTAATATTCCTGTTTATCATCCGGAAAGAAACAAAAGCAAGTATAAACTTGAGCGCAGGATTGCAGAAGCCTTCATACCTGCTGTAAAAGCTCTTGATCCTTTCCCTTATCATCAATAAATAAGTCATGTTCCACCTTTGTTCATCTCTGCCCGTTCGGTCTCCTTGCGGTACATCGAAGCCAGACGGCGCAGATTATTATTATATATCCGCAGGTTTCTTTTGGCCCTGCGGTATCTCACAACATAAACTATATACGTAACAATGGAATATGCGCCCACCGTTATGAGATAGCGTATCAGTATAGCCTTGCCGAAAGCCCACAGATCGATCTCATAGATATTCTCCATGAACAGTTCAAAATCATGAGCGAGATAAAGCCCAAGGATTATAGCAAAAGTAACCGTCCCGTAAATAATGGACTTGACTATCTCTTTTGCAATATAATCCCCGCGAAAATAAGAGCCTATGGCCATACTTTTTTTACCTTCCCCCGCTTCAAAGGAGGCAAGGCGCGTCATTAATTTTATTCTTGATTCGTTAAGCATCTTTAATTACTTCCGGGAATACATCCTTGCACTAGATTTTGCGCCGCCCAATTCCGGTCCCTTAGGCGCCTCGGGCTTCCTGCCGGCAGCCCCCAGACTGTTTGCGGTATCATTCTTGCATTTGCCACAGAAACGCCCCGTAAAAATAGGCGCCCCGCAGGTCTCGCAATAAAGCTTTATGGGCGAATCGCTGGCGAAAACCAGCCTTTCTTCACGCACCCAGTTTTCCACCTGGCGTTCTTCGACTCCACATTCGGCAACTATCTCCTTCATGGTAGCCGATCTGTTTAATCGGACAAACTCCTTTACCTCCTGGAATTTAGCCTCGATCTTTTCCTTACAGGACTGGCAGATGGGAGGTCCCGCCACATAATTAAACAGCTTTCCACATTTTTTGCAATTTCTGGCATTCATGAGATCCGTCTCCCCTCCGGCTGATACTATACGCCACTGCCAATAGCCAGCGTCACAAAATATACTTTCCTTACTCCCGACGCTTTTAAAAGTCTTGCCATGGCGTCAATAGTAGCGCCTGTTGTATATATGTCGTCCACAATAACGACTGTACCTAATTTTACTACATCTGTCCTCATAATGAAAGCATTTTTCAAATTTATTTGTCTTTCTTTTGCATTTAACAGCTTCATCGGACGGGTTTTTACAGCCCTCCGTATAAGGTCCTCTCTCACCGGCAGTCCCAGCGCCCTGCCGCAAAAACGGGCTATGGCCGCAGCCTGATTATACCCCCTTCTGCGCTGTCTGGAAGCATGAAGCGGCACCGGGATAAGGGCCTCCGCCCCCCACTGCTTTATGGCCGGCCCCAGGCGTCTGGCCATCTCCCTTCCAAAAAACTCCGCGTACTCCACACGCCCGCTGTACTTAAGCCTGTAGACAGAGCTTCTCACAGATGCATACTCATACATGGCCAGACCTCTGTCATAATAGTGTCTGCGCCCTTTGCAGGAACGGCAGTATTCCGTTTCATCATCCTTAAGCTGCGCCCCGCACTTCATGCACCTGGGTTCCCTGACCGGCTTAAGAAGGCCCCTGCATTCGGCGCAGACGCCTTTCTTTCTGTCATCGGAAGACATAGGCCTGTCGCAGACCGGACATCTGGGCGGAAATATCAGATCGCATATCTTTGCATGCAGTGTCTTAAGCATCATCCCTGCTGCCGGCCTCCTTTATGCGCTCGCACAGGGAGGTATATCTGCGCTGCACATGATCGTTATCTATCATCTGCTGTATCCTGTCGTTACTGCCTATCATGATCACGCAGCGTTTGGCTCTGGTGACTGCCGTATATAACAGATTTCGCGACATGAGCATCTCCGGTCCCGAAAGTATGGGCAGGATAACAAGAGGATATTCGCTGCCCTGTGACTTATGTATAGTCACCGCATAGGCCAGCTCCAGTTCATCCAGCTGCTGGAAAGGGTAGTACACTCTCCTGCCGTCGTCAAAATGGACCTCGAGTAACTTAAGAAAAGCATTTATGCGGGTAATG
>CAMOEK010000018.1:0-25773 GCA_946612125.1 uncultured Lachnospiraceae bacterium | reverse complement strand
AGGATAAGCCCGGCGCGGATAAAGCTGAGCCGGACGAAGATTATGAGTTAAAAGAGATCAATATAGTTGTCGATGCCGGCTTTTCTTTCGGGAACGAAAAAAAGACGGAGGACTTTGCTGCAGCCTGGGAAGAAGCGGTGGCAGAAAAGACCGGCCGGGAGATAACAATAAGTATAAATGCGCCCGATAAGAATGCCTATGTTGAAGAAGTGGCGAGGCTGCTGGATTCCGGCAGACCCGGAGATGAGGGATATCCAGATGCGGTGGTCATGAGCAGATCACAGTATTATGCATACAGGCAGGCGGGGTATCTATGGGATATGTCAAAAGCCTATGATAATGCGGCTTTCAAAAGCAGACTGCTCGATAATGATGTGAATATACAGGACCGGGATGAAAACGGCAGACAGTATGGTTTTATGCCTGTGTACGGGAACGGCTGCATCACATATGTAAAAGCTTCGTGGTTTGCGCTTTATGCAAAGAATACAGACGGAATAGACAGCATAGAAGATATAGATACTTTTGATAAGTACATGGATATGCTGGGATACTTCAGTGAAGGCCGCAATTCCGGCGTTATAGCCGCGGGCTTTTTGAATGATGAAGAACCCTATATAGACACGCTGCCCGAATTTTGGCAGGATGCATACCCGGCTTTCTATCTGAAAGACGGAGTATGGACTGACGGTTTTACACAGCAGGCTGCCATAGATGCGCTTGACCGTATAGCAGCGGCGTATAAAGACGGTATCATAGACAAGGATACGCAGGAAGCCGACAGCAAGGCGGCCAGGGAAAAATTTTTTAATGTAAATCCTTCGATATCAGGGATGGCATTTACCTATTGGGCCGGTGAATGGGCGCGCACGCTGACTGACTGCATGGCTAAATTCGGAGTGGATGATGAGCTGGAAGATGAACGGCTGCTGATGCTCCCGCCCATTAAAGAGATAGAGGAAGGGCATGGCGGATATCTGAGACGGGAGGCTCCCGTGTGGGTAATAATCGATGACGGGGACAACAGCAGCGCAAGGGAAAAGGCTGTGTTTGAAGCGTTGTTTGAGACCATGCTCGATGGAGAAGACATACAGAAGCTGTGGATGAAGAGCGCAAAAAATGTTCATTGGGATAATGTGATAGCGCCCTTTGAGGAAGATGAGGAAAAAAGGGATCTCCTGGCGGAGAAAAGCAGAGACTTTTTTCTTGAAAACAGCGCGGAGGCGCCGGTCACCGCTGCGCTTGATATGAAGGACGCGGATGTAAAAAAACTTGTAAACGGCCGAAACAGGCTGATAGCTGATGTGGCAGCCGGCAAAAAAAGCGGAGAAGAAGCCGTAGCAGAGTATATAAAGCTGTATGGTGAGATCTCGGATGCTATTCTGGAAGAATTGAATACGCCCTGAGGGCGGATAAATAACAGGAGGTTTTGATATGCCAAAAGGAAGCGGACAGAAACTGAAACTCTATTACCTGAGCCGTATTCTGATCGAAAAGACCGATGATGAAAACAGCCTTTCAATGGCTGATATAATCAGCGAGCTGGAGGAATACGGAGTAACAGCGGATCGCAAGAGTCTTTATGATGATCTGCAGGCGCTGGAAGTAATGGGATATGAGATAATAGGTGAAAAGGTAGGTCACGGCTATTATTATCACATCGGCAGAAAACAGTTTGAACTGGCTGAGTTAAAGCTTTTGGTGGATGCGATCCAGTCGTCCAAATTCATCACTGAAAAGAAATCAAATGAGCTGATCAAAAAGCTTACCGGCTTTGTGAGTGAATATGAGGCGCAGCAGCTTAAGAGACAGGTTATGGTCCAGGGCCGCATCAAGACCATGAACGAGAGCATTTATTATATCGTGGACGAGATACATAAAGCCATAGCGAATAACCGCAAGATAAGCTTTAATTATATGAAATGGAATGCCGACAAGGAGATGGTGCCCCGTAAGGACAAGCGCTATGAGGCCAGTCCCTGGGCTCTTAACTGGGATGATGAGAATTATTATCTTATCGCTTATGATGAGGAAATGGACTGCATAAAGCATTACCGTGTGGATAAGATGAGGGATATAGAGATATCGGAGGAAAAGAGAAGGGGCCGCGATATCTTCAGGGAATTTGATCCGGCTAAATACAGCCGCATGAACTTCGGTATGTTTGGCGGTACCGCAGTACGGGTCAAACTTCAGTTTAAGGAAGAACTGGTGGGCGTCATGCTGGACCGTTTTGGGAAAGATATACCCATAAGCAGGATAAAACAAAGCGGATGGCTGGAGACCAATGTTGAGGTGGCGCTGAGCGATCAGTTTTATGGCTGGCTCTTTGCGTTGGGGACAGGCGTAAAGATCGCTGGCCCCAAGTCTGTTGTTACGCAGTTTGGCAAAGAACTGGACGAGATAAAGAAGCTGTATAAGTAAAGATTTTACAGAAAGCCGGAAAAAAGATGACATTAAAGGATCTGGAAATAGGGAAAAGCGGTATCATAGAGGCTGTCGCGGGGGAAGGCGCCCTGCGACAGCACTTTCTTGATATGGGAGTTATACCCGGGGCAGAGGTGAGAGTGATCAAGTTTGCGCCGCTGGGGGATCCCATGGAGATCCGCATACATGGTTATGAGCTGACACTCAGACTGGCCGATGCGGATAAGATAGATATAAAACCCGTAGAGACCAAAGCAGAGGAGGAAAAGCCCAGGAAAGCGGAAAATATCACGCCGCATCCCGGACTGGGTGAGGAAGGGAAATTCCATCCGAAGGGCAGCGGAGATCCCCTGCCGGACGGTGAGCTCCTGAGCTTTGCGCTGGTAGGAAACCAGAACTGCGGAAAGACTACACTCTTTAACCAGCTGACAGGCGCCAACCAGCATGTGGGCAATTTCCCGGGAGTGACCGTTGATAAAAAAGACGGAGCTATAAGAGATCATAAAGATACACTGGTTACCGACCTGCCGGGAATATATTCGATGTCGCCCTATACGGCCGAAGAACTGGTATCAAGGAATTTTGTTCTGGACGAAAAGCCGCGGGCTGTCATCAATATCGTCGATGCCACAAATATCGAGCGCAATCTGTATCTGACCATGCAGCTTCTGGAGATGGACATACCCGTGGTAGTGGCTCTTAACATGATGGATGAACTCACGGGCAACGGAGGCTCGATCGATGTAAATCGCATGGAGACGCTGCTGGGGACTCCCGTGGTGCCTATATCCGCTGCAAAGCGGGAAGGCCTTGATGAGCTGGTGGCTCACGCGCTGCATATTGCAAAGTATCAGGAAAAACCGCTGGAACAGGATTTCTGCAGCCATGATGATAACGGCGGCGCGGTGCATCGCTGCCTTCATGCGGTAGAACACCTGATAGAGGATCATGCAAAGGATCATGGCGTGCCCTTAAGGTTTGCGGCGTCGAAACTGATAGAAGGCGATGAACACATATTAAAGCGTCTGGAACTGGATGAGAATGAAAAGGAAACGCTGGAGCATATAGTGCTTCAGATGGAGAAGGAACGAGGCTTAGATCGCAGCGCCGCTATTGCGGATATGCGTTTCTGCTTTATAGCAAAGGTGGCGCGGGAGTGCGTGATCAAGCCAAGGGAAAGCAGGGAACATATACGCAGCCGCAGGATAGATAAAGTCCTGACCGGCACCTTTACTGCCATTCCGCTGTTCATCGGTATAATGGCTCTGGTATTCTTCCTTACCTTTAATGTGATAGGAGCCTTTTTGCAGGGGCTTTTGGAGCTGGGGATAGAAAAGCTGACTGTCATGGCGGATGAAGCCATGACTGCCGCAAATGTAAATGAAGTGTTTCACAGGCTTATCACGGAAGGCATCTTTGAAGGCGTGGGAAGCGTGCTTAGTTTTGTGCCGATAGTGGTAACTATGTTCTTTTTTCTTTCGCTTCTTGAGGACAGCGGATATATCGCCCGCGTGGCTTTCTTTATGGATAAGATATTCCGAAGGCTGGGGCTTTCGGGGCGCAGCATCGTGCCCATGCTGCTGGGATTTGGCTGCACTGTTCCTGCGGTCATGTCAACCAGGACCCTTCCCAGTGAGAGGGACAGAAAGATGACCATATTGCTGACGCCCTTTATGAGCTGCACGGCCAAGCTTCCGATATATGCATTTTTTGTGGATGCATTCTTTCCCAGATACAAGGCGTTGGTGATGGTTGGGCTGTATGTGCTGGGGATATTGGTCAGCATACTGGTGGCTTATATCTATAAAAAGACCCTGTTTAAGGGGGAGGCAGTGCCTTTTGTAATGGAGCTGCCCAATTACCGTATGCCCGGCGGCAGGAGCGTAATGCTTCTGATGTGGGAAAAGACGAAGGACTTCATACAGCGTGCCTTCAGTGTGATACTGCTTGCGTCGGTGCTGGTGTGGTTTCTTAAGAGTTTTGATACAGGCATGCATCTGGCGGCTGATTCCCATGACAGCATACTGGCTGCCCTGTCGGGATTGCTGGTGCCGTTGTTTGGACCCGTGGGTCTGGGAGACTGGCGCATCGTCACCGCGCTGATCAGCGGATTTATCGCAAAGGAGAGCGTGGTATCGGTACTGGGCGTGCTCTTTGGAGCAGAAGGCGGAGCGGCGGCGGTAATGAGCGCTGCATCGGCTCTTTCGCTTCTGGTATTCTGCCTGCTGTATACGCCCTGCGTGGCAGCGGTGGCTGCCATCAGGCGTGAGCTTGGGCACAAATGGGCCGTGTTTGTGGTGGTATGGCAATGCGCTGTTGCATGGCTGGCAGCGCTGGCTGTTAAGCTGATCTTTAGCTTTTTATAAAAAAATGTAAGTGTTTTCATAGATTTCTCTTTTTTCATACGGGCGTCTATGATACAATAATCCGAAAACAAAAAATGTGCTAAAACGGAGGAACAGCATGGCTGCGCCTGGATCCCGGTGAGGGACGCATACGCACGGCAAGGAGTTTTACTGCCTGGGAAGGCGGCGGAGAATACAATGTGGTGCGCGGCTGATTAAACGCTGAAGGAACCGTTGCCGACTGATACAGAAGGGAGGGATCATGCAGAAGGTTATTTACAGGACAGATGTAAATGATTATATGGAGCAGCTGGAAGAGCCGGTCATCATGCATATTGAAGAAGGCACTATCCAGACTTTCGAAGCATTTGATAATTTTGATATTATCGCATTTGACTGGTTTGATATAAAGGACGCCGAGTCGGATGCGTCGCAGGTGCTGATATACATTGATGCGGACGATGTGTTCGTTATCTGTGAAGATGAGAAGGCCTATAAAGAAGCGAGCAAGTGTTTTACGGAAATGCCGACAAACGAAAGAGCGCTTTATACTTTCTTTAAAAATCTTTTCAGGGGAGACAGCAAATATCTGGATGAGCTGGAAGATAAGATCTCTGATCTGGATGACAGGGTTATCCACGGAAAGTCGGACGATATCAGGGAAGCTATCGTGGATATGCGCTATCTGCTTTTGAGGCTCAAACAGTATTACGAGCAGTTTGAAGAGATATTCGAAGAGCTTTGCGATAACGATAACGATGTGATAAGCGAAGACTTCCTTAAGTATTTTGAGATATTGGACAGCCGCAGCGGACGTCTTTCAAAAGAAGTGATGAACCTTCGTGAATATATCGTTCAGGTGCGTGAGTCCTATGAGGCGCAGATAGACATAGAGCAGAACCGCCTTATGAAAGTGTTTACGATAGTGACATCCATATTTATGCCCTTATCGCTGATAGCAGGCTGGTACGGCATGAACCTCAAGATGCCTGAATTTGAATTTGAGTATGCATATCCTGTGGTGATAGGAGTCTGTGTGCTGATAGTTATCATCTGGATGCTCATCTTTAAGAAAAAAGGCTGGTTTAAATAGGATCAGAAAGGGAAAATAAAAAAGGGGCCGGGACATTAAGTTCCGACCCCCTGATTTTTTATTATACTTTAGGCAGCTGGGAGATAGACTTCTGAAGATCTTCGTCGGTGGGGATGTAGTCGCTCATCTCGCCGTCATTAAATTTCTGGTAAGCCACCATATCAAAATAACCGGTGCCGGTCAGACCGAATACGATATTCTTTTCTTCGCCGGTCTCCTTGCACTTAAGAGCTTCATCGATGGCAACGCGTATAGCGTGGCTTGATTCGGGAGCGGGCAGTATGCCTTCAACTCTTGCAAAGGTGCGCGCTGCTTCGAATACTCTGGTCTGTTCAACGCTGCGTGCGGTGATCAGTTTCTGATCGTAAAGTTCTGAAACGATGCTGCTCATTCCGTGATAACGCAGACCGCCTGCGTGGTTTGCTGAAGGGATAAAGCCGCTGCCTAAGGTGTACATCTTGGCAAGAGGGCAAACCTTACCGGTATCGCAGAAATCATATGCATATACGCCGCGTGTTAAGCTGGGGCAGGATGCGGGCTCGACTGCGATGATATCGTAATCGGCTTCGCCGCGGAGCATCTCGCCTACGAAAGGAGAGATGAGACCGCCCAGGTTGGAACCGCCACCCGCGCAGCCGATGATGGTGTCTGCCTTGATGCCGTATTTGTCAAGAGCGGCTTTTGTTTCAAGGCCTATAACGGACTGATGGAGCAGTACCTGGGCCAGTACGGAACCCAGAACGTAACGGTAGCCTTCCTGGCTGACTGCAGCTTCAACAGCCTCTGATATAGCGCAGCCAAGGCTTCCTGTGGTGCCGGGGAATTCGGCGTTGATCTTACGGCCTACTTCTGTATTCATTGAAGGGGAAGGAGTAACGGTAGCACCGTAGGTGCGCATTACTTCGCGGCGGAAAGGCTTCTGCTCGTAAGAGACTTTAACCATGTAAACCTGGCAGTCCAGATCAAAATAGGAGCAGGCCATGGAAAGCGCTGTTCCCCACTGACCGGCGCCGGTCTCGGTGGTAACGCCCTTAAGTCCCTGCTTCTTTGCGTAATAAGCCTGGGCGATCGCTGAATTGAGCTTGTGGCTTCCTGATGTGTTATTGCCTTCGAATTTATAATATATGTGCGCCGGGGTATCGAGTTTTTTCTCAAGGCAATATGCTCTTACCAGGGGTGAAGGACGATACATCTTGTAGAAATCCCTTATTTCTGCGGGAATGTCAAAATATGCTGTGGTATCATCAAGCTCCTGCTTGGCCAGTTCTTCGCAGAAAATCCCGGAAAGCTCCTCTAAAGTTACAGGCTTAAGTGTGCCCGGATTGAGGATGGGCGCAGGTTTTTTCTTCATATCCGCCCTGACATTATACCATTTGTCGGGCATTTCGTTTTCTTCAAGATAGATCTTGTAAGGGATATTGCTCATACTTTACCTCCATTTGGTTAATTGTTTACAACTCACACATTATAAGGCATAATAGCCATGAACGCAAGTTTTCATAATAACTGCTGCGGGCCCAATATGCTTTTCGGCGCACCGTTAGCAGCCCGTATGGTTTTGCAAATAAGTATACATAAAAAATCCTTGCTTTTTTTGTGAGATAGTGATAGTATTCAATATGTTGCTATTGTAAGAGTAGGTCGTGTGCCTGCTCTTATGTATTTAAGGGGGCATTTTGATGGCCGGCAGAAAAGATACCGAGAGCAGAGCTGAAGAGTTGTTAAAGCCCATAGCTGAGGCATTTAACGTAAGGATCTATGATGTTGAGTACGTTAAGGAAGGCAGCGATATGTATCTGCGCGCCTATATCGATAAGGACGGCGGAGTCAATATACAGGACTGTGAGAATGTGAGCCGCGCGTTTTCGGATAAGCTTGATGAGGCGGATATCATAAGCGATGCTTATATATTGGAAGTATCCAGCCCGGGCCTGGGCAGACAGCTCAAAAAAGACAGGCATTTTGAAAACAGCCTGGGCGAAGAGGTGGAACTTAAGCTTTTTGAAGCAAAAGACGGATGCAAGGAGTTCGAAGGTGTTTTAAAAGCTTTTGACAAAGACAGCGTGACCGTGACCGTCGGCGGCGAAGACATAAGTTTTGAACGCAGCGCGCTTGCAATAGTCAGGTTAAAGCTGGATATATAAAAAGCCGGGGTTCTCCGGTAAAAAGACAGCTTATTTATTGGGACAGAGATAACAACAGGTACACAAGCGGAGGCAGCTGCTTCCGTAAATATATAAACACAGCCGCAAGGACGGCATATGGAGGGTAAAGAGATGAATTCGGATCTGATGGACGCATTGGAGACACTGGAGCGGGAGAAAGAGATCAGTAAGGAATCGATCTTTAAGGCGATCAGTGATTCATTGGTAACGGCCTGCAAGAATCATTTCAAATCGGCTGACAATATCAGAGTGGATATCGATGAAAAAACCTGCGCATTCCACGTGATAGCCACAAAGGAAGTGATAGAGCTTGCTGATGATGTAATGGACCCGGCTATTGAGATAAGCTGGGACGAAGCAAAGCTTATCGATCCCGAAGTGCAGCCCGGCGGCTTTGTTGAGGTTGAGATCAATTCGAAGGAATTCGGACGCATCGCAACTCAGAATGCAAAGAATGTGATCACACAGAAGCTTCGTGAAGAGGAACGAAATGTTATCTACAAACAGTTCTCAGAGAAGCGTCATGATATAATCACAGGCGTTGTACAGCGCAGAGTGGGCAGAGGCTATTCCATCAATCTGGGTAAGACCGATGCTCTGCTTCCCGATCAGGAATGTGTGCCCGGAGAGCGCATCAAGCAGGGCTCACGCATAAAGGTATATGTTATCGAAGTGACCAGTACTCCCAAGGGAGCAAAGATCACTGTGTCACGTTCACATCCCGAGCTGGTTCGCAGGCTCTTTGAAGAGGAAGTGACCGAGATAAAGGACGGCACTGTTGAGATAATGAACATCGCTCGTGAAGCGGGAAGCCGTACCAAGATGGCTGTTATGTCCCATAACCCCAATGTTGATCCCGTGGGAGCATGCGTAGGCGTTAACGGCAGCCGTGTAAATGCGATAGTAAACGAGCTCTACGGAGAGAAGATCGATATAATCAATTGGAGCGACAACCCCGGCGAGCTTATCCAGAACTCCTTATCACCCGCAAAGATCGTCAATGTATTTGCGGATCCCGATGAGAAGAGCGCAAATGTAGTTGTTCCCGATAACCAGCTTTCGCTTGCGATCGGTAAATCCGGACAGAATGCAAGACTGGCAGCAAAACTCACCGGCTATAAGATCGATATCAAATCTGAGAGCCAGGCTGTTGATGCTGTAGGATTCCGTGTAGAGGATTACTACGATGACGGCTATGATGAGGAAGGTTACGAAGAAGGTTATGCTGAGGGTGATTACGCCGAAGGATATGCCGGAGACGGTGAATATACCGCAGAAGACGGCACATCCGGTGAAGGAGAGGAATAAATAATTGCCTGTAAAAACAAAACGGATACCCGAACGCAGATGCTGCGGATGCGGGCTGAATATGCCGGGTAAGGATATGATAAGGATAGTGCGCTCACCCGAAGGCGATATAGCCATAGACGATAAGGGGAAGATGAACGGCAGGGGAGCTTATATCTGCCGGAATGCAGAGTGCATAAATAAGGCAGAAAAAAAGGACAGCATAGGCAGATCCTTAAAAGCCGCGGTTCCGGCAGAGATTTATAAAGAGCTAAAGGAGCGTTGCGTCGGGGATTGAATCAAGATAAAGTATTATCCCTTTTGGGACTGGCCCAGAGGGCAGGAAAGATAAAAAGCGGTAATTTTACCGTTGAAGGAAGCGTAAAGGGAGGAAAAGCGTGGCTGGTGCTTATTGCCGCGGATACTTCCGCAGCTTCGAAGAAGAGTATAAGGGATATGTGCAGTTACTATCAGGTTGAGTGCATGGAATATTCCGTTAAGGAAGACCTGGGACATGCTCTGGGTAAGGAATTCCGGAGTGTGATAGCGGTAGAGGACGAAGGTTTTGCCGGAAAGTTAAAGACTCTCCTTAAGGGAGATGTAAAGGGAGGTAGTGCGAAGAATGGCAAGGATCAGTAATTTTTCAAAGGAATTTACGGGAGCGGACGGCAGTTCGCCCAAGAACAATCTGATCATAGAGCTTCTGGAGAAGCATGGAGCGGAAGGAAAGACCGCATCCAGTACTTTTCCCGGAGAGCTGGAAGGGGCTATAGTTGCAGAGCTTAAGGCCCTGGGTTTCGTACGTTCCGGCAGCGCAGATAAAGAGCCTACTCCCGATACCAAAGCACAGAAGAACGAAGAGCGCAAAGCAGAGCCTGAAAAGAAAGAGCCTGTTGCAGAAAAGAAGGAGCCGCTTCCCGAAAAGAAGGAGCAGAATCCCGCTGCTCCCAAAAGCGCAGATACTGCAGACAAACAGCAAAAGAATGCAGCTCCCGCAAGACCCGAAGGCGACAGACGCATGCCTCAAAGGAGCGGTGATCCTCATAACGGACAGCCTAAGAAGAAAAAGATAATAATCGTGGGCGGTAATGCCCCGCAGCAGAGCCGTCCCAATCAGGGCAACGGCAATAATAACAGAGGCGCTTATCCGGCGCAGGGAGGCAATTTTAACAGAGGGCCTATCAGACCGCGTGAAAATATGATAGACCGCGCCGGTGCTATATCCAATAAGAGGATAGAGGAAGAGCGCGCAAGAGAAGCGCAGGAGCAGAAACGCCTAGAAGCAGAGGCAGCCCAGCGCAGAATGCAGGAAGAAAAAGCTAAAGAGGCGGCTGCGGCTGCAGCGGCTCCCGCATCAAATCCCGCAGGCAATAATACGGAAAACAGAAGACCCGCGCCTGCAGAGAATAACAGACCCGCCGATAACAGGAATTTTCAGGGGCAGGGACAGAGACCTGCGCCTTCGGGTGACAGACCTTACAGAAACGACAGACCCGCGCCTTCAGGTGACAGACCTTACAGAAATGACAGGCCTGCGCAGGGCGAGCGCTTCCAGGGTGGAAGACCCGGTCAGGGAGGCCAGGGCGGCAGACCTTTCCAGGGCGGTCAGGGCGGCAGACCCGGCCAGGGAGGCCAGGGCGGCAGACCTTTCCAGGGCGGTCAGGGCGGCAGACCCGGTCAGGGTGGAAGAGGAGGCTTTACAGCGCCTGCTCCCGCTCCGGAGACCAAGAATGATAACAGAAGAGGACGTCACAGCGATAAAGACCGTGACCGCGAGCAGAAGAAGAACAGCTCGATCTATGAAGATAATCTGGGCAAGGGCAGGAATAACCGCGCAGGTTCTTTCCAGAAACCTGTAGCTAAGAAACAGGAAGTGCAGGAAGACGATATCAAGGTTATCACCCTTCCCGATTCCATAACCGTAAAAGATCTGGCAGAGAAAATGCGCATCCAGCCTTCGGAGATCGTCAAGAAACTCTTTATGCAGGGTGAGATGGTGACGGTCAACCAGGAGATAAGCTTTGAGAAGGCCGAAGAGATCGCTATCGATTATGAGATCATGTGCGAGCGTGAGGAGAAGGTAGACGTTATCGCCGAACTCCTTAAGGAGGATGAAGAGGAAGAGAGCAAGCTGGTTCCCAGACCTCCCGTTATCTGCGTTATGGGTCATGTCGATCATGGTAAGACTTCGCTTCTGGATGCAATACGTAAGACGCATGTGACCGATAAGGAAGCCGGCGGCATTACACAGCACATCGGCGCATATACGGTATCCATCGACGGCAGGTCCATTACCTTCCTGGATACTCCCGGACATGAAGCATTTACATCCATGCGTATGCGTGGCGCTAATTCAACAGATATAGCTATACTGGTAGTTGCTGCAGATGACGGCGTTATGCCCCAGACTGTGGAGGCTATCAACCATGCAAAGGCGGCAGGCATAGAGATAATCGTTGCCGTCAACAAGATAGATAAACCCGGAGCCAATGTTGACAGGGTTAAGCAGGAGCTTACCGAATATGAACTGGTTTCCGAAGACTGGGGCGGCAGCACTATATTTGCACCTGTATCCGCAAAGACGGGTGAAGGCATAGATAATCTGCTGGAGATGATACTGCTTACCGCAGATGTGCTCGAGCTTAAGGCTAATCCAAAGAGACAGGCCAGAGGTCTGGTGATCGAGGCCGAGCTGGATAAAGGTCGCGGCCCTGTTGCAACGGTACTGGTACAGAAGGGTACGCTGCATGTCGGAGACTTTATCTCTGCAGGAGCATCCCACGGTAAAGTCCGTGCAATGGTTGATGATAAGGGCAGAAGAGTTAAGGAAGCAGGGCCTTCTACTCCGGTTGAGATCCTTGGTCTTAATGATGTGCCTAATGCAGGTGAGATATTCATCTGCCATCCTAACGATAAGGAAGCAAAGAATTTTGCAGATACCTTCATAGCACAGAACAAGGAGAAGCTGCTTGAGGATACCAAGGCGAAGATGAGCCTTGAGGATGTATTCAGCAAGATACAGGAAGGTAATCTGAAGGAACTGAACCTGATCATCAAGGCCGATGTACAGGGCAGCGTGGAAGCCGTTAAGCAGTCACTGCTCAAGCTTTCTAATGACGAAGTTGTGGTCAAGGCGATCCACGGTGGCGTTGGCGCGATCAACGAATCCGATGTTGTGCTGGCAAGCGCATCAAACGCGATAATCATAGGCTTCAATGTACGTCCCGATGCCGTTGCAAAGCAGACAGCAGAGCGTGAGGGTGTTGATGTCCGTCTGTACAAGGTTATCTATCAGGCTATTGAGGATATAGAAGCAGCCATGAAGGGCATGCTGGATCCCGTATTCGAAGAGAAGATCATCGGACATGCGGAAGTGCGTCAGATATTCAAGGCTTCGGCAGTCGGTAATATCGCAGGTTCCTTCGTGCTTGACGGTGTATTCCAGAGAGACTGCAAGATCCGCATCAGCCGTGAGGGTGAGCAGATCTATGAAGGCGCTCTTGCATCGCTCAAGAGATTCAAAGATGATGTTAAGGAAGTCAAGGCAGGCTTTGAATGCGGTCTGGTATTTGACGGATTCGACCAGATGCAGGAACTGGATCAGGTCGAGGCATATATAATGGTGGAGGTTCCCAGAACATAAGATGCGTAAGGGAAGTGTTAAAAATACAAGAATAAATTCGGAAGTGCAGAAGGTGCTTGCCGAGGCTATAAGAAGCGGGCTTAAGGATCCAAGGGTGCCGGAGTTTACATCCGTTACGGATGTTGAAGTGGCGCCGGATCTTAAAACCTGCAAGGTTTGGGTGTCCATGCTTACTGATGATTCAGAAGGAGCTATGGAAGCCGGACTGCAGGGATTGAAGAGCGCGGAAGGATATTTAAGAAGAGAACTGGCTCATGAGCTGAATCTCAGAAATACTCCGGAACTGATCTTTCTTCCGGATAATTCCATTGAATACGGAAACAGGATGTCACAGTTGATCGACGAGGTCAGCAAGGCTGATAACGCTGCCAGGGCAGCCAGAGGAGAAGGAGATCAGGAAAACTGATGGCATTTGATCTTTATTCTGCGGTAAAAGATGCTAAGACCATAGGTATTACGGGACATATAAAGCCGGACGGGGACTGCATAGGTTCCTGCCTGGCTCTTATGCAATATCTTAGGAAAAGACTGCCCGGCGCTAAGATCGAGCTTTTTCTGGAAGAACCGGAGAAGCTTATGGAAGGCATTCCCCTTAGGGATCAGATAATCAGCGATTTCCCTGAAAGGGATGCGTTTGATGTTTTTATAGTATGTGATACCAATGCGGGCCGGACCGGAGATTCACAAAAGTATTTCAAAGAAGCAAAGCTTACGATCAACATCGATCATCATATCAGCAATATAGACGGCACGGGACAGCTTAATCTGGTCAGGCCGGAGGCTGCTGCATGCGGACAGATAATCTACGGGCTTATTGAAAAGGAATATATGGATGCTCAGATGGCTGAGCTTTTATATATGGCCATAACCCATGATACGGGTGTATTCCATTATTCCAATACCACTCCGGAAACTTTAAGGATAGCGGCAGAGCTGTTGGAATATGATTTTGACTTTTCTGCCATGCTGGATGCGACTTTCTTTTCAAAGCCCAAGGAGACCAATATGCTTCTGGCTCATGCGCTTATCGATCAGAAGTTTTATTATGATGAAAAGCTGATCATAGGATATACAAGTTTTAAGTGCATGCGCGAGGTGGGAGCTACGCGTGACGATACCGGCGGGATCGTTGAAAGGCTTAACCTCACCCGGGGGATATGGTGCGCAATATATATTTACGAAAAGAAACCGGGGCAGTGGAAGGCCAGCCTTCGTTCTACCACAGACAACATGAATGTTGCAACTGTCGGTGAGGCCTTTGGCGGCGGTGGACACAAACGGGCAGCCGGATGTGAATATAACGGCACGCTGGAGGATTTTATGGCCGGACTGGTAAAAGAAGTCGGCAGGCAGCTGGGTATGTGATCCTGCGGGGTATCAAAGAATTGATAAACGGAGTTATAAACATTTACAAAGAAAAGGGGTATACCTCTGCAGATGTTGTGGCAAAACTCAGAGGGATACTGCATCAGAAGAAGATAGGACATACCGGAACGCTGGACCCTGAAGCTGAGGGCGTGCTTCCGGTATGTTTGGGTTATGCGACCAAACTTGTGGAGCGTCTTACCGATAAACGAAAGGAATATATCTGCACGATACGGCTGGGCGTCACAACGGATACCGAGGATATGACGGGAGAGGTGCTGAGCGAAAATGAAGTGAGCTGCAGCAAAGAAGATTTTATAAAAGCGCTGCAATCCTTTAAGGGCGTTTATGATCAGGTTCCTCCCATGTATTCGGCGCTTAAGCAGAACGGAAGGCGGCTTTATGAACTGGCGCGTGAAGGCGTGGTGGTAGAGCGTCCTGCCAGAAGAGTTGAGATTTTTGATATGGAGCTGATGGAAGTCAGCATGCCCACCGCGGTGTTCAGGGTGGAGTGCAGCAAAGGAACATATATCAGATCCTTATGCCGGGATATAGGCGGGAAGCTTAAGTGCGGCGCGGCTATGGAAAAGCTTATACGTTCAAGGAGTGGGGAATTCACCCTGGAGGATGCACTCAAGCTATCCGAAACGGAAGCACTGGTAAAAGCCGGTGAGATAGACAGTCATATTGTGCCGGTGGAGCATTTCTATGCGGAATGTCCCGCGGTTTTTGTTTTAACCGAAGATATGAAGCTTTTACGCAACGGTAATCCGCTGCCGCTAAAATATGCGGCGCGCTGCGAAGACGGACAGCTGCTCAGGGTTTATGACGACTGCGAGAAATTCTGCGCTGTATACAGATACGATGCGCTTAAGGGGCAGTTAAGGGCAGAGACGATATACGAATTGTAAAAATGGAAATACTGAATACGCTGGATACAATTTATGTTGAAGTTCCCACGGCTTTGGCAATAGGTAAATTTGACGGGGTGCATAAAGGCCACCGCAGGCTCCTGGAGTATATACTCAGGGCGCGGGCGGACGGACTTACGCCCTGTGTTTTTACTTTTGAGCCCTCACCGGAGAAGCTCTTTGGAAGCAGGACGGGGCTGATAAATACGCGGGATGAAAAAAGACGGATCTTTGAAGAGCTGGGGATAGGGATACTTGTTGAGTATCCTCTGGATAAGAATACGGCAGCGATAGACCCTGCGGAATTCATTACGGAATTCCTTTCAAAAAGGTTAAAGGCGGGGCTGATCGCGGCAGGCGCGGATCTGTCCTTCGGCGCAGGAGGAAAGGGCAATTTCGCCCTGCTGAACGCCTGCCGTCATGAACTGGGCTACGAGACCGTGCAGGTGGATAAGATGCATTATCAGGGAAGTACCATAAGCTCGAGCCGCATACGTGAGATGATAGAGGGCGGTCTTATGGAAGATGCGGCAGCCTGTCTGGGTCGGATCTACAGTTTCAGCAGCACGGTGGAACGCGGAGCCAGGATAGGTCACAGCATAGGGTTTCCGACATTAAATATCACTCCGGATGAGGATAAAGTGCTGCCGCCACGCGGTGTGTATGAAAGCAGGGTTATCCTGAAAGGCCGCGTTTACAAGGGGATGTCTAATATAGGCGTCAAACCTACTGTTAAAGAAGACAGCAGGGTCAACCTGGAAACTCATCTTTTTGACTTTGATGAAGAAGCCTACGGAGAGGAGATCACCGTAGGCCTGAAAAGATTCATAAGAGCGGAAAAGTGCTTTGATGGACTGGACGCCCTGAAAGCCCAGCTCAATGAGGATATGGATAAGATCCTTCACGATTAGTCCCGACATAAACAGTAGTGCGGGGGAAAGGAGGATCTTTTTTAATGCAGTATATTAAACATCTTGGCCAGAGGCTCAATGATATTATGCAGATCCTGTATAGAGTCGTTTAAAGTGTCAAGATCGATGGAATTGAGCTTATCCATGGCTCTGGAGAGATCGCTCGTAGCGTTTAATGTAAGGTTATTGATGTTTTTTACGGTATCGCCCAGATGCGCCTCATTTAATTCTTTGGTGATGGTTTCCATATTCTTGAGAGATGTAACTGAACGGCTGTATATCGTGTCTATTTTGGGAGCTACATAGTTTGCCAGACATATCACTACTATGAGCATGGCCAGCGTGAATAAAGCGCTCATCGCAGACATTATAAAAGCAAGCTTCTGGTATTTGAGCTGCGCCTTTTCGGTAACCGCCATTTCCTTGTTATGTTCTTCCTGGTTTCGATAATGCTGTTCTTCCGGCATTTGCTGATTCTGGTTCAAGTCGGTACCCTCCAATGTTAATATTATAGCTTTTTACATGAGGCTTTCCATGTCGCTATTGTTCAATTCTAATATGTCAGCAACTTTTTTTCAATCCTATACTGTATCTTTTGCTACTTGCAGACAGCCTGCCAGTCTGATAATATTATATAGCATGCAACAATTGTGGAGAGGTCTTTTATGGGACTAAAAGAAATATTAACTTTGGCAGGCGGTCTTGGACTCTTCCTGCTGGGAATGACAATAATGAGCGAAGGCATCGAGAAAGCAGCCGGCGCCAAGCTCAGAGGCATATTGGAAATGTTTACAACCAACCGCTTTAAGGGGCTGTTGGTTGGTATTTTTTTCACAGCTATAATGCAATCCTCATCAGCCTGTACCACGCTGGTCGTCAGTTTTGTAAACTCCGGGCTCATGAGTCTTTATCAGGCAGCGGGAGTTATCTTCGGCGCCAACATCGGTACCACTATTACCAGCCAGCTGGTTTCTTTCAATCTTTCGGAATACGCCCCTCTTATATTACTGGTCGGTGTGATCACCGGCATGATAAGCAAAAATCAGACAGCTCAGAAACTTGCGGATGTTGTCGCAGGTTTTGGTGTGCTTTTCCTTGGTATCTCCACCATGTCATCAGGCATGGCATCAATAAAGGAATCAAAGGAAATAGTCAATGCACTGGCAAGTCTGACAAATCCTTTGCTCGCAGTGCTTACGGGGTTGGCTATCACGGCAGTTGTACAGAGTTCGTCTGTTACCGTTTCGCTTACTCTGCTCATGGCGCAGCAGGGACTCTTTAAAGATGTTAACATCTGTCTTTTCATAATACTGGGATGTAATATAGGCGCTTGTACCACAGCGCTGCTGGCTTCCATGGCAGGTAAGAAGGACGCGAAAAGAGCAGCGTTCATCCACCTGCTTTTTAATGTTATAGGAACGGTACTTATGTTCTTCGTCTTCCTGGTGGCTATGGATCCGGTATCGGAATTCCTGCATTCGGTTTCTGCAGACGATGGCCGTTTCGTGGCAAACGCCCACACCATCATCAAGATAGTACAGGTTATCGTGCTGTTCCCGTTCTCGGATCTGATCGTAAAGCTCACTTATATATTTATACCCGGCAAGGACCAGAAAGTCGGTTATCTGGATACCTTCCAGCTTAAGTTCATCGGTGAGAAGGTGCTGTTTAATCCTTCCACTGCAGTAGTGGACGGACTTAAAGAGCTGGAGCGTATGGCTTCACTTGCAAACGATAACTTAAACCGTGCGATGAACGCCCTTATCACCCAGGATGAAGAAGAGATAGAGGCTGTGCACGAGATGGAGAAGAATATCGACTTCTTAAATCACAGCATCACCTCATATTTCATAAAGATCAACCAGTCCACCCTGCCCATCGAGGACTTACAGGGGCTGGGTGCTTTATTCCATGTGGCAAACGATATAGAGCGTATCGGCGACCATGCTGACAATATCGCCAATATGGCAGCCCGCCGCAAGGATATGGGCACAGGTTTTTCACCTGCAGCCCAGAAAGAGCTGGCTGATATGATGGAGCTTGTCAATGCATTGCTCGAGCGTTCGCTTAAGGTGATCCTGGGCAGCGGCAGCGATGAGATAATGAAAGAGATGAACAGCATGGAGAATAAGGTGGATGAGAAGGAGCGTGAGCTTCAGCAGAATCACATTGACCGCCTCACCAAGGGTGAATGTACTCCCGAGGCCGGCATGATATTCTCCGATGTGGCGGCTGCGCTTGAGCGTGTTGCGGATCATGCTGTGAATATAGCATCATATATTACCAAGAGGGATGCGATAGTATAGCCCCGTCACCCCTGGTCATCCTGAGCGAAGCGAAGGATCTTGATAGTATAAAGCCTTATACTAAACTACAGCTTTATCAACCGTGCAAATTACCGCAAAATGGTAATATAAAAAATGTTAACCAAATAATATAACATAAAAGAAGGAGAAGAAAACATGGCAAAAAAATGGGTTTATCTGTTTGAAGAAGGCAAGGCAGACATGCGCGAGCTTTTAGGCGGTAAGGGCGCAAACCTTGCAGAGATGACCAATCTGGGTCTTCCGGTGCCTCAGGGTTTTACTATCACAACAGAGGCATGTACACAGTATTATGAAGATGGACGTCAGATCAATGACGAGATTATGGCTCAGGTAAATGAGTATGTAGAGAAGCTGCAGGAGATAACAGGAAAGAAATTCGGAGACAAGGAGAATCCCCTTCTGGTTTCCGTTCGTTCCGGAGCAAGAGCATCTATGCCCGGTATGATGGATACAATACTTAACCTTGGTCTTAATGAGGATGTTGTAGCCGTACTGGCAGAGAAGTCACAGAATCCCCGTTGGGCATGGGACTGCTACCGCCGTTTCATCCAGATGTATTCGGATGTTGTTATGGAGGTAGGCAAGAAGTACTTTGAGCAGCTCATCGATAAGATGAAGAGCCGCAAGGGTGTTAAGCAGGACGTTGAGCTGGATGCGGATGATCTTAAGGAGCTGGCTAACCAGTTCAAGGCTGAGTACAAGAATAAGATCGGAGAGGATTTCCCTACCGATCCTCAGGTACAGCTGGTAGGCGCTATCAAGGCAGTGTTCCGCAGCTGGGATAATCCCCGTGCAAATGTATACAGAAGAGATAACGATATCCCTTATTCATGGGGAACCGCTGTAAATGTACAGTCCATGGCATTCGGTAACATGGGTGATGACTGCGGTACCGGCGTTGCTTTCACACGTAACCCCGCAAACGGCGAGAAGGGCCTCTTTGGTGAGTTCCTTACCAATGCACAGGGTGAAGACGTGGTTGCAGGTGTTCGTACACCTATGAAGATAGCCGAGATGGAGGAGAAATTCCCCGAGGCATTTGGCCAGTTTAAGGATGTTTGCCAGAAACTTGAGAGCCACTACCGCGATATGCAGGATATGGAGTTCACTGTTGAGCATGGAAAGCTTTACATGCTGCAGACACGTAACGGTAAGCGTACCGCTCAGGCAGCTCTTAAGATAGCATGCGATCTGGTTGATGAGGGCATGAGAACAGAGGAAGAAGCAGTTGCAATGATCGATCCCCGTAACCTTGATACCCTTCTTCATCCTACCTTTGATCAGAGCGCTATCGTTCGCGCGCGTCTCATCGGTAAGGCTCTGGGCGCAGCTCCCGGCGCTGCATGCGGAAAGATCGTATTTACCGCTGCAGATGCAGAAGAGTGGGCAGCAAGAGGAGAGAAAGTCGTACTGGTACGTCTTGAGACCTCTCCCGAAGATATAACCGGTATGAAGGTATCCCAGGGTATCCTGACCGTACGTGGCGGTATGACCAGCCATGCAGCTGTTGTTGCACGTGGTATGGGCGCCTGCTGTGTATCCGGCTGCGGCGATATAATTATGGATGAAGAGAACAAGAAGTTCACCTTAGGCGGCAAGGAGTATCACGAAGGCGACATCATTTCCTTCGACGGTACTACCGGTAATATATATGACGGCGCTGTTCCTACCGTTGATGCACAGATCGCAGGTGAGTTCGGCCGTATCATGGCATGGGCAGATAAATACCGTACCCTTAAGGTACGTACCAATGCAGATACCCCTCATGATGCAAGGAAGGCACGTGAGCTGGGAGCAGAAGGTATCGGTCTGTGCCGTACAGAGCACATGTTCTTTGATGAGGACAGGATCGAAGCATTCCGTGAGATGATCGTTTCCGATACCGTTGAAGAGCGTGAGGAAGCGCTGAAGAAGATCGAACCCCTTCAGCAGGGCGACTTTGAGCAGCTCTTTGAGGCTATGGAAGGCAACCCTGTTACCATCCGTTTCCTGGATCCCCCTCTGCATGAGTTCGTTCCCAAGACAGAGGAAGATATCGCCAGACTTGCAAAGGCAAAGGGCAAGACCGTACAGCAGATAAAGGCTCGTATCGAAGGGCTGGTAGAGTTCAACCCCATGATGGGTCACCGCGGTATCCGTCTGGATGTAACCTACCCCGAGATCGCAAAGATGCAGACCATCGCTGTTATCCGTGCAGCAGTTAATACCAAGAAGAAACACCCCGACTGGACCGTAGTTCCCGAGATCATGATCCCTCTTGTAGGTGATGCTAAGGAGCTTAAGTTCGTTAAGGATATAGTTGTAAAGGCAGCTGATGAAGAGCTGGCAGCGCTTAAGAGCGATCTTAAGTACGAAGTAGGTACCATGATAGAGATCCCCCGTGCTGCACTTACCGCTGATACCATCGCAAAGGAAGCTGAATTCTTCTGCTTCGGTACCAACGACCTTACACAGATGACCTACGGATTCTCACGTGATGATGCAGGCAAGTTCCTTCAGGCATACTACGAGAGAAAGATATTCGAGAACGACCCGTTTGCACGTCTTGACCAGGACGGCGTAGGCGAGCTTATGGATATGGCTATCAAGAAGGGCAAGAGCGTGCGTCCCGATATCCACTGCGGTATCTGCGGTGAGCACGGCGGTGATCCTTCATCCATCGAGTTCTGCCATAAGATCGGCCTTGATTATGTATCATGCTCACCTTACCGTGTGCCCATTGCAAGACTGGCAGCAGCACAGGCAGCTATAGCAGCCAAGAAGAAATAAAGCATTATTATCAAATTGAAGAGCGCCGTCTGTTGGTGTAGAATACATGACAGACGGTGCTTTTTTATAGAAGTTTATATAATAAAACAGGAGGAGTAGAAAACATGAAAGCTAAACGTGTGATGGCGCTTGTACTGAGTGCGGTGCTTACGGTCGGCAGTCTTGATACGGCCTGTCTGCCTGTGCTGGCAGCGGGGGAAGAACAGACCGTGACCGCAGCAGAGGATGAGGTTGCGGTTCCAGCGGATGAAACAGCATCGGATGAGCAGAAAGAGACTTCTGAAGCAGATGAAGCGGGTAAAAAAGAAACAGATGAGGCTTCTAAAGAGGCAGCTGCCGATGAAGATGAGAGCAGTGAGACAGCTGATGATACTGCCGGAGTAGATATTTCCGAATACCTTACTGTTAATGATAAAGGAGAGATAACCAAGTACAGCTACGAAGGAGAGGATATCACGGATCTGATAATCCCCTCAACTGTTAAAGGTATCACGGTTAAGAAAATAGGAGATGGAGTATTTAAAGATCGTACTGAGATCATTTCCGTTAAATTTCCGTCTACACTTGAGGTTATCGGTAATAATGCTTTTGCCGGCTCCAGCATGGGTTCAAATCAAAGGGATGGAAAGCTTGTGATACCGGCAGGTGTCACAGAAATAGGATATAGCGCTTTCAACGGCTGCAAAGCCCTGAAGGAAGTGGTGTTTGAAGAAGGGGAAGGCAGTATTGTCTTCGTGGAAAGATATGGTAGTTACGGTGGAACCTTTGCATCTTGCGAGGCGCTTACTACTATTACATTTTCAAACAGGATAAGTGATGTACCGGCCACATTTGCCGATGATTGCAAGGCACTCACTACCGTTAATTGGAGTGCTACGGTTAAATCTATAGGAAATGAGGCTTTTAAAGGTGACGTGCTGCTCGACAGCACCGATCTTTCAAATACAGTTGTAGAGAGAATAGGTGATAGTGCATTTAGCGGTTGTACAGGCTTCGGATTAGTAAAGTTACCGGAAACATTAAAAAACATAGGTAACTATGCATTTATGAACACACTGATGGGAAAGCGTACGACACATGGTCATCTTGTGATTCCTGCAAGTGTTGATGCTATCGGATTCTATGCATTTAAGGAATGCGTTTATCTTGAGAACGTTACTTTTGATAACTCAAAGGATAGTGAGCCGAAAGCTATAGAGTTTGGGGAGCGTTATGGTTCGGATGGACAAACTTTTTATGGATGTAAAGAACTAAAGAGCATTACCTTATCTAACAGATCAACTGTAATACCTAAGAAATTTGCGATGGACTGTCCTGCCTTGGAAAAGGTAGTCTGGTCTAAAGAATTAAAGAGCATAGATAACTCAGCATTTGAAAATGATGTTAAATTAAACAGCCCTGATTTTTCGGCTACGCTGCTTGAGCGTGTGGAAAGCAATGCGTTTTGTTCGTGCAGTGCTTTAGATATAGTAAAGTTTCCCGAAACATTAAAGCGTATCGGTGACAATGCATTTTATCATACGCCTATGGGAACGGAAACTGCTGCAGGAGATCTTGTTATTCCGACTGCGGTTGAATATATCGGATATTATGCTTTCAGAGGCTGCAGTTACCTGCAGAGTGTTACATTTAAAGATTATACAGGCGATGTAGCGCTTGATCCGATAAGCTTCGGAGAACGATATGGTTCTGATGGATATACGTTTGGCGAGTGCCCTGTATTAAAAAGTATTGTCATATCAAACCGTATCGGCTATATACCGAAGCAATTTGCGATGTCATGCCCTTCGCTTACGTCGGTTAAATGGAGCAAAACGACATCAAGTATAGGAAAGTCAGCTTTTTATGGCGATGATAAATTAAACAGCCCTGATTTTTCGGGAACAGCTTTGGAAAGTATAGAGGATTCGGCATTTGAAGGATGTGCTTCATTTGGATTGGCAAAATTCCCCGCGGGTCTTAAATCTATAGGTAATAATGCATTTAATGGTACGGCCATGGGAAGTAAGGATTCACCGGGTGTCCTTGTGATCTCGGAAAAAGTATCTTATATTGGCTATAATGCATTTAGAAATTGTGCTTATCTGGGAAGGGTTATAATTGAAGACTATTCCGGTGATGGCGCGCTTCCTATACTTGAAATAGTCAGCCGTTATGGAAGCGATGCGTTTAACTTTGCAGATTGTCCCGAATTGGAAGAGATCATTATAAGCGACAGAGTTGAGCTTATCCCTTATGGTTTTGCTTATAATTGTCCGAAGCTTACGGCGATCACTATTCCTGATGGCGTGGGAGAGATCAAACAGGGCGCCTTCTTTGTAGAAATGGATAACGGCAAGCTTTTAAAGACCGATGTGACCGGTGAAAGTGATGTTGTTAAGAATTATGACTGGGCAAAGGATAACCGTGAAAGAGGCAAGATCACTAAGATATCTGTTACGGGAGTTACACTTGACCGCAGCGAGCTGGAGCTGAGCGTAGGAAGGAGTGCTACTCTTACAGCCACCGTTAATCCTTCGGATGCTACCAATAAGAGTGTATTCTGGGGAAGCAGTGATACCAATATCGTCAGTGTAGATAACGGCAAAGTCAAAGCATTGGCTGTTGGTGAAGCTGTCATTACAGTTACAACAACAGATGGCGGGTTTAAAGCGACATGTAAGGTCACGGTCGTTGAAGGCTCATCACCTATCGGCGGAGATGAAGATGAGGAAGAAATAACGCTTCCCGGAAAGAAAAACGTTCCGGTAACCGCTTATGTCAGATTCATCCCTAATGGAGCAGATGAGGATCAGATCTATTACACTCCTAACAAGAGCGGCAAGAAGCTTAAACTTAACAGCAAGTTCACGAAGAAAGGATACAGTTTTAAGGGCTGGTATTGCACTTACATAGATAAGAAGGGCAAAGAGAAAACCAAGAAACTTAAGACCATTACGGCTGCCACGCTTCAAAAGTATGCTGTTGACGGTACTGTAACCCTTGAAGCGAAATTCGCTGTCAATACTTATAATATAACATTTGAAAAGTCTGCTAAATTTGAAGGCAAAAAAGTTAAAGTCAGCGGTAAGATACCCAAGCAGAAACGCGTTTATTCCGAAGACGGAGAGACTGTTACAAGCATTAAGATGATGGGCAGCGATCTGATACTTAAGGATGCAAGCCTTGAACTGAAGGGCTGGACGACCGTTAAGAAAGGAACGGAAGTAATGTTTGCCGTTGGCGAGGAGGTGTCTCTTGACGAGTTGCTTCCCGCAAAGGGTAAAACGATCAAGCTTTATGCCGTATATGGCAGAAAGTGATCCGGGCGTTATTCGGATCATTATGATCCTGAGATAAAACATTTGTATTAAATTGAAAAGCACCGTCTGTTGGTGTAGAATACATGACAGACGGTACTTTTTTACAGGCATTTTAAAACAACAGGAGGAATAGAAAACATGAAAGCTAAACGTGTGATGGCGCTTGTGCTGAGTGCGATGCTTACGGTCGGCAGTCTTGATACGGCTTATCTGCCTGTATTGGCAGCGGGTGAAGAACAGACCGTGACTGCAGCAGAGGATGAGGTCATAGAGGATGAACAGACCGTGACTGCAGCAGAGGATGAGGTCATAGAGGATGAACAGACCGTGACCGCAGCAGTGGATGAAGAGACAGATGAAGAAGTGTTGAGCTTTGGCACAACTTCTGATGGTTTTACTTATGAAGAAACTTCTAAAGGTTATAAAATAACAGGGTATACAGGGGCAGCTACGGCAATAACTATTCCGGATAAGATAGGGGATACTTATGTTACAGAGATCGGAGCAGGAGCTTTCAGTAATACGGACATTGTCAGTGTTACAATACCGGAACATATAACTGCATTGGGAAAGGGAGCTTTCAGTTATTGTACTTCGTTAAGAACGGTAGATATAAATTCCAGACTGCTGGCTGACACGTATACAGACATTAATGCTAAATCATATGCGGTATTCTATAATGCCGGTTCAATGGACGGGATGACAGTTACCTTTGGAGAAGGCGTGGAGTATATACCGGCCAATCTGTTCAGAACATATGAAGAAGAAACAAAATCAGTATTTTGCAGGATCAGTAAAGTTGTAATAGCAGACAGCGTTACAAAGATCGGAAAATACGCATTCAGCAGATGCTATAATCTGACGACACTTGAAGGCGCCGACGGAGTAGAGACCATAGGATATTATGCTTTTGAAAACTGTGGCTTTAAAGAACTTCCGGATTTTAAAGAAGCGACCCTGATAAGCGAAGGAGCATTTCAGAACAACACTAAGCTCAAGACTGCGGTTGTAGGCGGCAAGGTACAGGAAATAGGATATTATGCATTCGGAGGGAATACAAAGCTTGAAAAGCTTGTTCTGCCCAGGTCATTGACTACCTTGGGGAAATGCGTATTTTCCGGCGATATAGCCCTTACTGATGTGACGATCAATTCCAGACTGCTGGCTGACACATATACAGACATTAATGCTAAATCATATGCGGTATTCTATAATGCCGGTTCAATGG
>CAMOEK010000017.1:0-26301 GCA_946612125.1 uncultured Lachnospiraceae bacterium | reverse complement strand
CAGCATTATCTCGTACATATCAAAGGTACCGTCGCTTGAAAGATGAGCGGACTCTTCAAAATCAGTAGGAGAGTTGAACTTTAAGTTACGCACATGCGCGAAGTGGATGCGGCCTTTTAAGGAACGGATCATATCGGGCAGATCGTTCTCGAGATTGGTGCCGTAAGAACCGGAGCAGAAGGTCACGCCGTTGTGCGGGTTATCCACCATCTTCATCATGCGCAGGATATTCTGCTTGTTGATGATGATACGGGGCAGGCCGAAAACGCTCCATGCGGGATCGTCCGGATGTATTGCCATGTTGATGTCGTACTTGTCGCATACGGGCATGATGCGTTCAAGGAAGTATTTTAAATTGGCAAAGAGTTTCTCATCGTCAACTTCCTTGTACATCTCGAACAGTTCCTTGATGTGTTCCATGCGCTCGGGCTCCCAGCCGGGAAGTATGGCGCCGTTTGCATCGGAGCTGATGGATGCGAACATCTCCTCGGGCTTTAATGCGTCTACGGCTTCCTGTGTATAGGCGAGCACGGTGGAGCCGTCGGGACGTACTCTTGCAAGCTCGGTCCTGGTCCAGTCAAAAACAGGCATGAAGTTGTAGCATACCATGTGGATGCCGGCCTGACCAAGACGCTCCAGTGTAGTGATATAGTTGTCGATATATTTGTCGCGGTCCGGAGTTCCTACTTTGATAGCGTCGTGAACATTAACGCTCTCGATTCCGGTCAGTTCAAGGCCTGCATCCTCGATCTCCTTCTTAAGGGCAAGGATATCTTCCATCTCCCAGACTTCACCGGGGGCGGTGCCGTACAGAGTGGAGATCACGCCGGTAACACCGGGGATCTGGCGGATCTGCTTTAAAGTTACTGTGTCGTACTTGCTGCCATACCAGCGAAGAGTCATCTGCATTTTCTTTTCCTCCTGTTTTGTTGACTGAAACTTATATTTATATTTTAAAATATTGATTCCTGAATGTTATACTAGTATACTACCTATAATAAATGCTTGAAAAGGATAAGTATTGCTCCAAAACATGCAAAAATTGCTCCCGTGCCGGATGGGAGATAAATTGCAAGCACTGGTTTGACTGCGGGGAGGAGATAATGTCGAAAACGTATCAGGAAAAAAGCACGGAGCTGTCAGCAGGCAGAAAGATAAGAATGCTTCCTGCAAGTGAGGAAAGACAGTACATGATAGACCATGATTATGAGGTATATGAAAAGGAAGGCGTCCCTACAGGTGCCATGTTTTTTCATTATCATAATTATTATGAGATCCTCTATGTGCTGGAAGGCGAATATGCATCAATGATCGAGAATCAGAGTTATCATCTGCATAAAGGCGACTTTCTGCTGATAGAGCAGAATGTCATGCATAAGTATCAGCCCACCACAAGCGGAGCCGATTCAAAGCGCATCATACTTTGGGTGACCTCCGCATTCCTTCAGGAGCTTGCGGATCCCGGGCAGGACCTGTCCGAGTGCTTCCGTAATAAAGAGTCCAGGGCCTGGCATTTTCCGGTTTATTATGAAGAGATGCTCAGAGGCTTTCTGCTTAAACTGGCGATGAGCGGCGCGCCCGAAGGCCTGAGGCGCACAATGGACCGTGGCTACCTTACCCTATTCTTTGCGCATCTTAATATACTGTGCGGGCGCAGGGAATCATTGCTTTCCGGGGAATATGTGGCCGAGCATCCGCTGGTGGAACAGGTCAGCCGCTATGTAGAGGAGCATATGGAAGAAGCGGTCACCGCCGATCAGCTGGCTGATGAGGTTCATATGAGCAAGTATCATTTTCTGCGCAGATTCAAACTGCTTACGGGCGTTACGCCGCATTCCTTTGTTATCAACAAGAAGCTGATACGCGCCTGCGAACTGCTGTCACGCGGCGAAGCCATATCCAATGTGTGGCAGAAGACAGGCTTTGGGGATTATTCCGTATTCCTGCGAAACTTCAGGACCGCGTTCGGAGTATCGCCCGCGAAATACCGCGGTTAAAGAATGTCCGGAAAACCGGCGATTACAGTATGCGCAGAAACCGGTAGCGCTAAAACACGCAGATAATTATGCAAAAGCACGGGCAGCCCCCGCAGATGAAAAGACACGTATGCCGCAAGTTCCACAGGCAAAGGTGGAGCGGACTTAAATGCGGACAAATATCGGGCAGGGTGTGAACATTAAATGATTTGACGAAGCAATCAAAAATGAATATCATAAATCTTAGCAACGTTGACATGAAAATGGGGGAGTAATACAAAAAAAGAGGAGGTAAGGCTCATGTCAAAATCAAAAGTCTACTATGTGGATGCTTCGGCCCATCGTCAGGGGGATGGGAGCAAGGACAGACCTTTTAAGCACATCAATGATGCGGCTAAGATCGCCGCAGCCGGAGATGAGGTGGTAGTGCTTCCCGGTATCTACAGGGAATGGGTATGTCCCGTTAACGCCGGAACAAAGGACGCCAGGATCACCTATCGTTCAAAGGAGCCGCTGGGGGCTGTGATCACAGGCGCAGAAGAAGTAAAGAACTGGAAGAAGTACAAGGGCACCACATGGACGGTAAGCGTGGATAACAGCATCTTCGGCGCTTACAATCCATATATCGAGAAAGTTGAGGGCGACTGGTATTTCTCTGACAAGGTACGTCATACCGGCGCTGTTTTCCTCAACGATGCTATGATGTATGAGGCTGACAGTCTTGATGAGTGTCTTAAGGCAAAAGCCGATCCCTATTCATGGGATCAGGAAGCTTCAAAATTCAAATTCTTTGTGGAGCAGGACGGTGGAAAGACCGTGCTCTATGCGAATTTCCGCGGGGCAGATCCCAATAAGGAAAAAGTTGAGATAACGGTGCGCCGCAACTGCTTCATGCCCGATAAGAATTTCGTCAATTATATAACCGTGAGCGGTTTTAATATCAATAAGGCAGCCACAACCTGGGCGCCGCCTGCGGCATATCAGGATGGCATGATAGGACCTCACTGGAGCAAGGGCTGGATCATCGAGGACTGTGAGATCTACGGCAGCCGCTGCTGCGGTATCTCGCTGGGCAAATATCTGGATCCGGAAAATGATATGTATTTCTTCAGAAAATATGTAAAGAGTCCCACCCAGATGGAGAGGGATGCGGTATGCCGCGGACAGTATCACGGCTGGGTTAAGGAACGCATAGGTTCGCATATCGTGCGCCGCTGCCATATCCATGACTGCGGACAGACCGGTATCGTAGGGCGTATGGGCGCGGTATTCTCGATAATAGAAGACAATCATATCCACGATGTGTGCACCTCGGCACAGCTGGCAGGTGCGGAGACCGCCGGCATCAAGCTGCATGCGGGCATAGATGTTACCATCCGCCGCAATCATATCCATGACTGCATCATGGGCGTATGGCTTGACTGGGAGGCACAGGGAGCCAGGGTTACCCAGAATCTCATGCATGATAATCATCGCCCCGACGGGGTATTGGCAAAGCCCGGCATAATGTTCTCGACTGATGTGTTTATCGAAGTGGGCCACGGACCTACCCTTATTGACAATAACCTGCTGCTCTCAAAGGTGAGCGTGACTATCCCCAGCGAGGGCATAGCCTGCGTGCACAATCTTTTCCTGGGAGCTTTCAGCCTTATCAATTCAGGCGTGGACAGCATAGTCAACGGCCAGCGCGAGCCCAGATACACGCCATATCATATACGCCACAGGACAGAAGTTGCCGGTTTCATGACCATACTTCACGGCGATGACAGGATCTATAATAATATCTTCGTTCAGCATTATCAGATAGAAGATAAGAAGAAAACGCCGGCCGATGCCGATTATATGGAAGTAGGGACCAAATGCTTTGATATATTCCCTTCCTTCGAAGAGTGGAACAAGCCTTTTGAGATCGACGGCAAGCCCGATATGGGCGCGCTTGCGCAGGCGCACTTCGGACATCTTCCCGTATGGATCTCAGGCAATGCTTATTTCAACGGAGCTAATGTCAGCAGACATGATAAGGATAAGCTGGTTGACAAGAAGAATAAAGTAAGCATAGAGCTTAAGAAAGGCAATAAAGGCAAGTACAGCTTAAAGACCAATGTGTTTTCACTGATTAAAGATTTCAGCGCGCCGGTGATATGCACCGAAACCCTGGGCAAAGCATTTGAGCCCGAGCAGCGCTTTGAGAATCCGGATGGCACCGACATAATCTTTGATTCCGATTATCTTGGCAGCCACCGCGGCATCAGCACCATACCCGGGCCCTTTGCGGATGAAGAATCTGCTAAAAAGAGTTTGTGGTCTTAAGCAGTATCAGTTTTTATCTTCAAGGATATCGATGACGACTAACACGTTGTCGATATCCATTTGTTTATAGTCAAGTGACTTTCCTGTGACTTTGTTTTCGCGCTCGGAGAGCTCATCCAGTTCATCCCAGTCAACAAGGCAGGCATGCTGTTTGTTGGCGGTATCTTTGGAGATACGGATGCGGTTGGTTACCTGGGCGCGTTCCTGTTTCTGATATTCCTTTGCGCGTTCATTCCAGGTTTCCCTGCTCATCGGCGAATAACCCATGGTATAGTGGAAGGCGTTCCATCTTAAGTGCTCGGTCTGTCCCAGATTCTGAAGCTTGCCTTCTGATACCAGATCCCTGCGGTCGGCGTGCAGACGGTGGAGCAGAGAGGTGAGGAAGTCTGTGCTGGCGCGGCAGCTCATCCTGCTGAAATAATCGCACTTAAGCCACTGTTCCTGGATGGAGCCGTTCGGATCGTTATAGTAATGGTTTATCTTCTTTGCATTTGAGTCCATATCGCCGTCATAAAGGATGTCGGCGTCATGCAGGCTGGAGGTTTCGTTGACATCGTTCATCTTGTGGCAGATGACAGTGCCGGAACAGCATTGGTAAACCGGCAGATTATTGCCGTTCTTGATGAGCATCTCCAGTATATCATCAGCGATGCCGCGGCCCTTTAAAAGATTGCCGGTAGCGATGACCACATATTTGAGAGTCTTTGCATGAGCCAGCAGGAAAGAGCAGAGCTGCTGGCTTTCTCCACTGTACGGCTCGAAACGCACATTATAAGCCTTGAGCATAGCTTCGTAACGGGCGCGGAAGAAACCGTCTATCTGCTCGATCATGGGATCGAATACATACGCATGGAAGTCGCTGCCTGCGAACTGGCCGTTTGCTATCAGTTTTTTAAGGACTTCCTGTCCCATGCGGCCAAAGCCTACCAGCAATACTTCCACATTTTCCGTAGCCCTGCAGTTTTCGTCAAAGTTTATGGCATTGCATATGGGATATTTCTGCATCAGCAGACGGGCGGTGAGCTCCGAAGTGTCGAAGGTTTTTACATCGCCGTAGCCGTAGTGATCGGCATCAGCCTGAAGGCCTGCGCCGTGTCTTTCCTCGCGGCCCAGCAGCACCAGGGAGGTGTGGTCCGTGGGAATATTTGCCTTCTGCAGAAGGTCTCTGAGGCGGAGCACGTAATTATGATTGGAGTTTTCATCGGGAGAAAGCGCGTATACTCTTAATCTGCCTTTCCGGGGTTTAATGGACAGAAGGTTCAGGAAACCGTCGCCGGGGCCTATGGCTGTTTCATCGGAGAAGAGTACTGCGCCCATTGTACGTATGGCTGTTTCCTGACCGGAATCGGCTTCGCCGACAAATACTACGGAAACGCGTCTGTTGGCGGCCAGATGTCTGCCCAGTATAATGGAACTGTCGGTGATCCCATAGATAAGCTCAACATCACGGACATTTAAGAGTATCAGCTGAAGCTTGCGGATAGCTCCTTTTCCGAGGGTGAGTATGGCGGCGCTGGCCATTGAATAGTATGCCAGGAAATGTATGATCCAGAAAATGACCATCCAGATATTACTGGTGGAACCGGACATCTCAAGGGCGTCCGAAACGACCTTCTCGTTATTCATGCCCACATACATACGACCTACATCCACCAGCGTCTTTAACATGCCTGAGATGTGCGATAAGATGCCGTCGTGTCCATGGCTGTAGCCAAAACCGTACATTATGATGCCGCCTCCGGCAGAGATAAAGAAGGCGATGCCCATGAGCTTTTCTCTTTGCTTTTGTTCAAGGGCAAGGTAGAGTATCAGGGCCAGGAAAACGGCGGCAGATAATACTATCACAGTAATATCGATAAGCATTTTGTTTTCTCCTTTATGGTTTTATATCGTGACTCAGCCAAGACGCGCTCTTGCTTCGCTGAGGCTCAGACCGTTGGCGCGCGCATATGCGGCTATATCTTCAAATTCCGCTTTGCTTCTTTTTACACCGTAGCCGGAGGATTCTTTATAACGGACGCCGTTTTTTTCAATGAAGCGCCGATCAAGTACATAACGGCCCATCCTGCATTCGCGTATGCCTATCGTGCTGGTATGTTTATAGATAAGCTTTATCATATCTTCTTTATGCTCATCATCAGTTATAACGGTGAGCAGCGTGCCGGGGCGTCCTTTTTTCATAAGAACGGCAGTGCAGTATACATCCCTGGCGCCGGCGGCCATCAGTTCTTCGCAGGCGAAGCCAAGGTCCTCTGCGGTCATGTCATCTATGTTGCAGGATAATTCCGTGATCTGATCGCTGCTGCCGGCGGTCTCGCCTATGAATGCCCGCAGGCAGTTGGCAACGGGGAAATCTTTCTTTCCGCAGCCGTAGCCGATGGCGCTGCTGCTCATGATCGGCATGGGGCCGAATTCATCGACAAAATGCTTAAGCAATGCGGCGCCGGTGGGAGTGCAGAGTTCGCCCTTGATCTCGCCGTTGCTGTAAGAAGGGACGCCCTGCAGTATGTAAGCGGTAGCGGGTGCCGGAACGGGCAGGATGCCGTGAGCGCACTTTACCGTGCCGCTGCCTGTATGAACGGGAGAGCATATCACCTTATCCGGCGCAAGCTCCTTCATGAGCATGCACACGGCGGTTACATCTGCGATGGCGTCCATGGTGCCCACTTCATGAAAATGTATTTCCGATACGGGGCGGTTGTGCGCGTGGGATTCGGCTTCCGCGATAAGTCCATAGACTTCCATGATATCATCCTTAACATCATCATCTATATCCAGGAAATCCACTATAAAGCGGATCTGCTCAAGAGAGGAGTGATGATGATGGCCGTGCTCATGGTCGTGATGATGGCCGTGCTCATGGTCGTGATGATGATGGTGTTCATGGTCATGATCGTGATGATGTTCATGCATGCCTTCATGTTCTTCCTCACCATCAACAAGGATGCTTATATGCGTGCCGTGAATGCCGCATTTTACAGCATCTTCTTTAAGCATTTTTATCCTGGGAATGTTAAGTGAGTTGAAGCGTTCTACAAAGGAGTGGGGATCAGGCAGAAGTTCAAGTAAAGCAGCGGTAAGCATATCCCCGGCTGCTCCCATGTTACACTCAAGATAAAGTGTCTTCATCGATTTTCCTCCTTGAAATCATAAGATCGCGCTCCATGCCTGCGGCAGGAGGCATAACGGTCTATAAAACAGACAAGGAAAGTATAGCATAAAAGGAGATATGTGTCACCCGTGGAGGAAATCGGCTGCCCGGCTAGCCATCGCGTAAGTGATTTGGTACAATAAGGTTTTGTCAGCAGGAGGGATGGTATGAGGATATCGTTAGCGCCCATGGAGGGCATTACCAATTTCATATTCAGACGCGTTTACCTTAAGCATTTCGGTGGCGTGGATATGAGCTATACGCCGTTTATCACGGCAAATCAGACGCACAGTTTTAAAAGAAAAGAAAAGCTGGAGATAAGTCCTTTTGATAAGGCGCTCATCCCGCAGATACTCAGCAATGATGCGGAAGCATTTGTATGGTCCGCCAAAAATATCGCGGATATGGGATATAAAGAGATCAATCTTAATCTGGGCTGTCCGTCGCCGACGGTGACGTCAAGAGGCAGGGGAGCGGGCATGCTGGCAGATAAGCAAAAGCTCAGAGCATTCTTTGATTCGGTCTTTGCAGGCAGTGATCTGCCACAGATCTCAGTAAAGACCAGGGTGGGCACAGAGGATCCGTCAGAGGCCGCGCAGATAGCGGAGCTGTATTCGGAGTATCCTTTTTCGCACATAATAGTACATCCGCGTCTGCTTAAGGATCTGTATAAAGGCAGTGTAAGGCTTGACTGTTTCAGGGAGTTTTATGAGCGCATACCGGCGGATAAGCTGGTGTTCAACGGCGATATAAATACGCGTGAAGACGCGCTGGCTGTTACAGAGGAATTCCCGGGGATAGAAGAGATAATGACCGGCCGGGGCGTGCTTAAAGATCCTTTCCTGCCGGAAAAGATAAAGGACGGAGCGGCTGTGGATACCGACCCCGGGCGCATAGAAGCATTTTTGACTGAGCTGTGGGATGAGTATGCTTCATATCTTTCGGGAGAGAGGGATGTGCTTTTTAAGATGAAGGAAATATGGAGTTATCTGGCTTCTTACTATCCGGATGACGATGTTATCCTTAAGGGGATACGCAAAGCGCAGACAAAGGAAGCCTATCTGCAGGCAATAAAAAGCATTTGCAAGTGACATTTATATAAGGTATAATATGCGGTAATAATCATAAACTTTAAGGAGGTATTTCTTATGGCTTGTTTTCTGGTATCGACAGCAGAGGCAGTAGTAGTAAAGCTTATAGAGAAGGCAGAAGAGAAAAAAGAATCTAAGGAAACCGAAGGCGGCGCAGCTGCAGCAGAGAGCGCGCATATCCCCTTCAGCAGAAAGCTTAAATGGCTTACATCCCTTCTTCTGGGCGGTGCGGTCCTTCTGGCATTTGAGCACGTATGGCATGGAGAGGTCGTTCCCTGGTTCCCCTTCCTTACAGCGATGAATGATGCTGCGGATACTGCGGAGATGCTTCACGAGATGGCTACGACCGGCGTATGCATGGCGGTGCTTGTGACCATCGTATGGGTAGGCATGTGTATCGCAGCTGATGCGATCGTTAAGAGGGCCGATAAAGCAGAACATTCAGAAGCATAAGGGGGATACGGATATGACTTTGCTGATCACGGTATTTGCAGCGGTTATCGCAACGGTTTTATGGTACAGACGTAAGGATGACAGCATGAGACTGGGGATCCTGTGCTTTATGTACTGGGGAGCATCCATTATGTGGCTGGTTGACGCCATATTTGAATATGTTGAACTGCAGGATGCTTATTTTACGCCGGCTCTTGAGGATATGATCAATGATTCATTCCTGGGACTTTCGGTTGTGGCACTTGGGCTGGTGATCTGGCTGGTAAGACTTCTTATCACAGACCCCCGCGGTTCTGTAAAGCGCGCGCTCCGTCATAACTGACGGATACAGAGTGGTGCTTGACATAAAAGCCCGCTCACTGTAAACTGTGCTTTATCGTGCTAATCTGATCTGAGGTGATGATAATGAAGCTGACTTTGTTTTTAAATGCATTTCTTTCATACGGACTGGTGTTCGTTGTATTTGCGGCTGCCATTGTTATAGCTTTTCTTATAGGTTTTGGCATCCGTAAGAACAAAAATAATAAAGAAGCAGCAGATAAGCAGGAGTGATATAGTCCTGTTTGCTGTATTATGTTAATGAGCAGATATTCCCCGTACCCTGTTTCCCCAAGGAGATCAGGGGACGGGGATATTAGTTGCTCAGAGTATTCAGGTTGACAAAAAAAGCTTTTTTGATATAATGATAAGGCACAATATCTTGTGCCTTATTTATTTAACAACAACAATATGAAGTGCAAACAATAAGGGAGGAATACAAATGTCGGAAGTGGATTACGGCGCAGAATATAAGCCTGAAAGAAGCGTTAAAGTCATCAAAAAGGACAATACCCGCGAGGAATTTAATGTCCAGAAGGTGATCAACGCTGTGGGCAAATCGGCATACCGCGCATTGACGGAGTTTACGGAAGAGGAAAAACGCCGTATATGCCAGTTTGTCGTGAATAAAGTGAACTCCATGGGCGTGGATGAGATCCCTATCCCCGTTATGCATAATATTGTTGAGAGCGCGCTTGAAGAGGTTAAGCCCATTGTGGCAAAGAGCTACAGGGATTACCGCAATTACAAGCAGGATTTTGTGCGCATGCTGGACGATGTATATAAAAAGAGCCAGTCCATCATGTATATAGGCGACAAGGAGAATGCCAATACCGATTCGGCTCTGGTATCTACCAAGAGGTCCCTTATCTTCAACCAGCTAAATAAAGAGCTGTATCAGAAGTTCTTCCTGACCACCGAAGAGCTGCAGGCCTGCCGCGACGGTTATATCTATGTGCATGACATGAGCGCCAGACGCGACACCATGAACTGCTGTCTCTTTGATGTTAAGAATGTGCTGAGCGGCGGTTTTGAGATGGGCAATATCTGGTACAACGAGCCCAAGACCCTGGATGTGGCTTTTGACGTTATCGGCGACATAGTGCTGAGCGCCGCATCGCAGCAGTACGGCGGCTTCACTGTGCCTGAGGTTGATAAGATACTTGAGCCCTATGCAGAAAAATCTTATGAGAAATATATAAAGAAATATGAGCAGCTGGGCGTGGACCGCGCCAGCGCGGAAGCAGAAGCGATGCAGGATGTGATCAGGGATTTTGAACAGGGCTTTCAGGGTTGGGAGTACAAGTTCAATACCGTGGCTTCCAGCCGCGGAGACTATCCTTTCATTACCGTGACTGCAGGTATCGGCACAGGCCGCTTTGCACGTCAGGCTACCATCAGCATGCTCAATGTGCGCAGAAAGGGACAGGGCAAGGACGGCCATAAGAAGCCCGTTCTCTTCCCCAAGATCGTTTTCCTTTATGATGAAAAGCTCCACGGACCCGGCGGAGAGCTGGAAGATGTATTCGAGGCAGGAGTTGAGTGCTCGGCAAAGACCATGTATCCCGACTGGCTCTCGCTTACCGGTAAGGGTTATATCGCCAGCATGTACAAGCAGTATGGCAAAGTTATATCACCCATGGGCTGCAGGGCTTTCCTTTCACCCTGGTATATAAGGGGCGGCATGCATCCTGCTGACGATAAGGATGAACCTGTATTCGTGGGCCGCTTCAATATAGGCGCGGTTTCGTTGCATCTGCCCATGATACTGGCAAAGGCGCGCCAGGAGAGCAAGGATTTCTATGAGGTGCTGGATTATTATCTGAACCTGATAAGACAGCTTCATATCCGTACCTATGCATATCTGGGGGAGATGCGCGCGTCCACCAATCCGCTGGCATACTGCGAGGGCGGATTCCTTGACGGCCATCTGGGGCTTCACGATAAGATCAAGCCGCTTTTGAAATATGCTACGGCGTCCTTTGGCATCACGGCTCTTAATGAGCTTCAGATGCTTTACAACGGCAAATCTCTTGTTGAGGACGGACAGTTCGCGCTGGAGGTTATGGAGCATATAAACAAGCGCATCACGGAATTCAAGGAAGCAGACGGCAATCTGTATGCTATCTACGGGACGCCGGCAGAAAGCCTTTGCGGCCTTCAGGTAAAGCAGTTCCGTAAGAAATACGGTATCATTGAAGGCGTCAGCGACAGGGAATATGTAAGTAATTCTTTCCACTGCCATGTTACAGAGGATATCACACCCATACAGAAGCAGGATCTGGAAGACCGTTTCTGGGAGCTTTTGAACGGCGGCAAGATACAGTATGTTAAGTATCCTGTTTCATACAATACAGGCGCTGTGCGTACTCTTGTGCGCAGGGCTATGGAAATGGGCTTTTATGAGGGCGTGAATCTGAGCCTGGCATATTGCGACGATTGCGGACATGAAGAGCTAGAGATGGATGTATGCCCCGTATGCGGCAGCCGCAATCTTACAAAGATCGATCGCATGAACGGCTACCTTTCTTATTCACGTGTACACGGCGACTCACGTTTGAACGATGCAAAAATGGCCGAGATCGCGGAAAGGAAATCGATGTGAGCGATAAGCGACGATGGTGCACGCACAAAATGCAGAAACGTCATGCTTGCATGACGGAGCTGCATATTGGGCGTGCATCAGAGTGCAACGGACATACGTCGAAATGCGGAGCATTTTGACGTATGATCGTCGCTTATCGCGGAGCGGATAAGAGAGGCGGATGCGTCGAAATGCGGAGCATTTTGACGGATGATCGTCGCTTATCGCGGAGCAGATAAGAGAAGCGGATCGTCGCTTATCGCTGGAAAATACAGAAAGAGAAAGAGTAGAGAGATGAGATACCATAATATTACCCATGACGATATGCTTAATGGTGACGGACTGCGCGTGGTGCTGTGGGTCGCAGGCTGCGATCATTGCTGCCCCGGCTGCCAGAATCCCATTACCTGGGATCCCGAAGGCGGTCTGCTCTTTGATGAGGCTGCAAAACAGGAGATATTTGAACAGCTTGAAAAGAGCTATATAAGCGGACTTACCTTCAGCGGCGGCGATCCGCTCTTTCCGGCAAACAGGCTGGATGTGCGCGCCTTAGCCGAGGAGGTAAAGAAGCGTTATCCTGATAAGAATATCTGGCTGTACACGGGATATGACTGGGAAGATGTGCTGCATTATCCCGTTATGCAATATGTTGATGTTGTGGTTGACGGAGAATTCCAGCAGGACAAAAAGGATGTCAACCTGCAGTGGAAGGGCAGCAGTAACCAGAGAGTGATCGATGTCAGGGCCAGTCTGGCTCAGACAGATCCCACCAGACCGGTATTGTACTGCCGGGATTATAAGGAGTGATCATGCCTAAGATAAAGATAAAATATTTCAGCGACAAGATTGAAAAACTCTGCTATATAGAGGGTAAGTCTGACTGGATAGACCTGCGCAGCGCAGAAGATATAAGCCTTAAGAAAGGCGAATTCAAGCTTATCCCCCTGGGGGTGGGCATGCAGCTGCCGGAGGGCTACGAGGCCCATGTGGTCCCCAGAAGTTCAAGCTTTAAGAACTTCGGCATAATCCAGACCAACCATTGCGGGGTTATCGATGAGAGCTACTGCGGCGATAACGATCAGTGGTTCATGCCCGTGCTGGCGGTAAGGGACACAGAGATACATGTCAATGACCGCGTGTGCCAGTTCCGCATAATGGAACACCAGCCGGTGGTGGAGTTTGAAGAGTGCGAACATCTTGAAGGAAAAGACAGAGGCGGATTCGGCTCAACAGGAAAAGCATAAGCGGATACCTTTATGAGGACAGGCTGAAAGATACGGGGCTTAAAAGGAAAAAAATCCTTTTAAAGCCCCCTTTTTTGTGATAATATATTGATATATATGCGCTAAAGAAAATTTGGCTAAAAGGACAGCGATGGCTGGTAGATTTACGTGGCTGGACAGGCAGGATGGGGAATCTGTCCGCGCATACGACAACAGGATAAACGAACTGGCGGCATTCCATAGTGGTTATGCCTTTTTGTCGTATGAGAATTATTGTCCGGAATTCTATGCTTTTGCCGTGTTTGCTGTCTGGAATGACGAGTTTAACAAAAAGCTGGTGAACCCTCTGCCTGAAGGCGGCTTTATGATGCATTGCGATGCAAAGAAGGCGGAAGAAATGTGCGCCCTGGGCCACGGATTTCCTATTTTTGTAAAGCTGGTATCCAAGCTGGGTAGGCTGTATGTGGAGAGCTTTGCCCTGGCAGATAAAGACGTGGTCTATGATCTGTATTTTAACGGCTGTGATGTAAAGAAACCCGAAGGCCATGTGTTTTACGGTAATGAAAAGCCGCAGCTGCTGCCGGTCATGAAGGCAGCGGAGCATGACAGCGTTCCGGCAGCCGGGCAGGGAAATACACACTGTGGCAGTTACAGGCGCGGTTCTTATGTATACGGTTCGTATTTCATGGGCGGAAGTTACAGATACGGTTCGTTTTATAAAGGTGCTTATATGCTGCGCGGATCCCGTAGCGGCGGAAGCTTTACGCGCGGCAGTTATATAAACATATCCGGCAGCTACGCCGGGAGAGTTAGCGGCAGTTACAGCGGACAGCTTTCAGGCAGTTACCTGTCCTGGTTTTTCGGCGGCGGCAGCTATTTAAAGCTTTTGTTCGGAGCAGGCAGTTACCGCAATGTGTTTTACGGCGGCAGCAGTTATGCGGGAGCTTTGTCGGGGAGTTTTAAGGGCTTTTCTTTCCTGCAGGGCAGTTATGCCAAAGGCTCTTTCAGCCGCGGGAGCTTTGCATATGGATATGTCACGGGCAGTTATATAAACGGCAGTTTTGTTAACCGCTATTTTCTGACGGGAAGTTTTTATAACGGCAGTTATCACAGAGGCAGCTTTATCTACGGCGGATTTGCGGATGTGCCGGTAAGTTACCGCAGGGGAGCGGCAGATGATAAAAAGCAGGATGAGAATAAGCACGAGGAATTTGTTATCAGACGCCTCATAGAAGAACTGGGTTACGGACTGGATCTTATCTGATATGAACGGATTTTATTCTTTATGGACAAAGCCTTCGGCAGGAGGCGCAGGCAGGGAATTTGCCATGCAGGACCATGAACTGGCCTGTCTGCTTTTGTCTGTAGCGGCGTATGAAGAATATAACGGCAGGACCAGGCTGTATGCCGATAAAAAGGCAGGCGCTTTTTTTATGGAAAGAGGCCTGGAGGATATATTTTCACGCGGCATGGTGGAATTTGAGGTACCGGAAGATATAGATCCCAATGTTTTCTGGGCGGCCGGAAAGCTCTGTGCGCTCAAGCTGGAAGACATGCCATCCGTTATGATAGATACGGATCTTATAATCTGGAGGAGCATTGGCAGGCATCTGCGCGATAAGTCTGTTGCCGTGATCCACAGGGAAGAGCTTAATCCCGCGATATATCCCGATCCCGGGACTTTCCCTGTAAAGAACGGATATTCGTATCCTAAAGGCTGGGATTTTAACATACGCCCGGCAAACACAGCCATGCTGTATATAAGGGATAAGGATTTCAGGGATCATTATGTAAAAGAATCCTTAAGATTCATGCAGAACCTTGGACCTTCACAGGATAACCTCTGTCCCATGGTCTTTGCCGAACAGAGGATACTTCCCATGTGCGCGGCAGAAAGAGGCTTAAGCGTTTATGCTTTCTGCCCAAGTATGGAGGGGCTTAGGGAACAGGATATGTTCACCCATATATGGGGACATAAGAATGTGTTCAAGTTCAATATGGATGAAAGACGGGGCTTCGTAAGACGCTGCATGCTGCGCCTAAAGAGGGAATTCCCGGAAATGTATAAAAAAGCGGCGCATATTCCCGAACTGGCGGAATATGCTGCGGATGAGGAGTAAAGTTTTGCTGAAGGTACAAAATCTGTGTAAAGCCTACGGAGGCAGGGAGATAGTAAAGGATATCTCTTTCGAAACGCAAAAAGGAAAGATATACGGCTTTCTGGGACCTAACGGTGTGGGCAAATCCACTACCATGAACATGATAAGCGGATATCTTGCGCCGGGCAGCGGAGAGATACTTATCAATGATATCTCCATGATCAGGAACCCGGTCAAAGCCAAAAGACATATAGGCTACCTGCCCGAAGTGCCCCCGCTGTATCCCGATATGACTGTATCGGAGTATCTTGGATTTGCGGCGGAACTCAAAGGTCTGAGCGGCAAGGAAAAGCGTAAGGAAGTGGAACGTGTTGAAGAGCTTCTGGCGCTGGGCTATGTCAAACAGCATCTGATCAAGCAGATCTCAAAGGGCTATAAGCAGAGAGTGGGACTGGCGCAGGCTATCACGGGCAATCCCGAGCTGATCATCTTAGACGAGCCTTCTTCGGGTCTGGATCCCAGGCAGATAGTGGAAATGCGTGAACTTATACGCAGGCTCAAGGAAGATCATACCGTGATCTTTTCGACACATATCCTGAGCGAGGTCAGCAGTCTTTGCGACCATGTAATGATCCTTTCGGGCGGCAGGCTGGTAGCTGACGATACGCCCGAGCATCTGGTAATGGAGTATAATGAGAAACAGCGTCTGAGCCTGGTGCTTAAAGGTAACGCTACGGCAGCAGAAAGGGCCATGGACAAGATAAAGGATATAGAGAGCCATAAGGTCTGTAAGGAGGATGCTGAATCCTGCACAATAGAGGTTACCGCTAAAAGAGGAAAGGATGTCAGAGAGGTCCTTTCAAAGGCCTGCATAAAGGCCGGCTATACCATACTTGAAATGACGGGACGTCAGGTCACACTGGAGGAAGTTTATCTTGAGCTTACGTTCTTGCGGCCCATGAAGGAGGAGGCAGAAGATGTGGGCGGTTTTTAAAAAGGAGTGGCTGGGCAACTTCCGTAATCTGAGCGGCTGGCTGTTTTTATCGATAACCCTTTTCTTTATGGGCTGGTATTTCAGGTATTACGGGCTTACCAACGGCATGCCTTATCTTTCCTATATTCTGGATGCCGTGCTGTTTATCTTCATATTTACCATGCCCCTCATAACCATGAGGAGTTTTGCGGAGGAAAAGCGCCATCGCACGGACCAGCTGCTTTTTACCTCGCCTGTCAGGCTGTGGCAGATAGTGCTGGGCAAATACCTGGCGGCTGTATCGGTATTCCTTCCGGTTTTCCCGGTGCTGCTGGCGTATCCGCTGATAATGAGGATCTACGGAGCGGTTCCGTTTAACGAAAATGTCCTGGCTGTAGTGGGCTTCTTCTTTTTCGGACTTGCGGCTCTGGGGCTTGGCGTGCTCATCTCATCCCTGACCGAAAATCAGATGATAGCAGCTGTGCTCAGCTTTTTTGTGCTGCTGCTAAGCGCGATGATAAAGGCCATAAGCGGGATGATAAGCCGTGAGGGCAATGCGCTTACGGCGCTGCTTTCGATATTCGATCTGACCGGACCATTTGACAACAGCCTGTACGGTGTGCTTTACTGGCCTGATTATGTATATTACATATCCATTGTGGTGCTGTCGCTTTTCTATACAGAGCAGATACTGGCAGCCAGACGTTTCTCTGTCAAGACACACGGCATACCCTGGGCCCTGGCAAATACCTTAAAGATAGTGCTGGTATCGACAGCGGTAATTGCGATCAACATCGGCGTAAGGGCGCTGCCCTATGACAGCAAGAGCGTCGACCTTACCTACAACGGCATACGCTCCATCACGGAAGAGAGCAAGCTGACACTTTCAAATCTTGACCGCGCTGTTCAGATATTTGTCCTGGTAAACGACGAGGACAAGGATGAGACCCTGGAAGCCACGCTGGACAGGATAGAAGAGAGCAGCGGCTTTATCAAAGTGGACTATATCGATCCCAAGGAGAATCCTTATTTCTATCTGGATTATACGGATGTTGAGCCGCTTGCGAACAGCATGATAGTTGTGAGCGGCAAAAAGAGCAGGGTGGTAAATTATTACGACTGCTATCAGGTAAGCTACGATTATGCTTATGACGTGAGTGAAGGCGGATATGTCACCACCGATTATCATGTGTCCGGTTATGACGGCGAAGGCCGCATCATGAGCGCCATCCGTTATGTTATCAACGATCACGTGCCCAAGATATACTGCATAAACGGACATGATGAATTTGAGCCTGACGAGGAGCTCAATACCCGTATCGCAAATGCAGGTTATGATATGGAATCCATCAATCTGCTGCTGCACGAGGATATTCCCGATGACGGCGATATCATCTTCATTCTGGCTCCCGTAAAGGATATGAATGATGATGACCTGGCAAAGATCAGGCGTTTTATGGATAAGGGAAAGGCTGCGCTTTTTATCACGGGCTACACCGAAGGCGCAGAGCTTGATAATTTCTACAGTCTGCTGGCGGATTTCGGCATGGAAGTCATGCCCGGAGTTGTAAGCGAGGCTGACCCCGCTTACTATAACGGCACGCCGGAATTTCTGCTGCCCGAGATAGTAGAGGGAGAGCTGACAAGGTCTTTGTATACCACCAGCCGCACACGCTTTATCTACATGCCGTTCTCCAGGGGAATACGCCTTAAGGAGACGGCGGATGTGAGCGGAAACACCTTTCTTCGCACTACAGAGAACGCCTTTATAAAGGTGGGCCGCGATATGGAAAAAGGTCCGTTCTCTCTGGGGGTATATACCGAGAGATATGGCGACAACGGTATCAGCAGGGTGGTGACCTATACTACGGATTACTTCCTGTATAAAGATATAAACATGGCTGTAAACGGCAGCAACTATGAGCTTTTTATGAGGAGCCTTTTAAAGCTTTCCGAAACGGAAGCGGAGGCTGATGTGCCCGTCAAGCCTTACAGTTACGACCCCATTCTGGTGGATCCCACTGCCAGGGGCGTTATCTCTCTGATACTTACGGGCGTGCTGCCCGGAGCGGTTCTTCTTGTGGGACTGGGCATCTGGTACTACAGAAGAAGAAACTGAAAAAGAAATGTCATCCGGAGGGCTTTGGCCCGAAGGATCTTTACACAAAAGGAGGAAAATATAATCATGAAGATCAGAACACGTTATGCACCCAGCCCTACGGGGAAGATGCATGTCGGAAACTTAAGGACCGCGCTGTATGAGTTTCTTATCGCAAAGCATGAAGGCGGCGATTTTATGCTGCGCATCGAGGATACCGATCAGGAACGTTTTGTGGAAGGCGCTATCGATATCATAAACCGCACGCTTGAAAAGACGGGCCTGTATCATGATGAGGGGCCGGATAAGGACGGCGGTTACGGTCCCTATGTGCAGAGCGAGCGTGTAAAGACAGGCATATATATGAAGTATGCAAAGGAGCTTGTTGAAAAGGGTGAGGCATATTACTGCTTCTGTGATAAAGAGAGACTGGCGACGCTCAAGACCGAGGTTGTGGAAGGCAAGGAGATCAGCATCTATGATAAGCACTGCCTGGGCCTTTCAAAGGAAGAGGTAGAGGCAAATCTGGCAGCAGGCAAGCCTTTTGTTATAAGGCAGAACATCCCTAACGAAGGGACCACTACTTTCAGGGATGAGCTTTATGGCGATATCACAGTTGAAAATGCAGAGCTCGACGATATGATACTGATCAAGTCCGACGGCTATCCGACATACAACTTTGCAAATGTGGTTGACGATCACACGATGAACATCACCCATGTGGTAAGAGGAAACGAGTATATCTCTTCTTCGCCCAAGTATCAGAGACTTTATGATGCCTTTGGCTGGGAGAGCCCGGTATACATCCACCTGCCGCTCATCACCGATGAGAATCATAAAAAGCTTTCAAAGAGAAGCGGCCACTCTTCATTTGAGGATCTGCTGGAGCAGGGCTTTGTTACCGAAGCTATCGTAAACTTTATAGCGCTGCTGGGCTGGAGCCCCGAGGATAACAGGGAGATCTTCTCACTTGATGAGCTGATAAAGGAATTTGATTATCACAGGATAAGCAAATCTCCTGCGGTATTTGATATAGTCAAGCTGCGCTGGATGAACGGCGAGTACTTAAAGGCTATGGATTTTGATACTTTCTACGCCATGGCAGAGCCTTATCTTAAGCAGACCATAAAGAAGGATCTGGACCTTAAGAAGATAGCGGCTATGGTAAAGACCCGTATCGAAGTATTCCCTGATATAGCAGAGCATGTGGACTTCTTTGAGGAGCTTCCCGAATATGATATAGCTATGTATACACATAAGAAGATGAAGACCGACAGCGCATCTTCGCTTCAGGTGCTTAAGGACATGCTGCCCATATTGGAGGCTCAGGAGGATTATTCCAACGATGCGCTTTATCAGACCCTGCTTAAGTATGTGGAAGAGAAGGGCGTAAAGAACGGATACGTGATGTGGCCCATCCGTACAGCAGTGTCCGGCAAGCAGATGACTCCTGCCGGCGCTACCGAGATAATGGAGGTACTTGGCAAGGAAGAGAGCCTTAAGAGGATACGGAAGGGCATAGAACTGCTTGACAGCGCAGCAGGCGTATAGTATCATCTCTATACTCTGAGAAGGCATACAGATCGCGGAGAGAAGGCCCGCAGAAAGAGGTATGCCAATGAATTCTGATATTTTTTCAGGCCTTAGTCCCGAACAGGAACAGGCAGTGCGTCATACGGATGGTCCTATGATGGTGCTGGCCGGTCCCGGTTCGGGCAAGACCTTTGTTATTACCCGTCGTATAGCATATATGGTGAGCAGGGCAGGGATAGATCCCGGACATATCCTGGTGATCACTTTTACCAAAGCAGCCGCCCTGGAGATGGAAGAGCGTTTTCATAAGCTCTGCGGCGATGACGGGAGCGATGTTAACTTTGGTACATTTCATGCCGTATTCCTGGGCATCTTAAAGGAATGTTTTCACTACAACAGATCTAATATACTTGATGAGGCTTCCAAACGCTATTATCTTAAGGAGGTCCTGGGAGGATATCCTGATGTGGAGGATGATGAGACGACCTTAGAGGATCTTCTGTCGGCGTTTTCAAGGCTAAAAAACGACGGGCTTCCCCCTGAGGATTATGATGAGTCGAAGGGGCTGCTTAAAAAAGAAGTCTTTGTTGATATCTACAACGAATACCATGGGATACTCAAGGCGGAGCATAAGCTGGATTTTGATGATATGGTGCTGGATACCTTCAGGCTTTTTAAGGAAAGGCCGGAGATACTGATGAACTGGCAGAACCGCTACCGCTATATACTGGTGGATGAATTTCAGGATATCAATCCCATGCAGTACAGGGTGGTGCGCATGCTGGCCGAGCCGCGCAGGAATCTGTTTATCGTGGGAGATGATGATCAGTCTATCTATGGCTTCAGGAGTGCTGATCCGGGTATCATGTTGGGTTTTCCCGCGGATTATCCGGATGCGAAGCGGGTGACGCTCAAGGAGAACTTCCGCAGCGCTCCGCCTATAGTAGACGCCGCCCTGCGGCTGGTTGGCAATAACAAGGCCAGGTTCTTTAAGAAGCTTAAGGCAAAGCGCGAAGGCGAAAGGTCGATATTCGTAAACGGTTTTGACGAGCGAGCTCAGGAGGCGGAAGCAGTATGCGCGCTTATAGCCGGGGCGCATCCGCATATGCTTTATAAGGATATGGCATTGCTTTTTCGCACCAACAGCGGAGCTGAATATTATTCAAGGGCGCTGTCGGGGGCGGGGATACCCTTTTATCTGAAAGAAAAGATAGGCAGCATCTTCTCGGGGAGCATAGCGCAGGATATGCTGGCAATGCTGGCATTTGCCCATGGGGATAAGAGCAGAAAGAACTTCCTGCGTTTTATGAACAAGCCGCTGCGTTATATACGCAGGGCGGCGCTTACCGGGGAAACGGTGGATCTGCAGGCGATGCTTAATGACAGGAGCAATAAGCCTGCGATAAGCAATGAGATCAGGAAGCTTAAGTACCAGCTTGAGGGGCTTGAGGATATGCCGACCTATGCGGCGCTGATGTATATAAGAAAAGGCATGGGATACGAGCAATGGGTGAAACAGCAGGTGGCAGCGGCAGGAAAGGATGCGGCGGAAACAGAGGAAGAGCTGGCTTTTATCTGCGATTCTGCCAGGGAGTATGATTCTTATAAAGAATGGCTGGAGAGCATAGCGGCTTATGAAAAGGATCTTAAAGAGAGCGGCAGGGAAAAGGACAGGGATGCGGTACAGCTTATGACCATGCACGGTTCAAAAGGTCTTGAGTATAAGCTGGTGGTGCTGCCGGATGTGAATGAGGGCGTCACGCCGCAGAAGAAAGCAAAGGAGGATAAGGAGATAGAAGAGGAAAGGCGCATATTTTATGTGGCCATGACGCGGGCAAGGGATAAGCTGTTTATCTTCTATCAAAAAAAATCTGCCGGGGCCAGATCAAAGCCCAGCAGATTTTTGAAAGAAGCGGGTCTGATCAGTCCTCTTCTTCGTCAATGATCTCGTCAAATTCAACGGTATCAAGGTATTCGTCAAAAGCGTCCGAAGCGGCGTCGTACTCGTCTTCGTCATCGATGTAGCGGAGAGAAGGATTGCCGTCTGCATCCTCTTCATGACCGTAGATCCAGACCTCGCCGTCTTCGTTTTCACCATCTTCGTCAAGCGGGAGCAGGGCTATATAATCCCTGCCGTTGCATTCGAATATGGCGACGATGGAGCAGTCTACCGTACCGTCTTCAAGATCGAGCTGTACATACATCTCGTCATCATCGAGATCTTCTTTTTTTCCCATACTATACTTTCCTCCGAAATAAGGATTACACGACGCTTTACCCGGATGCACATCATCCTGAGCGAAGCGAAGGATCTTTCATCATTATAAAAAATTATCACTTTAAATACAAGTTAAATTATGTTATTATAACTATTTATTGAGGAGACATATTATGAAAGCCTGGGAGCATTTTAAAACCATAACCGAACACAGGATAGAAGTTATGAAAGGCTGTTTTAAGGTTGGACTGTATTATCAGGGCCTGACGCATGACCTTTCCAAGTATTCGCTTACCGAATTTTTGCCCGGAGCCAGATACTATCAGGGCTTCAGAAGCCCGAATGTTGCAGAGCGCGAAGATATAGGATATTCTTCTGCCTGGCTTCATCATAAGGGAAGGAACAAGCATCACTTTGAATACTGGATAGACTATCCCATAAGGGATAAGGAAACGGGCGAAGTAAAAGCGATACCTGCCCGCATGCCCAACCGTTATATAGTCGAGATGTTCATGGACAGGCTGGCAGCCTGCAAGACTTATCAGAAAGAAGCCTATACGGATGCATCGCCGCTTGAATACTATCAGAAGGGCGATATCAGCAGGTTTTTGCATCCCAAAACTCAGGAGATACTTGAACGCCTGCTTAAGATGAACGCAAAATACGGTGAAGAGTATACCATTCAGTATATAAAAGCAAAACTTCTTAGGAAGAAATGAGAGGAGATAGAAAATGTCTGAAAAGAAGATAATACTTACGGGCGACAGGCCTACCGGAAGACTGCATCTGGGGCATTATGTGGGTTCGCTGATGCGCAGGGTACAGCTTCAGAATTCCGGTGAATATGATGAGATAAACATATTGATAGCTGATGATCAGGCCCTTACGGACAATGTCGAGGATCCGGGAAAGATCAGATCCAATATAATCAACGTAGTACTGGATTATCTTTCTGTAGGAATAGATCCTGCAAAGACAACCATTTGCGTGCAGTCTGCGCTTCCGGCGCTGCATGCCCTTACATTCTACTATATGAACCTGGTCACTACCGCAAGACTTTCGCGCAATCCTACCGTTAAGGCAGAGATACAGATGAGAGGCTTTGCCGATGAAGGCCTTCCGGCAGGCTTCTTCTGCTATCCCGTATCGCAGGCGGCAGACATTACGGCTTTTGATGCTACAGTAGTGCCCGTAGGCGAGGATCAGCTGCCCATGCTCGAGCAGTGCAGGGAGATAGTCGAGAAATTCAACAGGATCTATGGTGAGACTCTTGTGCTTCCCAAGGCTATGATACCCGAGAATGAGACCCAGCGCCGCCTTCCCGGCGTTGACGGCAAGGCAAAGATGAGCAAGTCGCTGGGTAACTGCATCTACCTTTCGGATACGGCTGCCACCATAAAGAAGCAGGTTAACGGAAAGATGTTCACCGATCCCCAGCATCTTAAGATAGAGGATCCCGGACATCTGGAAGGTAATGTGGTATTTACCTATCTTACCGCGCTTTGCAGGGATGAACATTTTGAGAGATATCTGCCGGATTACAAGAACCTTGATGAGATGAAAGAGCATTACTGCAGGGGCGGCCTGGGTGACGGCACCTGCAAAAAGCTGCTGATAAACATTCTTGAAGAGACTTTAAGCCCTATACGCGCTGAACGCGCCAAGTGGGAGGCGGATATCGATTCGGTTTACGATATCATTGCCGAAGGTACTAAAAAGGCTCAGGAAAAGACCAACGCCACCCTTGAGAGAGTAAGGGCGGCAATGAGGATAGATTATTTCAAGGATCGTTCCATAATAAAAGAATGGGATGAACTTTTGAAGAAGGCAGACAAATAAGAACAGACAGAGGTAATAAGCGATGTATCAGAATTCGATGATGGAGCTGAGCGAGGACAGGAACGAGCTTTTTAATGAGCTGGTAAACTATTGCATGGCTTCGGGCGAGATAGACCAGAACCTTTATTCAGAGTATGATGTTAAGCGCGGCCTGCGCGATTCAAACGGCAAGGGCGTGCTTACGGGCCTGACCGAGATATCGGATGTTAACGGCAGCAAGGTTGTGGATGGAGTCAAGGTGCCGGCTGACGGCGAACTCTTTTATCAGGGCATAAATGTGTATGACCTGGTTGAAGGCAATAAAGGCAAGAGATATGCCTTTGAGGAGATCACCTATCTGCTGCTCTTTGGAGCGCTGCCCAACGAGAAACAGTTTGAGAGCTTCAAGGCCATACTTACGGATCTGCAGGAGCTTTCCGGAGATTTTGTAAGAGATGTTATACTGCATAATCCCAGCATCAATATTATGAACTCGCTTCAGAAGGCTATCTTAAGCCTCTATTCCTTTGATGCAAATCCCGAGGATACATCGGTGCCCAATGTTCTGAGGCAGTGCCTGCAGATGATAGGCAAGACGCCGCTTATCTCGGTTTATGCATACCACGGTTACCGCCATTTCGATCTGAATAAGAATCTGCTGATCAAGACCCCTAAGAAGGAGTACTCGACTGCAGAGAATATACTTCATATGTTAAGACTGGACGGAAAGTTCACGCCGCTTGAGGCTGCTGTTCTGGATACCGCGCTGGTATTGCATGCGGAACACGGCGGTGGTAATAATTCAACCTTTACAACCCATGTGGTCACTTCTTCGGGAACGGATACCTATTCTGCGATAGCAGCGGCTATAGCTTCGCTTAAAGGTCCCAAGCACGGCGGCGCAAACCTTAAGGTGCAGCAGATGTTCCGTGATATGAAGGAGCATGTGAGCGACTATTCGGATGAGGCGGCCATAGCTGACTATCTGGAGAAAGTGTTAAAGAAGGAAGCTTTTGATAAGAGCGGTCTGATCTACGGTATGGGACATGCCATCTATACGCTTTCCGATCCCAGAAAGGTGATCTTAAAGAACTGCACAAAGATGCTGGCAGAGGAAAAGGGCAGGATGGCGGAGTTTGAGCTTTATGATTCGGTAGAGCGCATCGCTGCGGAACTGATCACAAAGAGCAGGAGGGTATTCAAACCCGTATGCGCCAATGTGGATTTCTACAGCGGCTTTTTGTACAGCATGCTGGGCATACCCGAAGAACTCTTTACGCCCATGTTTGCGATAGCCAGGATATCGGGCTGGAGCGCTCACCGTCTTGAAGAACTGGTAAACAAGGGCAAGATAATCCGCCCTGCATATAAATATGTCGGAAAACACAAAGAGTATACAGCCATAGAAAAGAGGTAAAAGACATGGCAGGTAAATATGTTGCATATGTATCTTGTTATACCCAGGGCAGCAAGGTGGGCATGCGTGTCTATGACGTGGATATGGAAAAGGGAGTATTCACCGAAAAGGAGCAGGTGCAGATCAGCAACTCCTCCTATGTGACCATATCCCATAACCGCAAGGTGCTTTATTCCATCACCGACTACGGCGTGGAAGCTTACCATATCAAAAAAGACGGCAAGCTCGAGACTATCTCTTACGCATCCATAAACGGCATGAGAGGCTGCTATCTTTCGACGGATTACAGCGACCGTTATCTTTTTGTGGCAGGCTATCATGACGGCAAGATCACCATGCTCAGGCTTGATGAGGACGGCAGGATAGGAGAGATCACCGATGAAGTGTATCATAAGGGCATGGGAAGCGTTGCCGATAAGAATTTCCGCCCTCATGTTAACTGTGTAAAGATGACGCGTGACAATAAATACCTGCTTGCTGCCGATCTTGGTCTGGATCACACAAAGGTTTACAAGGTAGACCATGAACAGGGCAAGCTCAAGATGGTGGATATAATACATGCCGAGCAGTATTCAGGCCCCAGGCATATCAAGATATCCAAGGATGGCAGATTTGTATATATCATACATGAAGCCAGCAATAATGTGGTCGTATATCATTATTATGAGGACAATGATAATCCCGAATTTGAGAAGATACAGACCGTATCAACACTGAACGATTATCATGCGGGAGATTCCGCGGCCAGCGCCCTCAACCTTTCGGAGGACTTTAAATATCTGGTATGTTCAAACGCCGGAAATAACAGCGTGAGTATTTTTTCGATAGATCAGAAGGATGGGATGCTTACCAAGCTGCTTACTCTGCCCATAAGCGGGGACTATCCCAAGGATGCAGCGCTTTTCCCGGACAACAGACATCTGGTCTCTTTAAATCACGAGAACAATACCATGACTTTCTTTGCGGTGGATCTGGAAAAGCATACGCTGGTGATGAACACCAAAGAGATAAAAATACAGCAGCCCAACTGTGTTGTATT
>CAMOEK010000016.1:0-27064 GCA_946612125.1 uncultured Lachnospiraceae bacterium | reverse complement strand
TACTGTGCTGACTTTTTAGTACATCCCAGGGGCGCCGGCTCCTGCAGGCATTGCAGGGGTGTCTTCCTTGATGTTTGCAACTACAGACTCGGTGGTCAACAGTGTGCTTGCTACGGAAGTAGCATTCTGCAGCGCGGATCTGGTAACCTTTGCGGGATCCAGGATACCTGCACTTATCATATCAACATACTCTTCCTTAAGAGCATCAAAGCCGATACCGGGCTTGGACTCGCGTACCTTATTGATGATCACGCTGCCCTCAAGACCCGCATTGCTTGCGATGTGTGCCAGAGGAGCTTCCAGAGCCTTAAGCACGATGTTCGCACCGGTCTTTACATCTCCCTCAAGAGTATCAGCCAGCTTTGCAACCTGCTTTGCAGCGTGGATATATGCCGATCCGCCGCCTGCTATAACGCCCTCTTCCACTGCTGCACGGGTAGCTGCCAGAGCATCTTCCATACGGAGCTTAGCTTCCTTCATCTCGGTCTCGGTAGCTGCACCTACGCGGATAACAGCAACACCTCCGGAGAGTTTTGCAAGTCTTTCCTGAAGTTTTTCCTTATCGAAATCAGAGGTGGTCTCCTCGATCTGGTGCTGGATCTGAGCCACACGATCTTTGATCGCTTTCGACTTGCCGGCACCGTCTACGATCACGGTGTTCTCCTTCTGTACCTTTACGCTCTTTGCGCGGCCCAGCTGCTCCAGAGTGGTCTCTTTCAGATCCAGACCCAGCTCCTCGCTGATCACTTCGCCGCCGGTAAGGATAGCGATATCCTTAAGCATTTCTTTTCTTCTGTCGCCGTAGCCGGGTGCCTTAACAGCTACTACATTGAAAGTACCACGCAGCTTATTAACGATCAGAGTGGTCAGGGCCTCACCCTCTACATCTTCAGCGATGATGAGCAGTCTCTTGCCAGACTGTACGATCTGCTCAAGCAGAGGCAGGATGTCCTGGATATTGCTGATCTTCTTATCGGTGATCAGAATATAGGGATCTTCAAGAACTGCTTCCATCTTATCCATATCGGTTGCCATATATGCGGAGATATAACCACGGTCGAACTGCATACCTTCTACCAACTCCAGTTCGGTCTGCATGGTCTTGGATTCCTCGATGGTGATAACACCGTTATTGGAAACCTTCTCCATAGCATCTGCTACCATGTTGCCGACTTCTTCATCTCCTGCGGAGATAGCAGCAACCTTAGCGATCTGCTCTTTGCCTTTAACCTTGGTACTCATCTTCTTGATGGCTTCAACAGCGCAGTCGGTAGCCTGCTTCATACCCTTGCGCATGATGATGGGGTTAGCACCTGCTGCCAGGTTCTTCATACCCTCGGTAACCATAGCCTGTGCAAGCACGGTTGCGGTCGTGGTACCGTCACCTGCTGCGTCATTGGTCTTTGTTGCCACTTCCTTGACCAGCTGCGCTCCCATGTTCTCGAAAGGATCGTCAAGCTCTATTTCCTTTGCGATGGTAACACCGTCATTCGTGATAAGAGGTGTTCCGTAAGACTTGTCAAGTACAACATTTCTTCCTTTAGGTCCTAAGGTAACACGTACTGTGTTAGCCAGTTTATCTACACCGGCCTCTAATGCTGCACGGGCTTCAGCTCCGTATTTGATCTCTTTTGCCATTATCATTCGCCTCCTTGATATGATTTACTTAATGATAGCCAGTATATCGCTCTGCTTTACGATGATGTATTCTTCATCCTCAAGCTTTACTTCGGTTCCTGAATACTTGGAATAGATGACCTCGTCACCCTTCTTTACTTCCATCTTAACCTCTTCGGTTCCGGGACCTACAGCGATAACTTTTGCCTGCTGGGGCTTTTCCTTATTCTGTCCGGGCAGGACGATGCCTGACTTGGTTGTCTCTTCTGCCTGCAACTGCTGCAGTACGACTCTGTCGCCCAAAGGTACTAACTTCATAACTTACGCCTCCTTTATCTTTACGCTATGCGTTCTTTTTGTTTGTTAGCACTCATTTATTTTGAGTGCTAATCACTATTGGATAATATAGTTTCTTTTTCTCTTTTTTTCAAGTAAAAAATTTGCCTTATTTCGTCAGCCATAATTGTGCACTTTGACCAATCCGTGTGTTTTTCCGCTTTATCCCCCTCTTTTATGCATCCGCTGCGAACCGTATAAAGAGTTTATTTTCCTCAACTCTTCCCAAAAAACACGAAATGTAGTATAATTATTAGGACTGTAGTCACAAAAGAAAGGATATTGCTTGAGTAATTTTAAACACTACATCAAAGAGCTTATAGCAGGAAACGCCTTCTTTTCTGAAAAGCTCATATATAAATACAGTATATTCATCCTCGGTGCGCTGCATCTTATAAACGGCGTGCTTTTTTTCCTTGGGTCTCTGGTCTTTCTATCCATAGCCAATATCGGCCTCGCTGCCTTTTGCCTTGCTACCGTCCTGCCCATGGTGGAAAAACGCGAACTCATACACTTATATATATTGATGCTCGTAGAGCTTTTGACAGTAACCTTTGTGGAAACCCTGATACTGGGCTGGGATAGCGGACTGGGCACCTTTTATTTTGCCGCCATTGCTTCCACATTTTATTACAGCTACATGACCAGCGCAAAGAAAGGCGTGCGGCACGCCCTTCCCTTTATCCTTTCACTGCTGGTGATACTGTGTTATCTTTTCAATTATGCGCTGATGCAGTTTATTCCGCCTTTAAGTCCGATCCCGTCTCCCTTCTGGGCGCAGGTCGTATTTCTTACTAACACCATCGCAGGCTTTGCGATCATGATTGCTTTCTCTTATCTCTTTGTATGGGAGATACAGCATAAGAATAATATACTGACCAGTCAGAACGAACAGCTTGACATACTGGCTCGCAAGGATCCCCTGACCAAACTCTTAAACCGCCGCAGCATGAATGAGCTGATACAGGGCCGGATGGAACAGCTTAAAAAGACCGGAAAGCGCTTCACCATGATACTGGGTGATATAGATGATTTTAAAAAGGTAAACGACACCTACGGTCATGACGCCGGCGATATGGTGCTGGTATCCGTATCAGATACCATCTCCTCTCTGGTAGGTGAAGCAGACGCGGTATGCCGCTGGGGCGGTGAAGAAATACTCATACTGGTAAGTGAGCCCTTAGAGATGGCTTCCATCAAAGCCGAAAAGATCCGCAAAGCCATTGAATCCAACTGCGTGATCTTTGAAGGAAAAAGCATCAACGTCACCATGACCTTCGGAATTACCGAATCCGTACCCGGTTATAAGCTGGAGCATCTTATACAGCAGGCCGACGACAAGCTCTACTACGGAAAAAAACACGGCAAGAATCAGGTAGTCGTCGAGCTGGATTTATAAAAGAAAATATTTTTTTAATATAAGGAGTTTAACAGTTCAATGATCGCAGCAAACAATGTGACCTACCGTGTAGGTAAAAAGGCCCTCTTCGAGGACGTCAACATCAAATTCACCGAAGGCAACTGCTACGGACTTATCGGTGCCAACGGCGCAGGCAAATCTACATTCTTAAAGATCCTCTCCGGTGATCTGGATACCACGAACGGTGAAATAAGCATCACCCCCGGCCAGCGTCTATCCGTGCTCGAACAGGATCATTTCAAATATGATGATTACAGTGTTCTCGATACCGTAATAATGGGTAACAAACGGCTTTACGATATTATGAAGGAAAAGGATGCCATCTATATGAAGGAAGACTTTTCCGATGAAGACGGCATTAAGGCCGCCGAGCTCGAATCCGAATTTGCCGAGATGAACGGTTATGAAGCCGAATCCGATGCCGCTACCCTCTTAAACGGTCTGGGCATCGACACTTCCCTGCATTATTCCATGATGAAAGACCTTAACGGCAGCGAAAAAGTCAAAGTACTGCTTGCCAAAGCGCTCTTCGGCAATCCCGATATACTGCTTCTGGACGAGCCTACCAACCACCTGGATCTGGATGCCATCGCCTGGCTGGAAGAATTCCTGATCAATTTTGAAAACACCGTGATCGTAGTCAGCCATGACCGTTACTTCCTGAATAAGGTTTGCACTTCCACAGCGGATATAGATTACGGTAAGATACAGCTTTATGCCGGCAACTACGACTTCTGGTACGAGTCCAGCCAGCTGCTGATCAAGCAGATGAAGGAAGCCAACAAGAAAAAGGAAGAAAAGATCAAGGAACTGCAGGAGTTCATCTCCCGCTTCTCCGCAAACGCTTCCAAATCAAAACAGGCTACTTCGCGTAAGCGCGCGCTGGAAAAGATCCAGCTTGACGAGATCAAGCCCTCCAGCCGTAAGTATCCCTATATCGACTTCCGTCCCGACCGTGAGATCGGCAACGAAGTGCTCTTTGTTGAAGACATCTGCCTTAAGGGCGATGACGGCAATATGCTTTTAAATCACGTAAGCTTCACCATGGGGCATGAGGATAAGATAGCATTTGTCGGCGGAAACGAGCAGGCAAAGACCGCTCTCTTCCAGATACTGATGGGCGAGCGCGAGCCTGATTCCGGCAGTTACAAATGGGGCGTTACCACTTCACAGGCATATTTCCCCAAGGACAATTCAAAGGAATTTGATAACGACTATACCATAACCGACTGGCTCATGGGCTACTCACCCGTTAAGGATGTAACCTATGTCCGCGGTTATCTGGGACGTATGCTCTTCCCCGGCGAAGACGGCGTCAAAAAAGTAAAGGTGCTCTCAGGAGGTGAGAAAGTCCGCTGCATGCTTTCAAAGATGATGATAAGCGGCGCCAACTGCCTTATCTTTGATGAGCCCACCAACCATCTGGATATGGAGAGCATAACCGCGCTGAATACCGGCATGCTCAAGTTCCCCGGCGTGATACTCTTCGCCTGCCGTGACCATCAGCTGGTACAGACTACGGCAAACCGCATAATCGAGTTCCTGCCTGACGGTACCATCATCGACAAAGTCACCACCTATGACGAATACCTTGAGGCAGACGAGATGGCAAGAAAGCGCACCGTATATCAGGCACAGGTTGAGGATGATGAAAACTAAGATTTTCTTCTTTGACCTCGACGGCACTTTATTGAATACCGAAAAACAGATCACTCCCGACACCTATGCCGCTCTTTGCGAGTGGCATGATGCCGGGAATCTCATTGCTATCTCCTCCGGAAGACCGCTTGTAAGCATATTACAGGTTATAAAGGAACAAAAGCTTGAGGATTTTAAACCTTTCGCTGTGGCATTTAACGGCTCGCAGATATATTCCTGCCGTGAAGGACGCGATATCATAAGAAAGAGCATCCCTATGAAAGATGTTATGGAAGTGGGCCGCGTGGCCGCTGACATAGGACTTCACTGCCACAGCTATGACAAAAACGGCATACTTGCTCCCCGGATGAATGATGAACTTCGATATTATACACGGGTCGTAAAACTTCCCATAAAGCTGCTGCCTGACTTTCCCGAAGGCATACCCGAACCGCCCTGCAAAATGCTGTGTATAGACCTGCAGGAAAACGGCAGACTTGATAAGATGATCTCTCTTATTAAAAGGGACAGCCTGACTGCCATACGCTCGAATCCATGGTATCTCGAAGTGTTTAATTCGACTGCCGGTAAAGGTGCGGCAGTTAAGGAACTGGCCGATCATCTTCAGATAGATGCCGCTGATACTATAGCGGCCGGCGACGAAGAAAACGACATTTCCATGATAAAAGCCGCCGGCTGCGGTGTAGCCATGTGCAACGGCAATCCGCAGGTATTTGCTTCCGCCGATATAGTAACAGCTGCCGACAATGACCATGACGGCCTCGCGCCTATCATAAGAAGCCATCTGTCCGACATATGCTGATTTGACATATTTCATAAAAGAGTTTATACTTTATGCCAAGTTATGTTAACAACCCCAAACAAAGAAAGGAAACAATACTATGAAGATCTGTCCTAAATGCAATGCACAAATGCCGGACGATACCAAGTTCTGCAACAACTGCGGCAATTCATTAGCGGATGTTGAACCGGTTAAGAACGGTAATGCAGATAATGCCGGCAGCCAGCAGTCAGGCTCACCTTTCCCTATGCCTGTTTTTAACAGCAATACCAATGATCAGCAGCAGGGTCAGGGAATGCCTCAGAATAACATGAATCCCATGAACAGCATGAATGGCATGAATCAGGGCGGCATGGATCAAAACAACATGGGCCAGCAGCCCCAGCCCGGCATGAATCCTCTCTTCTCCGCTCCTCCCGTGGAAGAGCCCAAAAAGAAGAGTCCTTTCCCGTTTATACTTATCGGTGTAGCAGCGTGCTTTGTTATCGTAATTGCAGTAGTGCTTTGTCTGGTACTTGGCGGCGGATACAAGCAGCCGGTCAACAAGCTTGTCAGCCTTGTAAACAGCAAGAGCACAGATGTAAACGCTTATCTCACCTGCATTTCTCCTTCTTTTGTACCCGAAACCTACAAGGAAGCGCTTGGTCTGATCAAGGGTGGCGATGCAAAAAAAGAACTTGACGATGCGATCAAGGATGCTTTCGAAGAAGCATATGACGGTATCGAAGATGAATTCGGCAAGAACTGGAAGGTATCCGTCGAATGGAAGAAGAACAAAAAGCTGAGCGACAAGGATATCAAAAAACTTCAGGACAATTATGACAGCCTTATCAAAACGCTTGAAAATGCAGATCTTGATGACGAGGATACCTGGGAAGATATATCAGATGCACTTGATGATGAATACGATTCAGAGCTCAACACAGCAAAAGCTGCAAAGATGGGCGAAAATCTCTTAAAGAAGCTTGACAATTTCGAGATCACAGAAGGTTACGAAGTCAAGGTTAAAGTCACCATCAAAGGCAAAGATGATGACGACTCCACGACCATGGAAGCCAATATCGTCAAGGCTAACGGCAAGTGGTTCATCGATCCGCTCTCATTCAGCGAAGGCGGAATTTCACTCAGCAACTACACCTACCTGCTGAACAATTTATAAGAAATATTAACAAGCAGATATTTAAAAGGGAGCCTGAAGGCTCCCTTTTTGGTATTATGCTTTGAAAGGCGGAATGATCCTTCGCTGCGCTCAGGATGACAGAATGTGGGCGCTCAGGATGACAGAGCGTGGGCACTCACACATCCACTATCAGATATCTGCCGTCACCTACCGCAAATACTTCTTCTGCTTCTGCGATATCCTCAGCTTCCATTTCGGCAACATCCATGCCCAGCTCCTCCAGGTAATCAATGGCTTCTTCGATCGAATCCACTACCACTGCCATTGAATCCGTCAGGAATTCCTCTGCCTCTTCGCGGCTTTCTGCCACTGCCTCCGGAAAAAGCTTCTCCTGCTGTTCCAAAAAGGCATCCAATACAGCCTCATCATACTCACTGCTCATGCTCTGTAACCTCCTTAAATTTATTAAGCTCCGACATAAACATCTCTGACGGAAAACCTATAACATTATCCCTGCTTCCTTCAAAAGCTGTTATAAACCTGCCGAATTCCCCCTGAATAGCATATGCTCCGGCCTTATCATCTCCTTCACCGGAATCTACGTATTCACGTATCTCCGCATCCGTAAGCTCTCTGACGTGCACGTCCGTCCTGTCGCTGAAAGTGCTGCGCTTTCCCGAAGGCAGCTGTATCAGCGTCACCCCGGTATATACCTGATGCGCCCTGCCTGAAAGAGCTCTTATCATGCGCTCCGAATCTGCTCTGTCTGCCGGCTTTCCGAGTACTTTGCCGTCAAGCGCCACAAGCGTATCTGCCGCTATGATGATGCATTCGCCGTCTGTATCCGGCTGATCAGCCACTGCCTGAGCCTTCCTGCGGGATAACTCTTCCACTATACTCGCCGGCGGCATATCATCATGCTCTTCCGAACAATCCGATACCTTTATTTCATATTCGAATCCCAGCCGGCTCAGTATCTCTTTTCTGCGCGGCGAGCCGGAAGCCAGGATATATCTTGTTGATGAACTCATTTCCTCACTCTATCCTCTCCATAGGTATAAAGCGTCTGCTGTCTTTGATCGCAGCGGGCTTCTGCAAAAGTCCGGCAGCCTCTTCTTCAAAAGCTGTCTGGCAGGAGAAGCGCACGTCCCTGTTAACTTTTTTCTTTTTATAACTTCCGTCGGGCATCAGCACATGCTTCTTTGCATTATCCTTAAACTGCTCATCCAGGATATGTATGATATTCTCCCTGATCTGCTTATCCTCGATGGGGAACATTATCTCGACCCTGCGCTCCAGATTACGCGGCATCCAGTCGGCGCTGGCCAGATATACTTCCGGATCACAGTCGTTTTCAAAGATAAAGATACGGCTGTGCTCCAGATAATTGCCCACTATCGAATAAACCTTTATATTATCGCTCACTCCGGCTATGCCGGTCTTTAAACAGCATATGCCGCGGACCAGCAGATCGATATGCACACCCGCTGCCGAAGCCTCATACAGCGCGGCTATCACATCCGGATCGCAGAGCGAATTCATCTTTGCCTTAATGCCGCTCTGCCGCCCTGCGCGTGCAGCCGCAGTCTCACGCTTTATCAGGCGCAGCAGGCGCTTTTTTAGCCAAAGCGGCGCCAGTGAAAGACGGTTCCAATGAACAGGCTCGGAATAACCCGAGAGCATGTTGAATACAGCAGTAGCATCCTCTCCTATTGATTCCGCGCAGGTAAGCAGTCCCATATCCGTATACAGCCTGGCCGTAGCATCATTGTAATTGCCAGTTCCCAGATGCACATAACGCCTGATGCCGTCCTCTTCACGGCGCACCACCAGCGCTATCTTGCAATGGGTCTTTAATCCCACCAGGCCGTAGATAACATGACAGCCGGATTTTTCCAGCATCCTGGCCCAGCCTATATTGTTTTCCTCGTCAAAGCGCGCCTTAAGCTCTACAAGCACCGAAACCTGCTTGCCGTTCTCCGCAGCCTCGGCCAGCGCGCGTACTATGGGTGAATTACCGCTTACACGGTAAAGCGTCTGCTTGATGGCCAGCACATCCGGATCGGCCGCTGCCTGCCTGATGAATTCCACCACGGGCGTAAACGACTGATATGGATGATGCAGGAATATATCTCCCTGACGTATAGCCTCAAACACATCGCAGCCCGCAGGCAGTCTGGGAACCGCGCAGGGTTCGGGCGATCTGTGCTTATATTTTTCAAAACCGTCCAGTCCGTAGATCTTCATAAGGAAGGTCAGATCCAGCGGTCCGTTTATCTCATAGATATCATCTTCGTTAATAGCCAGCTCATTTTTCAGTTTTTTCAAAAGGCGCTTGTCGATGCCTTTCTCAGTTTCCAGACGTATGACTTCACCCCACTGGCGGCGTTTGATCTGCTTTTCGATCTCCTTCAGCAGATCCTCCGCTTCTTCCTCTTCTATCGGAAGATCGGCGTTTCTCATTATCTGAAACGGCGATGCGCTTATCAGATCGTAATTAAGGAAGAGCTTGTCGATATTCCTTTCGATCACTTCCTCTAAGCGTATAACGCGTTTCTGTCCTTCTTTTGACGGCAGCTGTATCAGACGCGGCAGAACGCTTGGCACCTGCACCGTGGCAAACTCCTGATTCTTTTCCTTTGCGGGATCCTTGCCCTTCTTGGCCAGCAGCGCGCATATGTTAAGCGATTTGTTCTTGATGAGCGGGAAAGGTCTGGAAGAATCCACTGCCATGGGCGTGAGCACGGGATATACATCCTCCATAAAGTACTTATCCGCATAAGTGGCTTCTTCGGCGCTCATATCCTCCTGACGTTCCACCATCGTAAGCCCATGTTTGCTGCATTCCGCAGCCAGTTTATGATAGGTGGCATATTGATCCTTTACAAAGTCGTGAAGCACGGGATAAAGCAGCTTAAGCTGTTCTTCAGGCTTTAAACCCGCTATGTCTTTCTTGGTATAGCCCGCGTGCACCATGTCTTTCAGCGAAGCCACGCGCACCATAAAAAACTCGTCTAAATTTGACGCCGTTATGCTCAAAAACTTGAGCCTCTCAAAAAGCTCTATCTCTTTATCCTTTGCTTCCGATAAAACGCGCTCATTGAAGCGCACCCATGAAAGCTCCCGATTGGTGTAATATTTACTGTTGTAATAATCCATGTGTCCCTCCGGAAATACCTTCGCCGCTTATAAACAGCGCCTTATCATGGGCCTTAAACCATACACTTCTTCAAAGAAAGAAGCACGGCTCTTAAGGCGCTCCTGTTCAAATAAAAGATCCGCGCCCGCATCAACATCTATAAAGAGCATGTCTTCCTTTAACGATACGCGCACATTTTTGATCTTCTGCTTATGGCTCTTGTCCAGCGCATTGGCTATGCGCAGGATAGCCGTTAATTTGGCTATATTAAGATAGGCTTCTTCTGTAACATCACTGTGGGTGGAAAGTTCTTCAAAATACTCAAACTCCTCGTGATTAAACTTCACCACGCAGGCTAAGATCTCCCTTTCCTGATGCGAAAGCCCTATTATCTCGGTATTCATTATGATCGCATGCGAACAGCCGCCCACATTGGTCATATTGATAAACTTGCCGCAGTCATGAAGCGTTGCGGAAAGTCTTAAAATAAGGCGCTGTCTCTCGCCCATGCCATGGACCTTCTTCATGCCGTCAAAAACAGCCAGGGCAATATTCTCCAGTGCATCCGCTCTCTTTCTGCTGCCCATATAACGGCGGCTTATGGTAGCCGCGCATGCCAGTATGTCGGCTTCGAAGTCGCGGCTGGCAGCCTTGAGTCTGTGCTGTTCCGCATACTCATAAGCGATGCCGTCACATAGCGTGGCTCCCGGCACCCAGAGTGTATCCGCACCAAAGCTTTTTGCCACGCGCTTCATTATGCCTGTGGATATCTTAAGCAGCGGAACGCTCTCTTCCGATATCTCCAGCCTGTCCGATAATTCCTCGCTGCCTTCACCCATTATGGCTTCGGCAAACTCCATAAATTCCCCGATCCGTGCCACTCGGTCAGCACCCACTCCGGGAACGGCGCTCTCAAATCTGTCCGAAAGGTAATCATCCATGATGATCAGGTTCTTTATCTCCCTGTCCTTAAGATACATCTTCTTAAAGACGGAGAGCTGTCCGTCTATCATCTCGTCCATCAGAGCTTCTATCTGCGTTGATCGCGGCTTCATGGACTGAAGCCTCTCGTGCAGGCGCAGCACTCCCAGCTTTAAGCTCTGCGTAATGACCAGCGCGCCTTTGTCAAACAGCGAAAGCTGAATGCTTCCGCCGCCTATATCCACGATGGCCGTCGGCTTTACTATTATCGCGTCAAACTGATCGCCGTTGGCCGCTATTGCTTTGTAATCGAGGAATCTCTGTTCCGAATTGCTTAATATTTCCAGATCGATGCCGCTGCGGTTTTTGATCCTGTCCAGCAGTATCTCGGTATTATCGATCTCGCGAAAGGCAGACGTGCCATAAGCCCGATAATCCTTTACATGATATTCACGCATAACATCCTTGAATTCCTGCAGGATGCGGAAAAGCTCTTCCATTTTTACGTGACTGATCTTTCTGGTGGCATAGGAATCCGTGCCCAGCGCCAACCTGTGGCGCAGATGGTCCAGCTGCCTGATGCCGCCCGAACTGATCTCAAATATCTTAAGACAAAGCTCAAAACTGCCCACATCAAGGGCAGCAAAGAGTCTGGTATTATTCTTCTTTTCTGCCATCCATATCCCCCTCTGCCCTGCCACGAAGATAATCTATGAACTGAACGGCTGTCCTTCCGGATAAACCATTATGATTGAGCTCCCATCTGTTGGCCATGAGCCTTAGCTCATCAGAGCCGTAAGGCAGCTCATAGCGCGCCGCAAGGGTCTCTACAATATTGTAGAATTCCTTCTGCTCGGGCGCCCCGTAATAGATCGAAACGCCAAAGCGCGCAAAGAGCGAAAGCTTCTCCTGCACCGTCTCGTTCTTATGCTTATCCAGGGGGCTCTCCGGCCTGTCATTAAAGCTTTCGCGCACCAGATGCCTGCGATTGGATGTCGAGTAGATCAGCACGTTCTCCGGCCTTTCCTCCAGTCCGCCTTCTATGATAGCTTTAAGATATTTATACTCAAGCTCAAATTCCTCGAAAGAAAGATCGTCAAGATAGATAATGAAGCGGTAATTACGATCCTTGATATTGCGGATCAGCTGGGGGATCTCTTTGTACTGATGCTTATAGACCTCTATCATGCGCAGGCCTTTGTCATAATACTTATGCAGTATGCCTCTTATGCTGGAGCTCTTGCCCGTGCCGGCCTCTCCGTAGAGCAGCACATTGTTGGCTCTTCTTCCTGCAAGGAAAGCTTCCGTATTCTCGCACAGCATCTGCTTCTGGCGCTCATAGCCCACCAGATTATCCAGAGAGCATGAAGCCACATTAAGTATGGGCACTATCTCTCCGCCTTCTCCCACGCGGAAAGCACGGTGGAGTCCCAGACATCCCACGCCGTAATCCCTGTAGAAATGCTCGATCACCTTAAGTCTGTCTTCGGGATCGGTGGCGGACCACATGCGCTTTGAATGCTCCATGATTGCTTCCCTTATAAGAGGGCTGTATTTCTTGCCGTCTGTTGCGGCGGTATAAAACTCAAAGTTCGCCGATCCGGGCAGGTCTTTAAAGCTGTCCAGCGCGATCATGGCGTTAAGCGCATATTCCCTTATGCTGCCCTTAACTTCCTCTCTGTGCTCGGCTGCAAGGCTGAAGGGATTCTCATCCAGAAGCAGGCTTTCGGTGATGACGCACTGCCATACATTGCCTGTAAAGCCTGCATCCTCCGCAGCGACCAGCACGCGTCTTACCAGTTCTTCATAGACATTGCGATTCTCCATCGCATCCATGAATAACTCGATCCATTCCTTATAGGTCTTGTAAAAGACGCGGAAATCCCTGATCAGTTTTAATTTGAGCTGTTCTCTGTCATGTACATGAATTGTGTCTTTCATCCTAATAATTCCCCAATACTCTAAGATTTTTTGTTTCCTCTCTTAATCCGCACAAAGCATTCCTCACAGAAGGATCGGAAAGATTGCCCTCAAAATCAAGGAAGAAACGGTATTCCCACTTGCGGTCCTCAACAGGACGGCTCTCTATCTTGGTCATGTTAAGGTCATTATATATAAAGTGTGACAATATATGATAAAGCGCTCCGCTCCTGTGCGGCAGTTCAAAACACAGGCTGATCATCTTTGCATCGCGGCGGAAGATCTTCTGATTGCTTACCACTATGAATCTGGTGGTATTATTCCCTTCCTGATTGATGCCGCGTTTTAAAATATCAAGACCGTAATAGCCTGCTGCATGAGCCCCGGCTATGGCTGCCTGGCTCTTATCAGCCTCATCCGCCACTTTCTTTGCGGCAAAGGCGTTATTCTTCATCGATACCTGCTCCCAGCTCTTGTCCCTCAGAAAATGCTCGCACTGCATGAGCGCCTGGGGATGGGCGAAGACCGTCTTAATATCAGAGATATCAGCTCCCGGCACGCCCAGGAGACAGTGGTTTATCTCCAGCATCTGTTCGCCCACGATAAAATGCTCGTATTCCGCCAGCAGATCGTAGATCTCGTTTACTATGCCGGCTGTGGAATTCTCTATGGGAAGCACTGCAAAAGCTGCGGTGCCTTCATCCAGGGTCTGCATCGCATCCCTGAAGGTATCAACATGGCTGATATTGTCCCTGCGGTTAAAAAAGGTCTCTGTCGCCGCCTGTGAATAAGAGCCTTCCGCTCCCTGATACACGACATGCGCGTCCGTATCCAGCGCATCCACAGGGATAAAGGGGAGCCGCAGCTCCATGCTTTCCGACAGTTTCTTATACTGAAGCTTTCTGCTGATGCTCATCAGCTGGGTAAATATCTCCGCAACGCCCTTCTTGTTGAGCTCGCCGTCTACCAGATCCCTGACCGCGTTTAATTTGGCTTCTTCTCTTTCCTTATCAAATACTTTCCTGTTGTTTGCTTTCTTAAACTCCGCTACTTCGGAGCATATCTGCATGCGCTCCTCAAAAAGCGCTGCCAGCTGCTTGTCGACCCTGTCGAGTTCCAGCCTTAATTCACTCAGATCTTTTGACATGTTTTTTTCTCATTTCCGTATATTTACTTATGACGCGCTCCTGTGCCGCCATAAGTTCTATTCTCCCTAGTTTACTCTATAAAGCGATATCGTGTCAACGAGAACGCTTGAAAATAATGAGGCTTTATGTTAGTATATGGAGCAGTGAATTTTTATAAACAGGAGGTGGCTATGACAGGAAAAGAAATGATACTTGGAAGACGAAGCATACGCAAATACTCGGATAAACCCGTTGATGACGCAGTGCTTCAGGAGATCGTTGAAGAAGCATCCTATGCACCCAGCTGGAAACATTCACAGATCACGCGCTATATAGCGGTCAAGGATCCTGCTCTTAAAGAAAAGATCGCAGCCGAAGGCACCACAATATGGCCCGGCAACGGCGACATCATCAGACAGGCGCCGGTTCTCATCGCTGTCTGCGTCGTTAAGAACCGCTCAGGTTTTGAACGCGACGGCTCCTTCTCCACCATAAGGGAAGACCGTTGGGAATTCTTCGATGCAGGCGTGGCATCACAGACATTCTGCCTTGCCGCTTATGAACACGGACTTGGCAGCGTTATCATGGGACTTTTTGACATCGATACCATATCTTCGCTGATCGAAGTTCCCGAAGGGCAGGAACTCATTGCCATAATCCCCATCGGATATCCGGCAGAAGAACCCACCGCCCCCAGGCGTAAAGCAGTAAGCGACCTTTTAGTTATTAAATGATTTTTTAGAGAAGCCTTAGCGCTTCTCTTTTTTGGGAGGTAGTTATGCGACATCTTATGAACCCCATGGACTTTACCGTGGAGGAACTTGATAAACTCTTTGATCTGGCTGCAGATATAGAAAAGGATCCGGAAAAGTACGCGCACAAATGCGCCGGAAAGAAACTGGCCACCTGCTTTTACGAGCCCAGCACCAGAACACGCTTAAGCTTTGAGACTGCGATGCTCAACTTAGGCGGCTCTGTGATAGGCTTCTCCGACGCCGGCTCATCTTCCGCCGCAAAAGGCGAAAGCGTATCGGATACCATAAGGGTCATCTCCTGCTTTGCCGATATCTGCGCGATGCGCCACCCGAAAGAAGGCGCGCCCATGGTGGCAGCAAGCCGTTCAAAGATCCCCGTTATCAATGCGGGAGACGGCGGTCATCAGCATCCCACACAGACGCTGACCGACCTGCTTACCATACGGTCGTTAAAGGGACGCCTCAATAACTTCACCATAGGAATCTGCGGCGATCTTAAGTTCGGCCGCACCGTACACTCCCTGGTAAATGCGCTGGCCAGATATGAAAATGTCAGATTCGTTTTCATTTCTCCCGAAGAACTGCGCATCCCCGGCTACCTGCGCGACATGCTATGGGATAAAGCCATTACCTTTAAAGAGGTGATAAGGCTGGAAGACGTGATGGGCGATCTGGATCTGCTCTACATGACCAGAGTGCAGCGCGAGCGTTTCTTCAACGAAGAGGATTACGTAAGGCTCAAGGATTTCTATATACTGAACAAAGCCAAGATGGATCTGGCCAAAGAAGACATGCTGGTGCTCCATCCCCTGCCCAGGGTCAACGAGATCAGCGTCGAAGTAGATGACGATCCAAGGGCTGTATATTTCAAGCAGGTACAGTACGGCGTATATGTACGCATGGCGCTGATCCTTACGCTGCTTGATCTGGCATAATACCGCTGTCAAAACGGGGCGCTGCCCCAAAGGAGGAATCGACTTATGTTAAATGTTGGAAAGATCGAAGAAGGCTTTGTCCTTGACCATATACCCGCCGGAAAGAGCATGTCCATCTACTACCATCTGGGGCTGGATAAGCTGGACTGCACGGTGGCGATCATCAAAAACGCCCGCTCCAATGTAATGGGCAAAAAGGACATCATAAAAGTTGAATGCGATATAAATACGCTTAACCTTGACGTTCTGGCTGTTATAGACCATACTATAACGATCAATGTGATAAAGGACGGGGAGATAGTTGAAAAGCGCATACTTGAATTACCGCTCGAGTTAAAGAACATCATGAAGTGCAAAAATCCCCGCTGTATCACTTCCATCGAGCAGGAACTGCCCCATATCTTTTATCTGGCCGATCCCGTTCGTGAATTATACCGCTGCAGATACTGCGACGAAAAGAATACGGAGAGATTTTAATAAGGAGATATAAATAAATTATGAAAAAGAAACTGTTCAGAACCATCATTGCTGCCGTTGCGACACTCTGCCTGTGCGCCTGCAGCGCCACCGCTCCCGCTGCCACCACAGAAGGCGGTAGTGACAATGGTGCGCCCGCAGCCGGCGATGCCACCATCAATATCGCTTATCAGTACGGCCTGGCTTATGCGCCTCTCATCGTATGCATGAACAACAAGCTGATCGAAGAAAAGTACAAAGAAGCTACCGGCGCGGATGTTACCGTAACCTGGACACAGATGAGCTCCGGTGCCGACATAAATACCGGCATTGCTTCCGGCACCCTGGATGTAGGCTTTCTGGGCGTTGCACCGGCCATTTCCGGCGTAGCAAAAAATGTAGGCTACAAGATCTTTACCAACCTCTCCGGCCAGGAGCACGGCCTTATGACCTCTGACGCGAATATAAAAAGCCTGGCTGATCTGGCAGGCAGCAACGAGCAGATCGCCCTTGTAAACATCGGCTCCATACAGCACATCATCCTGGGCAAGGCTCTTTCCGATAACGGCTACGATGCTCATGCGCTTGATTCCAATATCGTTGCAATGAAGCACCCCGACGGTATGGCTGCACTTGAATCCGGCAATGTAAAATGCCACCTCACCTCCAGCCCTTACATCTTTAAAGAGCATGATAATGCCGATCTTCATGAGATCAGTGAGATAAATGCCGCATGGCCCGTTGAGAATTCCTTTATCGTAGGCGTGGCTTCCACCGCCCTTCATGATGATCAGCCCGAGCTTTACAAGGCTCTGTGCGCGGCAATCAGCGATTCCATCGATTATCTGAACGGCAATCTCGAAGAAGTGGCTGCCATGAACAGCGAATTTGACGGCAACACTCCCGAAGCCGAGCTTGATTATCTCAAAAAGGGAGTTTATTCTGCAAAAACAAAGGGCATCTTTACCCTGGCAACATTCATGTCGGAAAACGAATTTATAGAGAGCAGCTTCTCTTCCTATTCCGATCTGGTATTTGATAACGTTTCGGGAGACTAAATGCAGGGTAAGAAAGCTCACAAAGGATCCGTTATAGCCAGGATCATTTATGTTATTGCATTATTGGCAATATGGGAGTATGTAGCGAAGTCCGGACTTTTGGGGCCTCGCTCTTCTCTTATATTCCCTTCACTTGAGCAGATCGGCGCGGCTTTTATCAAGAACTTTGTTAAAGGTTACGCCGGTACCTCGCTTTGGATCTATATAGCCAATTCAATGAAGCTGCTGCTCACCGGTCTGCTGATCGGCGTCGTGCTGGCTTTCATACTATCCGGTCTCTCCATGGTCAGCTATATCTTTTTTAAGATCTATGATCTGACCGTCTCTGTTTTCGATCTGCTGCCGGGCATCGCGCTGCTTCCGGTCGTGATCATAATCTTTGGCGTAAGAGAAGAAGTCATAGTATTCCTGGTGGTCCATGCCGTATTATGGCCTATGTCCAGAAACATGCTGGACGGTTTTAACGCAACTCCCAGGATATACGTGGAAGCCGGGAAAAATATGGGGCTCAAGGGTGCCGGACTTATATTCGGCGTCTACCTTCCCGCCGCCGCATCTTATATTGTTTCCGGTTTAAAGAGCGGCTGGGCCAGAGCCTGGAGAGGCCTTATAAGCGCCGAAATGATATTCGGTATAGCCTCCAGTCCCGGAATAGGCCTTTTCATCAATCAGATGCGCACGAATATGAACAATGCCGAAATGTACGCTACCCTGCTTGTGATAATAATCATAGGCGTGATCGTGCAGTACGGCATCCTGAGACCGATAGAGAATAATACCGTAAGAAAATGGGGTATGACCAAATGAGTGAAACCCTGCTTAAGATAAGCTCACTTACAAAAAAATACGAAAACGACGGACATGAACAGCTCGTCATAAAAGACCTGGATCTGGAAGTTGAAAAAAGCGAATTCCTGTGCATACTGGGCCCTTCGGGCTGCGGCAAATCAACTCTGCTGCGCTGCATAGCCGGCTTTGAGGAATATCAGGGCAGTGTTTTGGTTGAAGGCAGTGAAAGGCGTGCTCCGGGCATAGACCGTTTTATGGTATTTCAGGATTTTAACCAGCTCTTTCCCTGGAAGACCGTTCTTAAGAATGTGTATTATCCGCTCAGCTTAAACCTTAAGGAAGACAAAGCTGCGCTTAAAGAAAAGGCTCTGGAAGCTCTTCGCAAGGTGGGTCTTGAAGGCTGTGCCGATCAATATCCACATCAGTTATCAGGCGGCATGAAACAGCGTGTGGCCATAGCAAAAGCCCTTGCCCTGCGCTCTCCCATCATCCTTATGGACGAACCTTTTGCGGCGCTGGATGCCATGACCAGAAGCGGTCTTCAGAAGGAGATGTTAAAAATCTCCGAAAATGAAAAGAATACGATCATCTTCATCACCCACAATATTCAGGAAGCCCTGATACTGGGTACCCGCATAATAGTATTCGGTCAGCTGGGACAGATCCTCTTTAACGAAAAGAACCCCATAGAACGCCCCGTAAGTCCTGCTTCAGAAGGCTACGGTGAACTATGGGAGAAACTTCATCACGCTCTTTATGAGGGCAGTCTGCCCGCTTCAGACCTTAAGTAATTTCTTTCTCTGTATCTTTCCGTTGCCCGTTCTGGGTATCTCATCGATCACCTCTATATACTTGGGCACTTTATTTGCATCCAGCACGCCCTTGAGGAACTCCGTGCAATCCTTTGCAGAAAAGTCCCCGCAGCCGTCCTGAAGACTAACAAACAGCTTGGGAACCTGTCCGTAAGTCTTATCAGCCACCGGCACGCAGGCGGCGTCCTTTACGCCCTTATACTTGACAGCCTCGATCTCTATCTCATCAGGACTTATCTTTACTCCGGCAAAATTGATGACATCATCCTGCCTTCCCAGACAATAGATATATCCCTCTTTATCGATATAACCCAGATCGTTAGTATAGATAAAACCATTCTTCACCGTCTGTGCGGTAAGCTCCGGCTCATTAAAGTATTCCTTCATATTCTGGGCTCCGCCGGTAGCCAGAAATGCAGGGTGCTCCGCATCGGCTTCCACCGTATTCTTATTCTCATCCGCAAAGATAAACTGCGCATTCTTAGTGGCCCTGCCTATGCAGTGCGGCCTTATCTTATCATCCTGAAAATCCAGTATGCAGCTGCAGCCTGCCTCTGTGCTGCCGTAAAAATTATAGAGGCGCGTATCGGGAAGCAGTTTCTTCAGGTGCTCCTTATCCTCCTCCACCAAGGGTGCGCTGCCCAGCTGTATATAGTCCAGCTGATCCTTATACTCAGCTATCTTATCCTTCGAAAGCTTAAAGATTATGGACAATAAAGTAGGCGCCAGATCGATGGCCGTTACTTTATACTTATCCATCATGTTGAACATCAGCTTAACTGCCATAACTCCGCCTATGATGATAACTGTATTGCCAAAATACAGATTTGCAAGACTGCGCCTGTAACCATGGCTGTGCGACAGCGGCATGGGGATCAGTTCCACATTCTGCCTGCTCATCTTAACGCCGTCAGTTATATTCTCCGCAAGGGCGATATTGTTCCTGTAAGTTATCACTATGCCCTTTGATTTGCCCGTTGTGCCCGTAGAAAACAGTATCTCCGATACTTCATCCGCCTGTGGGAAATGCAATCCTTCAAATACGGCCTCTCTGTCATCCTCTTCTCCCGGCATGGAAAGATAAGCCATTTCTATCCCCGGCTCTTTATGATCAAGATAAAGCTCTGCCCTGCTCTCTGCTGCGATCTCTTTTATCCTGGCAGCGCCCGCATCCTTTTCCAGAGGAACAGGTATGCCTCCGATATACTGCACGGAAAAAACAGCCGTAAGGAAAGCAGCGTCCTGCGTACAACGTATCAGCACACAGTCGCCTTTCTTCACGCCTGCGCGCCTCAGCCTGTCTGCATAACCCTGCATGCGTCCAAAGAGCTGTCTGTAGCCCAACTCTCCGTTCGTATCCACCAGGGCTGCTCTCTTACCATGCTCTGCATCGGCTGCATATTCAGCTATATATTCAAGGATCGTTTTCATCTTTATTTCCTCATCCGTTCTGCATAAGCTCTTTGAGCTTTTCGATATCGGGCTGCGCATTCAGCGCATCCAGATTATCCCTTACCTTTTCAAAACTCCAGTCCCACCATTTTAACTCAAGCATAAAATCTATGATATCTTCTGAAAATCTGTAGGATATCACTTTGGCCGGCACGCCTGCCGCTATGGCATAGGGCGGGATGCTCTTAGTCACTACTGCACCTGCAGCTATAACTGCTCCGTCGCCTATCTTAAGGCCTTCTTTTCTTAAGATGATGGCTCCGGCCCCTATCCACACATCATTTCCTATGCTGATCTTTTCCTCTGCGGGATGTTTTATCAGCCTGCCCTTAAGCTTGTTCTCCATACGGTATCGCGGCATCATCGAAGCATTCCTGTATTCATGCTCGTTGCCGCCTATATCCACCATCCTCGATATGCTGCAGTATTTGCCCACCTCAGCCCAGAGTATGTTCGTATCAGCCCCGGTGTAACTCATATCGCCTATCACGGAATCACGTATCAGGTTTCTCTTCTCGATATCCACAAAGGCTCCCAGGGTGCTCGATAATACCACGCTGTCCTTATCTATCGACGACCTCTCTCCTATGCTGCTCTGTTTAACATAGGCATCTGCATGCTGCTTATAATTCTTCTCTTCCATAAGCTTACTCCACGGGTTTTAATTCTGCGTACTGCACCTTGCCCGAACTGTTTTTGGGGATCTGCTCCAGCACATATATACTGAACAGATGCCTGTTTATCTTAAGCGTTTCGTAAATATAATCTGCTATCCCTTCCTTCAGCAGCGGATCTGTGATATAAACCTCCAGCATGTCATCCCTGCCTGCGCAGGCCGCATCCACTATATCGAAACGATCCTTTATCAGCATCTCAACTTCGGACAGATTTGTCCTTTTGCCCGTCATCTTGATAAAGCGTTTCTTCCTGCCCACTATATAATAATATCCGTCTGAATCACGATAAGCGAGATCCCCGGTCCTTAAGCAGCCATGGTTCTCATCGCCCTTGGCCAGATCCCCGCGTCCTTCGGCATAGCCCAGGCTGACATTATCTCCGTAGTAGAGCAGCTCTCCGCTCACATCAGCATCCGTAATGATCTCATCCGCATCATCCCTCAGTTCAAAACGCCCTCCCGGTATGGCTATACCCATGCTGCCCTTTTTCTCTATAGCCATTGTGGCGGGAAGATAGCCCATGCGCGCCGTAGCTTCGGACGCACCGTACATCACCACAAAAGCTATGCCCTGCGCCTTTGCATAAGCGGCAAACTTTTCATGCAGCTGCGGTGAAAGCTTTCCCCCGGCCTGGGTCATGGTCTTTAATGTGCTTATGCGCTTGTTTGTAAACTTAAGCTTGTCCATCATCTCATACATGAAGGGTATGCCTGCAAAGGAGCTGCATTTATTGTTTTCGAAGCATTCCCAGAAAGACCTGGAATAGCAGTTATCCTGCGTCAGCACTATGGACGCCCCCGCATAAAGATGCGTATTCAGCACCGAAAGCCCGTAAACATAGTTTAAGGGCAGCGAGCAGATGGCTCGCTCTTTTTGATCGATCTTGAGATATTCTATTATCGAAGCTGTATTTGAAAGTATGTTTGAATAACTGATCCTTATCAGCTTGGGGCTGCCGGTAGATCCGGAAGTAGAGATCAGAAGCGCCAGATCATCATGGAGTGTCAGGCTCTCCTTTTGTCTGCGCTGCAGAAGAGCATATCCTCTCAGTGCATAAATGATCTCATAGCTTTCTTCATCATAAGACGTCTCTTCGCGCTGCCAGATATATGCAGGCTTATAGCTGTCGATCATCCTGCCCATTATCGCCGGATCTATCTTATGATCCAACATGAGCGGCACTATCCCGTTATTCAAAAAAGAAACATAAGCCGCTACTGTTCCTATATCGTTGCTGGTGAGTATAAAGACCAGACTGCGCGCCTCAGCTTTTTCGGCCAAGCGGCTGCAGATCTCATCAAGCTCCGCATAGCTCAATACTTCTCTTCCCTCGATCAGCGCCGTTTCATCACCATATTTTTTAAGATCCCAGATCATAAAACCTCCATCCTTTGCCGTCCCTGCAGCCTCTGCATTCGCCGTACATACGCCGCATCAACGCCCGGATCACATCACAGCGTGTATATCTGCCATGCGCACTCCGGATCATCCTCACCAAGCCCCACGCTTATCTTTATCATAGTGCCCTCCGGATAGCTGCCGGTATCCAGATCAAAAGCCTCAAGACCGCATTTATCCTCAAGTCTCTCCCAGCTTGCTCCTTCATCAAAAGAAATCTCCACGCTGTATACAAAGTTCTCCGGTTCATTGCCCAGAGCCTCTATGCTGACATGTTTGAGTTTTTCATCAGCTTCGTCTTTTGCAAACTTAGCCTTGACGGCTGCCACGCGGTGAACCTGCGCTTTCAGTTCATCAAGATCCTTATAAAAGAATCCGCTGACATCTTCATTGTCAAGATGTTTCTTTAATATCTGCGCATATCTGCTGCTCACTTCCATAGCTGCGCCGCCGTAAAGATGGATATAATCTGTCATCATATCATCACCCAGCCATTCTTCCCTGTCCTTAAGGAAATTCAGGTTATCAAAGCAAACGCCTTTCTCCTGCGCATATGCATTAAAATAATCCACGGCTTCCTGATATCCGTTGATATGATACATGTTCATCATGGATATAGGAGAAGCCACCAGTATAAGTTTTATGCCGTGCTTAGCGCAAAAATCGCAGATCTTATCCAGATACTTTATTTTTTCTTTGCTTATGATATCCGTTGAAAAGGTATCCTGATTCTCATCCATGATGGGGATATTCCCGCGCTCGCATCTTGTGTTCGAATAATAAAATCCCTTGCCGTAATAATACGAATCTGCCGAAGTGTCCGGCGTATGGCCTTCGGTCTCGAGCTTTCTGCGTTTCCGGGCATTATTGAGCATCTTTTCAAAGCGGAAATCGCCCCTGCATCTGTAAATATTGCTGAAATTAGGGAGCTGATCCGACAAAAGAAAAGCGGGTATATATTCAAGCCTTCCTGCCAGACTCATCCTGTCGTAAGCGGTAAGCACGCTCTCCATCTTCTGTGAATCCGTAGACTCTTCCAGTATCCCGTTCCACTGCACGCCCATTACCAGTACCTTCGGCTTAAAGCGTCTGTACATATCTTTTAAAAGATAGTAGCTGCTCTCGGGCCTCTGTGTAGCGCTGCCGCCATTAATAACCAGTTCCATTCCCAGTTCTTTTTCAAACACTTCCGGAACAAAACCTTCAAACACCCTTGAGCTCCCCAAAAAGAGCATGTCTGCCTCAAGCCCTTCCTTCTCATACTGCTCAAGCTCATACTTAAAATACATGGAGCTGTTTACCGATAAGAGAAAATAAGAAAAAACAGCTTCAAAAGCGATCAGAAAGCCGCACACGCACACAAGCATCCATACTGCTTTAAATTTCCTGCTCTTAAAAATTCGCATACATAAATCCCTGTGAAATATCTGCCCCTTTTATCATAAGGGCTATCATTACTATCATTGCGCTGTATGCAAATGCACGCAGCACTATAGGACATGCGGTCTTTACCTTCTCCCATTTACCGCACTCAACTAAGATATCGACGGTAAACATAGCAACTACGCCTATACCCGCCAGCACTATCTCCTCACGGAACATATCCAGCAGGAAAGCCGACGGCTGCGTTATCAGTGATATCCTGAAATCTGCAAAGGTATGTCCTATGGTAGAAACCGCAGCTCCCAGATCCGGCGCCACGGAAAAGAATCTGAAAAAGCTGATCAGCATAAAAGTTCTGATCATGCAAAAAAGTTTCCAGCCAAAGCTCTCTGACCTGATATGCAGTTTGTCTTTCCAGGCCGTATAGGTATCGGAAAGCTGCATGGTGGAACACATCACTATCAGGTTTAAATAACCCCAGGCAAGGTAGGTCCAGTTGGCTCCGTGCCATAATCCGGTGGCCGTCCATACAAAGAGCATGGCGAAGTATCCGGAAATAAGCTTGCCCAGCTTAGGCCCCCATTTCCCCCTGGCCCACTTTGAGAGCTTCATTCCTGCCTTGCTCATCGACGCCGGATAGAAAACATAATCCCTGAACCACTTTCCCAGGGTGATATGCCATCTGCGCCAGTATTCATCAACTGTCTTTGCAAAGAAAGGCTGTTTAAAGTTTTCTTCAAGCCCTATATCCAGTATGCGGCAGAATCCGCAGACTATATCCATATAGCCCGAAAAATCCGCATAAAGCCTGATGCTGTACAAAAAGATCGCAAATATTATCTGTATGCCGCCATATTCGTTATAGGAGCCCAGGATCATATTGACCGTAGATGCCGTAGGATCAGCGATCACCACTTTTTTAAATGCACCCCAGATAATGCGCGCCGTGCCTTCACACAGACGCTGCCAGGAAAATGAATTGCCCCTGAACATTGACTTGGATAATTCGCCGAAACGGCTGAAAGGTCCCTGTATCATATGGGGAAAGAATGCCAGAAAAGTAAAATACTTAAGGAAATTCTTTTCTGCAGGATATTTCTTCCTGTAGATATCAACTACATAACCTATGGCATGGAAGGTATAAAAGGACATTCCCAGAGGAAGCACCCAGCTGAAACCTTCAAAGCTTATAGAAGGAACGAATACTGACGCCAGCGCGACCACATTACCCGCAATAAAGTTTCCGTATTTGAGCACAACCCATGAAGATATGATAAGAAGTATGGTAAAGAGGGCGATCGTCTTCTTCCGCCCCATGCGGCGCCTGCGCTCCGCTTCCTTATTCTCTGCCGTTTCCGAAGCCGCGGCTTTTTCTGCTTTGGCATTTGCAGCCTGCTGCTTTGCAGACAGATTTTCTCTTTCCAGCAGCAATGCGCCGCAATAGCTTACGATACCCGCCGCCAGAAGAAATACTATATACTTTACACCGTAACTGATATAAAAAACAATATTGGCAATAAAAAGCACAAACCACTGTGCCTTCTTAGGTACTATAAAGTACAGCAGCACAGTGATCAGCGCAAATTTAAAACATGCAAGGGATACAAGCGACATTCCGCTCTTACCTTATTCTGACTTGATTTTTTGGATCAGCGCATAGAGCGCCGCAGCAGAATTAAAATTCTCGGGCAGCAGATCGTCAACATTGATCTCTACTCCAAAAGCATCATTCACTTCGCTTACAATGGAGATGATATCGAAGGAATCTAAAATCTCGGCATCGATCAGGTCAGTTGCGGTCTCGAAATCTACATCAGGCCTTATGCCCTTCATTATCTCAATAAGTTCTTCCATTATCCTACTCCTTAATTAAACCCTATCACTTCATTGGCAGGGCGCTGGGTACGCTCAACCTTCTGAGCATAGATCACCGGTCCCTCGCCCTTATAATCCTGACGGAACTCCTTCTTAAGCTGTCCGCTGACCTTTACCCAGTCACGGTCCTTAAGCTTATCGGCCCCGTCATATTTACATACATAGCCCAAAAATGCCATATCTTCGGCACAGCAGGTCATAGCCATGCGTCCCGGAACAAAGGCGTCCTTCTCAAAACCCTTTGGCTTCATTACCATGGCTATGAATTCTATGGTCTTTCCCGAATAACGCTCTATATGGTCCATAACATCCATATACCAGATGCCGTAGGAAGAGTCATCCAGAACTATCTTATCGGCTTTAAGATCATAGGGCAGATCCTCTTCGAATATTTCATTGATCTCACCCTGGGCGTTCTCAAAGATCACATCCGCAGACTGGTTAACAGCCTTTATATTTCTTCTGTAGCTTCCCAGATTTTCCATCACGGTATCGCAGCGGTTAAAGATGATCAGCTCGGACTTTCTTATCATCTCTGCCACCATTGATTTCATATTATTGAAATAGGTGGGGAAGGTGGAAGCGTCGATTATGCTGATCTGCTGCTCCACATTCCAATGAAAAGGAAGTTTCATATCCTTAACATTCCACATGCCGTTATATTCAATGATGATACGTTCGGGATTGAGCTCCTTTTCTATAGCGATCAGATTGGCCGGATTAAAATCAGCCTCGTCTTCTATCACCCTGATCTCTGTCTTTGAGGCTTTTAATACCTTGGGATCATACTCTTCCTCACCTTCCTCACAGAGAAGTAAAAGCGTAAGTCCCTTGATCTGGAAATAAGGCTGCTGGAGGGTAAAGCTGATAAAGCTGGTTTTACCGCTCTCCAGAAAGCCGTTGATCATATATACCGGTTTCATTTCTTAAACAGCTCCTCTAATTCTTCCTCATTAAGCTTTGATCCTATAACGCAGAACTTGCCGGTAGGCTGAGGCGCGCCTGCGCGTACATTGCTCTCACCGGGAACATAATCGAAATAGATCCAGCTTCCGTCTGCAGCAGGAACCATGCCCTTTGCACGGAGCACCATACCGTAAGTAAGAGCATCCCCGAGCTTTGATAAAAAGCCTTCGATCTCTTCCTTTGAGTATTTGGATGCGGTTTCCATGCCCCAGCTGCCGAATACTTCGTCAGCATGGTGATGGTGGTGATGGTGATGCTCGTGGTCGTGATCGTCATGATCGTGGTGATGATGCTCATGGTCGTGATCGTCATGATCGTGGTGATGCTCATGGTCGTGATCGTCATGATCGTGGTGATGCTCATGATCATGATCGTCATCATCGTCGTGATGATGATGGTGGCAGCACTCCCCATCCTCATGGTCATGATGATGGTGGTGATGACACTCGCAATCGGGATCATCGCACT
>CAMOEK010000015.1:0-27077 GCA_946612125.1 uncultured Lachnospiraceae bacterium | reverse complement strand
TAAGCATCGGATCCGAATACTCCTTTTCAAAGGGTAGAAAACATGTTAAAATAATAATTTCCAATTCGTAATATTATCACATAAAGCGTTCTTACGCAAGGGGGAAGGGAAATGCGTCTGACAGACCGTATGCTTCAGGAAACAAAGAAGCTCAACAAACAGAAGAAAAAAGAAAATGATATCCAGCAGGATCAGGATGAAGATGAAATGGGCATGATGTATAAGCCACGGCCCAAATTCGGATATCTTAACAAGAATAAGGGGATCTTTGGCGGAGATGATGACGATTCCCTCAATACCGCTAAGAGCATCTTTGACAGGACCGCGATATTCCATACCGATACAGAATAGAGAGAGCGGCCGGCGTCGCTGCATTAAATAATTAGCTTAGAATCTTTCTATACAGGAGAGTGCAATAATGGCAGATAATAATTCAACCTTCAAAAGCTATGATGAGTACATGAAGAATGTATTTGACTGCGTGAACCGCTGTCTGGCTTCGTATCTGGAAGATATGAAGGGGACTTTTTCAAACGGACAGGGCGGATATAAAAGCGTGCTCTATCCCGATCTTGAAGTGGCCAGTGATGCTGCTATGGATCATGTGATGCGATTCCAGCAGGATGGCGGGGCGGATATATCGGAAGAGGAAGAACCGGCAGAAGAGGAAGCTGCAGAAGAAAGCGAAGAGGCTCAGGAGGAAGATGATGAGATAGATGATGAGCTCATAGATCTGCTGGGCGCTTTCGGCTGTGATGATGATGACGATATGAACGACGATATGGATGATGAGGATGAATTATCAGGCCTTTCGGCATCAGGAGCGTCTTCCAGGTCTTCGTCGGGAGATGGCAAAAGAAGCGGCACGCCTGTGGTTGAGATGGATGTCATCAAGCGCATCGATGCTATACAGGAAAAGGCTGCAAGGACCGTAGCGGCTGGCGTGGATATGCCTTTTTATGAGCTTTGCGAGAAGATGAAATTCGAGCCCTTTACCGTATTCTGCTTTGCCTGCGGTATCCTTTCTTCGACACAGACCGATTATTCGGGTATATTCCAGATAGTAAACGAGAGCGGCGGTTCTTCGGCGCCTACCATAGAATCAGCCGGACGTCTGTATTACGGAAAGACATATTCCATAACCGGAGCTTACGGCGATATGTCCATCTGCCTCGAGCAGCTGCTGCCGGTGCTCGATCTTCATGTTATACCTTCCATGCCTTTTTCGACGGCCGTTTCTCCAGACAAGAGGATCATCGACTTCCTTTTCGGACGCGACAGGATCAAGCCGGATGAGAATTACAGCCGTTTCATAAAGATGCTCACCTCTGATGAGGAACTCGATCCTATCCTGGCAAACGAGGGGCAGCTTGAGGCTATGAAGATCAGCTATAACGAAGGCGTCAGGATATTTGCTTATTACGGTGATGAGGGAAGCGGGCGTAAATTCTTTATCAGGCATTTCTGCAAGGAAAAGAACATGCGTGCCATTTCCATGAACTGTAAGAAGCTTTTCGTATATGATTTCCAGTTTGTTGAAAAGGCGCTCTGGGCCATTACCAGAGAGTGCATACTTACCAATGCCTGCTGCGTATTGGATGAGCTGGAATTTCATGAGGAGGAAAAGGAAAAATTCTACGGCTATATGGATCTGGCCTTTTCAAAGCTCAACGAAAAAGGCATATTGGTATTCTGTATCTCAAAGCTGCAGCTTTCGATGAGAGAGATCACAAAGGATGACTTTACGGATCTGGAGATCCCTACGCCTACGAATGCCGAACGTATCGAGTGCTGGAAGTTCTTCTCAAAGGATTACAAGCTTGAGGAGAATGTGGACATGAAGGAAATGGCCACCAAGTTCCTCTTTACCTGCGGTAAGATCAAAGGCGCTCTGCGAAGCGCGCGTTCGCTTGCTACCATGGATAAAGAAGTGCTGATAAGCCGCGATAAACTGTTTAAGGGCTGCTACGGACAGATGAGTTCGGAGCTGACCCAGAAAGCTACGAAGATAAAAGCCAATTTCGGCTTTGAAGATATAGTAATGAGCCCCGATCAGCGTGAGGCTATAGAGAGGGCCATAGCACAGATGACTTACCGCCAGAACGTATACGAGGGCTGGGATTACAACAAGAAGTATCCATACGGCCGCGGGCTTTCGGTGCTGCTCTTCGGCGCGCCCGGTACAGGTAAATCCATGTGCGCCCAGGTTATAGCGCACGAGCTTAATCTGGAACTTTATCGTGTAGACCTTTCAAAGGTTATCGATAAGTACGTCGGTGAAACCGAAAAATCAATATCCATGATATTCCGTGAGGCAAAGAAATGTAACGTGGTCCTCTTCTTTGATGAGTGTGATACCCTGTTTGCAAAACGTGCCGATGACGGCGGTTCCAATCAGGCATCGGCAAATAACAAAACTGCCCTGCTGCTTCAGGAAGTGGAAGGTTACGACGGAGTTTCGGTGCTGGCTACAAACTACAAGCACAATATCGACCCCGCTTTCTTCAGGCGTATGAAATATATCGTCGAGTTCCGTAAGCCCGATGTGCCCACGCGTGAGATGCTCTGGCGCACCACCATACCCAAGAATACGCCGCTTCACGAAGATGTGGACATACATTTCCTTGCGGAAAAGTATGAGCTGGTTGGTGGTAATATCAAAAACTGCATACTTAATGCGGCTTTCCTGGCTGTGGCCGATCCCGAATACGGTGACGGCAAGGTGCACATGAAGCATTATCTGCAGGCAGTACAGAGTGAGTTCGTCAAGGTCGGAGGCGTTCTTACACGCGCAGACTTTGAACCTTATGCGGATCTGATCTTCGGTGAGGAAGAGATAGGATTCTGAGAGCGATAAGTTTTAGTTCGGAGGGGGATAAGTATATATGGAAAAAGGCGGTATGAGCGCCAGGGAAAAAGGAGATATCTACTGGAGAAAACGCAAGCGTTATCTGGCAGCGGCTGCTGTCAGAAACGGTCTTAAGGAAGGGTATTTTAATCCTGATATGGCGGAGGATATACTCGAACGTTATAAAGAGATCAAAGCCACGGGAAAACGCGAGCTGTTGAACGGCAACGAGTTTTCCGAAAAACCGCCTACGGCAGTGGGACGCAGGGCATTCGCCTACGCTGTCGCAAATCTTATGAATGAGCGCGATCATTACGAGCTCCTGATCAATAACTTTCCGGGTGATGAAAACTATAATGAAAACCAGATACTTGTAGGCGGTATTGAAGAGATACTGGCCTGCATGGAGCAGGCGGTAGGCGATTATTTTATTGCAGCCGGACTGACCCAGGATGGTGAGAGGATAACGGATAAGGCCGAGCGTAAGCGGGCCTTTGAAGCCTTTAAGAACAGCGGTGAATTATATCATGAGCTCATGGTCAGGAATAATAAGGAACTGGGGGTACGCTTTATTGATGAGCTGCGTAAGCGTTACGGGCTTGATGATCTGATGGATGCGCCCGACCCCGGGCCCGGTCCCGTATTTGGCATGCTGGTGAATAAGTATCCGGAAGCGGTAAAAAACAACAGCGCTCTTATAGAGAAGCTGAAACAGGTCAATATATCAACCAGACACGAAGCGGCAATGATAGTCGCCGCCAGGGAAAAACTCAGGCAAGAGGTTACAAAAGAGTATTTTGATCCGGCGACCGATGAAGTCAGAAAGTTTATACTTGAGGCTTCTTTCGGTGAGTATTCTTATAAAGTCGATGAAAATCTGTGCACCCTGTTATATAAGCAGGAAGCCACAGCAGCATATATCGGCTGGGTATTGCTGTCGGCGCCTGTAGATCCCGTTCTTGCGGAGTATGTGGATCCCGAATGGGGGCAAAGGCCGCAGGTTATGGATGAAGGAATGCTTTTGTCTGAGCAGGAAGAATTTGTATTTCTGAGAAAATATGACAGATGGGAAGAGGTCGGTGAGATAAAAGGTCTTTCCGATGTGCGCAAAAGGGCTGAGGAGATAAAACAGTATCTGTATGCTCATCCCTGGCAGTTTGATGCGCAGTGCATCACTACCATAAGCCGGGGTACGCAGCAGCTTCCGGGCATAGTTGCCGATGCCAGAGCCATAAGGGACGGACTTGACAGACTTACGGCAAACGGTTACCTGAATGAGATAAGCATGGAAGAGGGAATGGAGCTGTATGAGATATGGACTGTTGCGGATCTGATCACGCGCGTAGGCTATACAGTCATGGATTTTACGGTTAAACATGAGAACTGTACCATAAAGGAAACCGTAGAGGATATAAAGGATATGCTGCCTCTGATGAGTTATTCAAAGCAGGAGCTGTCATGCAGGGATGCGGTTAAAAAGCTTATGAGAGAGAGGGCGGGAAACAATGTTTAGTACAGAGGAAATAGGTGCTTCCAATATTCTTGAATATACCGCGCATATACCGGACAGCTACTGCAATCAGATACGCCGCGGTGAGCTCAACGGAGTTGCGGCATATAACGAATTCGGTGAAGAAAAAAAGCTTTTCGGGCTTTATGTCACAGGCAGGCATAATGACTGGCTGGAGATAGTATGGCTTTATTTTGATGATGAGAACATCGGCGTCATGGCGCAGGCCGATTTTATACGCTTCTGTTACAGAAATGAACGCGCCCGCAGTATGCAGGCTCTTAAGGGCGCATTTATGGAAGTGCATATGGATGAGGGCGGTGAAAAACAGCAGCTGATATTCGAGCTGGCCGGAATGCAGAGCAGCAGGGAAAAGAATAATATTTTTGAATTCAGCATTGCGCAGGTTGCGCAGAGAGAGACACTGGCAAAGATGAAAAAGCGTCTCAGCTGCAAATCCCTGTGTGATTGTGATGAAGATGAGCTTGATGAGCTGGATGCCATGATGCAGGAAGATGAGCGCAGCACTCCGGTACCGCTGTTTATGGACTGGTTTGCCTATCAGCAGGATATCAGTAAAGTGTGTTTTAAAAACGGCAAGCCCGTGGGAGCACTGCTTTTTACCTTAAGCTCTGAGTATCTGGTGATAGATCTGGCTTATACGGCAGACGGTATGGCTCTTCCCGTCCTGATCGCAAATGCACTGGAGGATGCGGAGAAGCTGTATTCACCCGATCAGAAAATACTGGTTCCGGTCGTGGTGAACAAGACCAGCGATATAGTTGAGAAGATGGTGCCGGATGCTTACAGAGGAGAGATAGTGGAGGGCGCTATCTGGTTCTGAAACGTTAATGTTGGACAAATGTCGGACACTGAGGCATAGTATTACAGAATGATCATATTGCAATGCGTCTGAATGTGCATTGCTTTTTTTAAAAGGCGGGGTGATAAATATGGGCGATTTATTCAAGGATAAGGAAGAACAGAAAAAAAAGGAACCGGTCTTTAATGTCAGTGATTACCGAAACGCGGATGTGCTTGCTGAAGAGGAGCGCAGGAAACGTGTAAGGGAAGAACAGCGTAAATGGATCGAGAATGATCCTAACAGGCTTGAAAACCGCGCGCATGAAATGGCGGAAAAGAACAGGCTTCATCAGGGTGAGAAAGAAAAGATCTATCACAGTGAGGAAGAGGCAAAGAAAAGCCTTGAGAAGGATTATTTTAAGATAACTGAGCCTACCGTGAAATGGGAAGAGGCTAAGTTTCCCACCATGCCCGAAGAACTTCACAAGATCATGAAGGATATACTTAATGATGATAAGAGAATGTCCAAGAGCCGTTTCGGAAGGGTCAAGGAAGCTGTGCAGAATCTGGCTAAGGCTGATAACGAACAGCTTCAAGAGTATTTTGTGGATCAGCTGATCTTAGAAACCAGGGATTATCTCAATAAAGCAACCGGCAGGACTTATGAACACCGCATTAATAACTGCAGCAAACTGCTGAGCGGACTCAGAGAATTAAAAAAGACATATATATCGGAGCAGGAAAGCATAGAAAAGAAGGCTGCCGGAAACGATAAAGAGGCAAAGGAAGTTATACGATATAAAAGCGGTATCGAGGCTTTAAAAAGCAATTTGATCCCTCCTTATCCCGGAAAGAGCGATAAGGCAAAACTCAAGAGTTATCAGGAAGAGATAAATAATACCGGCATCATCTTTACCATGCAGTATAACAAGTATATAGCTGCCTGTGACAGATATCTTAATAAAAAGAATCTGCCCAGGGACGGAAAGTCCTATGTGGAAAAGCTGATGAATAAGGCCGAGAAGGAGCTTAAGATCTTTAATAATGCGCTTACCGATTTTCTGGATGAGAGCAGGGAGCTTAAGGATATCACCTGGGGTGATGCTATAACGCGCCGTGTAGATAACAGGGTTGTATTAAATACAAAAAAAGCAAAGAATGTAGGCGCAGGCACTTCGGATGTTTTTAAGATAAAAAGAGGGACCTCCGAATATGGATATTTTAAGGCGGAAGAGAACCTGGGACGCGATACGGCGGACTGCTGGAATATCATATATAACAAATATAACAATGACAAAGAGCTTGGAGAGAATGAAAGAAAAGCCCTTAACGGACTGGCTGAGAGCCTAAAAAAAGACTTTGAGAATATAGAAAACGAAAAAGATGCAGCAAAGAAACAGGCTATGATAAGGTCATTTTACAAGGAGGTCTGTGGCGGGGCTCTGAAGGGATACAGATTTTATAATACCATGGCCGTTCCGGGAAACAAGTCTATGCAGGAGATGGTGCAGAAAAGGAATTATAACTGCTGGCAGTACTTCAGAAAACTGGGGACTGATGATCCTAAGATGGTGAACTTTGTGGCCGCGATCATGGAGGAATTCTGCAGGAAATATAATTCGTTTACGATCGCAACAGGCAGCGCAAAGATAAAGCCCGGCAGCAATATAACCGGCAGGAATGTCGCAACATACCGTCTTGCGGTAATACTGGGCGCAGAGAGATGTGTAGCCAGATCAGAGACTGCGCAGATAAAATTCAACGGAAAAGATGCCTTCGGCAATCTGATGGAGGAGGCTAAAGGTAAAGACGGATATGACTGGAGCAAGAGCGGGGCAAAGTATTCTTCGCAATGTATAGAGGATATGGCTAACATGCATGTCCTGGATATGATCTGCGGACAGGTGGACAGGCATCGGGGAAACTATTTTCTGAATGGCGGAGCGGAAAGAATAGACAGCTTGAAGATGATCGATAATGAGATGGCTTTCGGAAATCTTGAAGCCGGGGATCTGGAGAGGGGCGTTAACAGCCTTCCGGCTTTCGATATGATATCTATAGCCGTAATGTCCGATGATGTCAGAAAAAGGATAAAAGATCTGGATAAAAAGTCGATGGAACTTCTTCTTGAGGATGTGCTTTCTACCGAGGAGATAAACGCTGCATCCAACAGGCTGAAGTTTATACAGGAAAAGATCAGACTGTATGAGGAGGAAAACGCGCGGAAGGGAAGGAGCGCTGATCCCAAGGAACGCCTGGAAAAGCACTGCATGGGCTTTAAGGAGTATAAAGCTTATAAGTATCAGTATGAGATGCTTAAAAAGGCTGAAAAAATAAAAACGAAGGAGGATAAGAATCCTCCGGTAGACAAAGTCTCTTATCTTCAGTACAGCAGTATGGAAAGCAAAGCTGTTCTGAAAAAGAACATGGATAACTTTATGAAACAGCACGAAAAGGATGAGTTGAATGCCTAAGAAAAGCACGACAGAAAAAAAAGAAAAAGAAAAAGCCTTAAGCCTCCCTGAGCTGTATTTTCCGGGACTGACCGGCGATCCGTTTAAAGATGATGCTGAGGAGAAAGAGTATTATCTCAGGTTCCTGGATATGCTTTGTCTTATATCCGTGGATCTCAACGAAAATCACCCGGATATTTCGCTGGACCGTGTGGGCAGTATCCTTTCGGATGAGCAGCTTATGCGTTCGCTCGAGCCGCATGCCCATATTCCTTATCCGCGCAGGGAGGAGCTTAGGCATGTGTATTTAAGGCTGCTCCGCAGATCGGAAGAGTCGGTTCAAGCGGGGAGAAGAACGCCTATATCGATGCTGCTTGATTCGGGAATGCTTGACAAGCTGGAGATGCTGGCTGTGCTGCTTGCATATTCGGCATCCGTAAACCGCAAGTATGAGCGCATCTATGCTGTCCTGCAGGCAAAAAAAGAAGAGTGTACCAGGCCGACCATAGGTCTGTGTCTGGATATCGCGGGGCTGATACTTGAGGACGAAGAAAAAGATGCTGCGGTCCTGCTTCGTGAAGACAGCTTTTTAAATACGGTTTTGCTGGAGGCGAGGGATAAGAGCAGAGCTGCTTCGGAAATGGCTGCTCCGCTTAAGCTTAAGGCTTCGGTGCTTAAGCTGCTTTTGGCGGCTGATGACGATCTGGGAGAGCTTAACCGCTGTGCGGAACTATTGAGCAGCGATGATCCTGAGGCGCAGGTTATCAGAAAAGAAGAAGTAGCAGAACTGATAAGCGCATATAACGGCATGATGGCGTCGGGGGGCGGCGTTATAGATATCTGCGCGCCCGAAGGCAGCGGCCGTCGCTTTATTGCGGGAAAGCTCGCTGCGCAGATGCAATGCCGTCTTCTTTCGGTTAATGTTTCTGCCATGCTTTCTTTTAACTGGGAAATGCAGAATGTTTTCCTGGGGGAGATACTTATAAGAGGGATACTGGCGGGGGATATCATCTATCTCTATGATCTGCCGCGTGATCTGGAAAATGCGCTTATCAGGGTATTTACAACTCTGCAGGACAAGATCAGCGTGATCATCACAGGCAATGATTCGCCTGTTGACGGAAGCCTGGCCGGGATCATCAAGGGAAGTATCTACAGGATGAACTTAAAACCCATAGGAGACAAGGAGCAGAAGATATTGTGGGAAGAAGCGGCTTCTGAATTCGGCGTTTCCTATGCAGATGATGTAGAACTTGAAGAGATAGTATCAAAATATACCATGAATCCCGGAAGGATATTTCATGCGGTTAAAAACAGCATGAGCCTTATCGATATCGACGAAGAGATAGATAAGGAGCTTTTACAGGAACAGATAAGGCGTATCTGCGCCGTTGATTTCGGTGAGACCGCAAAGCGCCTGGAGAGTCCTTTTGTATGGGATGATCTTGTGGTAGAGCGCGAAAGCGAAATCCTTTTGAAACAGGTTTGCGACCGCGTCAGATTTAAGAGCAGGGTCAATGTGGATTTTGGCTTTGGAGCCAAACTGCCTTATGGCCGCGGATTATCTGTAGTCTTTTACGGACCGCCCGGAACGGGCAAGACCATGGCGGCACAGGTGCTGGCAAATACTCTGGGACTGGATATTTACCGTATCGATCTTTCGCAGGTATCCAGTAAATACATAGGTGAGACCGAGAAAAATCTGGGCGTGGTATTTGAGGCGGCTAAGAATTCAAATGCAATATTGTTCTTTGATGAAGCAGATTCGCTGTTTTCGAAGCGTACCAATGTGAACAGTTCCAATGACAGGTATGCCAATGCCGAGACTTCTTACCTTCTGCAGAAAGTAGAAGAGTATTCGGGTATGTCCATACTGGCAACCAATAATATGCAGAATTTTGACGCGGCATTTAAACGCCGCATGAGCTTTATCATACCCATAGGCATGCCGGATGAGCCTACCAGGGTACTGTTATGGAAAAAGGCGTTTCCGAAGGATGCGCCTCTTGCAAAGGATGTTGATTTTGAGGTGCTTTCAAAGGCAGTTGAGATGAGCGGCAGCAGCATTAAATCCGCCGCTGTTTCCGCAGCCTATCTTGCTGCAGCTGCAGATTCAAAAATAAACATGGAATTCATTTCCATAGCCGTAGACAGGGAATGCTTAAAGAACGGCAGGACAGGCGCACGGAACGATATCCTGCGGGTTATGATGGAGGGCTGAGATATTGGCCGGCAGAATATGCACTTATCACCATATAAGCTCAAATAATCTGGGAAGGTGGAAAGAACTTATCATTCCCACGATATATGACGAGCTGCTTGAATACAGAAAAGATCTGAGCGAGAATTATATCTGCATAGGGGTTAAATACGAAAAGGAAATGGCAGGCGCCCTTATTGCCCATATAGAGCAGGTGATCGGAGATATACAGATCATAAGCATATATGTCCGGCAGCAGTTCAGAAGAAGAGGTCTGGGATCGGGAATGGTCCGAAAGCTTCGGGATATTGCGGCAACAGGCTACAGCTTTGAACGTGGAGAATTGGGCGCGGAGATTTATATAAAAACAATGTACGCCCTGCCCGCAGAGCTCCGCAGAAACTATGAGGCTTTTCTTAAAGCCGTTGACTTTACGCAGTTTTATATATTTAAAAAAGCTGCAGGCAGAAATCCTGCCCTTTGCGGAGCGGATGCAATGCTTCGCATCTATGATCTGAGAGATGACGGGGAATACTGATGTATTGCTTTAGTGACTATTTTGATATCAAGAAAAAGAAAAAGCCTTATGAGACTGCCGCGGATGATCTGAAAGATCACCTGGCGGCGCTGGATATGCTCATAGAGGCTTTTATGTATTTTAAGGCCGGAAAACAGGATGAGTGCCGTTTTCATGCCCGTGGGATAAAGGCAGACGAGGAAGAGATAGCTGCGTATATTGCTGCGCCTCCGCCGGAAAGACCGGCGGAACAGAGATCTGTTAATGTTGCAAAGGATATGAAGAAAGCGCTGGAACATATACGTTCAAGAGAAGATATCAGCCTGCAGCAGGGGATAGAGATGCCCTTAAGAAGGATCGTCGAGGAATTTGCTCTGGATATACCCGAGCTTTTTATGGTACTTATGGCGGCTGCGGTGCGTTATGATCTTAAATATCTGCGCATGTTCGGCTTTATAGCGGATAGCAATACGGAAACTTCACTTAACGTGGGAGTGGCGGATGCGCTGCTTAATTTCTTTATGTCTTTGCCGGGCGGAAAACTGGAAGAGATGCTCGATCCCTCCTCGAATCTTGGCTTTTTCCTGCTTTTGAGCGGAGATTCAAATGAAGCCTCAAAGCTTTTGCAGCATATAAAGCTTAATGATGAAGCTTACCGTTATCTGCTATGCGGGAGTGACAGCATTGCAGCGATCACTGAAGAGGGGGATGATGAAGAGCCCTTCTTTACAGATTTTGTGCGGGAAGCAGTTGCCACGCAGGAAGCAGGTGAAGGCATACATCTGAGATATGTTGAATGCAGCGACAAAGAAGATGTTGAATATGCTCTGGGCAGGGCTGCGTCAATAGCGGGCTGTCCCTTATATAAGATCAAAGCGCTTGAGTTCTATGAGGCCGACAGAATGCTGAGGCAGAAGCAGCTGTTCAGGATGCGCATATGCCCCGGGTTTATACTGCTGGTACATGAGGATGAGACGCGTGATGATGAGCGGTATAACAGAAAGCTTAAAACCGCTTTGGAGGTGAGTATAAGAAGTCTGGCAGATCAGCTTCCCGGCAGGGTTATATATATTTGCGGAAGAAAGCGCATACCGCCCATGGATCTGAGCGCAAAGCTTTCGCCGGCGCTGCTAAAGCTTCCTTTGCCGGATGCGTCGCAGCGCATAAGGATATGGAACAGGGCCCTTTCTGAAATGAAACTTGAGTGCACCGATGATATCAGCATTGCCGATATAGCAGACTGCCATGCCATCTCTTACTCCGCGATAATGAGATTGTGCCATCAGGCAAAAGAGAGCCTGTTAGCTGACGGGGAAAAATGCATCAGCCGCGAAAGGATGCAGGAGCTGCTCTTTAAACTTGATACTTCCGACTTTGAACATCTGGCTACAGAAGTGGTGGCCAGATATACCTGGGACGATATTTATATTGAGAATTCGCAGAAGAAACGCCTTAAGGCGGCCTGTGACCGTTACCGCCTGCGGGGACGCCTGGGTGATAAATGGGGCATAAACAGCAAGAATGCTTACGGCAACGCGGTGATACTGCTTATGTACGGACCTCCGGGCACAGGCAAGACCATGGCTGCCCAGGTCATAGCAAATGAGGTTATGACACCCCTTTATCGCGTAGATGTATCTCAGATCTTTTCCAAGTACATAGGAGAAACGCAGAAGAATCTGTCCCGCATCTTTGATGAGGCGGCCAGACGCAATGTGGTGCTTTTCTTTGATGAAGCCGATGCGCTGTTTACCAGGCGCACAGAGATAAAGGATTCACATGACAAATATGCCAATTCCGACACCAGCTTCCTTTTGCAGAAGGTAGAGGAATACAACGGGATCTCCATACTTGCCACCAATAATTTTCAGAGCTTTGATCCTGCCTTTATGAGGCGCTTATCCTATGTTGTGCGTTTTGAAAGGCCTGATGAAGCGACAAGACTGGCTATGTGGCGCAATATGCTTCCCGAAACGGTGCCAAGGGACCCCGATATCGATAATGAATTCCTGGCATCAGCATTTAAGGAACTGACAGGAAGCAATATCAAATCTATATTGCTGGCTGCGGCTTATATGGCCGGAGCTGAAGACAGAGCGTTAAAAATGAAGGATATTATCCTTGCGATACGGTATGAATATGAGAAAACAGGCAGGCTGATCGATTCGGATGAATTCGGGCCTTATGCTATCTATATGCAGGAGTAGGACGGCCTCAGAGTTATGGCTACGGCCTTTGTGAACAGAGTATATGGAAAATCTAAAATTAAGCAATTTAACAGAAGATGATCTGGATGAGCTTTTGGAGGCGCCTGAGGGCAGCAGGGAAAGCGATGCGTTTTTTGCACGCGGAAAAGACCGGGCAGATCTTAAAATGCAGCTGGAGGCGCTGGCACAGGATACAGATAATAAAGACAGCGTATCCGTTGCAAATACCGACTTTGGCGTGACAAAGGAAAAAACAGGCATCAAAGAGCTTTTGGAAGAAAATGCGGCAGAAGCAAAGGAAGAGTCCGCACAGGAGGAGGCTGCCGAAGATCCGTCCCCTGCGGAAGAAGCGCCGAAAAGCAAAGCAGGCGGGAGGCAGCAGGAAGAAGCTACTAAGGAAGTGAGTGAAGAACAGTCGGATGAATATGAGCCCGAAAGAGCCGAAAGACTCCGGGCTGTAGAAACGATAGAAGACTTCAATGAAAAAGCTGAGATAAAGAACGGAAAAGCCGGTAAAGATGCTCTTATGGATAATGTACAGAACAGTGTCAGCGCTTATGTAGATGTTACCGATAAAGAGACCATGCTCTGCCATGATAAGGCTTCTTTGAATGAAGATGCTGTTGATAACGCTTTGGGAAGGCTGCAGAAGCTTGAACGCGCCTGCAGCGAATATATCGAAAAGAAGAACCCACTGTTAAAGACAGGAAGGAAAAAGAAGAATGCTGTGCGATCACTGAAAGGGCAGCTTCAAAACTTAAAAGAAGAAAAGGAAGGTTTTGAAGAAACCTATGAAGACTTGTATCTTCCCACACCTGTCTTAAGGAAAGATGAAGATAAGGGCAGCGGCGGAATGGGAGACGACGACGGTAAAAAGAAGAAAACGGATGTATCCTGGGAAGAGCTGGATAAGGGACAGCAGAGTTTTGTTAAGGGAACGAGTGCTATGGGAGCTTATTCGGTCCTTCCGTTTGAGATAAGCGAAAGCGGCGATGCCGTAAGCGCCGATTCCACGGGATATATGAATTACACGGAGCTAAGCGCCGATCGGCGTCTGGATGAGGTTAAGCTTTCGGATAATGCCCGGATGCAGCTTACTGTAGTAAAGACCATAGGTTTTCTTTTTGGAGTTGCTGACTGGCAGCAGATCGTTGATCCTGAGGAACTGCTTTACAATGAGGATAACGGCGAAGTTAAAAATATACGTATAAGCATAGTCCCGGGGATGTTTGGAGATGTATCCGATAAGATAAACGAGGCGGACGGGAAACATTTTGCGGAGTCGCTTAAGGGGGATCAGGAAGGCATAAAAATGCTTGACGCTTTTCTTAAGCAAAAAGTTGGCAGTGTGCAGATGCTGGAGGCTGCAACAGGGATAAAGGCAGCTACGATATATAAAAGGCTGCTTTCGATAAGGCGTTATCTTAAGGACGTGTTGAAGCAATGATTCTTGCGTTTCTGATCAGTTCGATGATATCACGATGCTGGTATTTGAATACAGGAATAAGGCTGAATAATGCTGAATGCAACAAAAAAAGGGCGGCGCCCCTTTTTTGTTTGCCCGGATATGCTGCAGGATCTATAAACCTTTAGCTGAGCTTAAGTTAATGCCGTTTGCACCCAGCGGTATGCTGTGGTCAAGGCCCACAAATTTGCCGCCTTCCTGCCATAAGACATCTTTTACGAATTTGTACTTGTCATTATCCCAGGTGGTGAAGTCGTCCAGGAGAAGACCGCCGGTATCGCCCGAATTGGCATTCAGACACCAGAAGGTATGGTTTAAGTGATATTTGCCTATCAGCTGTCTCATGCAGGTCATCCATTTAAGATTGGGCTCTCTCATGAAACCACCCCATTCGCCTATAAGAAGAGGAGCGGTATTATCCTCATAGATAAAGAACCAGTTATCATGCCAGCAGTCTTTCATAAGGCTGTTATAATCATAATTGCCTTCAAACCAGGGCTGTTCATATACTGTAGGGCCATAGTCATGAGGGGAATATACCAGCTTATTCTGGTATTTGCCCAGATTAAGAGGAAAGTCCTTTACGCCTCTCAGATTTCCGCCCCACCAGTTGAAGTAGTAATCTGAATTTGAAGTTGAATGATAATCCTTGTTTGAGGATATGTTTTTCGGATAGATCTGGATGCCTTCGACCATTACCAGCACATTGGGATTCTTGTTCAGTACGGTAAGGGCAGCGCGCTCAGACATGTATTTCCAGTTATTATCATCTTTTGAGTCATTCCATATAGCAGCTTGTTTGCCTTCATTTGGCTTACCGTGAGGCTCGTTCTTAAGATCAAAGGCAATGACGGTATCGTTTTTTTTATAGCGTTCAGCGGCCCAGGCAAGAGCGCTGAGATAGGCATCGGCAGATACCTTGGAGGTATACCAGAGATTGACATTATGGCCGGACGCGTCGGTTTCGGCGCTGTGAATATCGAGCATGACCTTTATGCCGTTTTCTTCGGCCAGTGCCAGGAAATAGTCAAAGATCTCAAGGCTGTTCATGCTGTTGAGTTCGGGATTATAAGCATTGTTGTAATTGGCGCGTGGATAGGTCCCTGCAGCCCATTCATTAAGCAGCTGGGCAGACATGGGAACGCGTATCAGATTAAAGCCGTGATCGGCTATAGCCTTTACGGTGGGAGCAAGCTGGCTGTTCCACAAACCGTCAAAGGTATTGGTGCCGGTATTGTAGCCAAACCAGTTTACTCCGGTGAGCCATACTTCCTTGCCGGAAGAATCAAGAATGCGTCGTCCGTCGGTATGAAGCCAGTCATCGCCCTGCTTTGCTTTAGCCGGACGTCTGATCAGAGCAGCCGGATCGGCATTTGCCTGTGAATTGCCGGAATTATTGTTGTTAGAGTTGTTATTATTGTTATTATTATTGTTATTGTTGTTGTTCTGAGCGTTCTGATCCACCTTACCGGCAGTTACATTGCAGGGCTTGCCGTTCAGCGTGGCTTTTGTTACTTTAAGCGAAGGGGCGGTAACGCCCAGATTGCAGCCGCAGAAAATGCTGTTTCCGCTGCTTATGGTTTTGTTATAATCGGCATTTGTTATTGTTAAAGTATTGCCGCTGCATTTAAAGCTGCCATTCCAGCCTTCGGCTTTGGCAAGGCCTTCTATCTCTATGGTCAGTGTCCAGCCCTCCACATTGCCGGGGCCGGCATTGGTGACCATCCAGTCTACGCCATACATATTGGTTGAGCCGTCCGGCCAGCTGTTGCCGGTGCCGTAGGTTAAAGTATATCCTTCTTTTGCAGCAGGCCCTCCTGCGGGAGGTTTGTCTGCGCCGGGATCGGGTTTGTCGGCTTTGGGAGTGGGAGAGGGAGCAACGGGATTTAAGCTTCCGCTAACGGCCATTCCTTCAGCAGAAACCACTTCATCCTCATCGTTTTCTGTTTCGACAGGGGATAAAGTTCCTGTTGCGGCAGAGGTCTCTTCTGCGTCCGCTTCATCTTTATCTGCTGCGGTGGGAGTGGCTTCCCCGGCGATATCGATCACAGTTGCTTCTTTGTCACTGCTGCTTTTTGTATTCTTGTTTCCGCCGCCTAAAAGCAGTACTGCAGACACCAGCAGGACGATCAGCGCCACGCCGCCGACGCAGCCCAGAATGATCATCAGTTTCTTGTTCATTGTTTATTTGCCTCCTTTTATACATTTTTCCTTATGGCAAAAGAGCCCCGGGGATAAAGGCGGGGCAAGGATCTGTATTTCTGTTACATCAGATACAGCTTCAAGCATAGAGTGCATTATACCACGCTTACAGCGCCTTAGCAAACAAGCGCTTTATTTGCAAAACAAAGCATATTATGTTATAATAATCTGATAATTATGACTTTTATCTAAAGCTAAAAGGGGATAAAAAAGGATGAAGAAAAAAAGTCTTGCCACTAAATTCGGTATTTTTTTCTTTTTGTTTGCGCTGCTTACGATAGCCACCAGCGGATTTATGACTTATCTTTCACAGACGGAAAATTACCATGAGGAATGCCGTGCTCTGCTCAAGCAGATAACTGCTTCTCTGATAAACAGGATAGATGATGAGGGAGAAGAGTTTAAGGTCCTTACGGAATACTTTGAGCAGCATATGGATGAGATTGAGCTCACCAAGAACTTTAGGGAGGAACAATATACCTCAAGGGAGGCTTTTTACGAATATATTTCAGAGACAGATCCGGAATTGACACTCGAATATGATCCTGACTTTGAACTCTTAGATGAAAAAGCCAAATTGCTTTATGTTACCTGGCGTATGAATTACTGGTTATCGGTATTCTTTGAAACAGCAGAGGATTTTGGCTTAAGCTATGTGTATTTTATATACCCTGTTGATGAAAAAGAGCTTAAAATAAGATATATGTTTGACGCAACCCTCACGACCAAAGAAAATGCAGAAGGAAAGGAAATACTGTTACTGGGGGATACAGTCTATGCCGATCCCGAAACACATCGTTATATGTGGGAAACCTGGGATGCCGGAGCGCCGGTCGATGGTTTTGATACCATGGATAACATATACGGTTATGTATATACCTATTGGTCACCGCTTGTTATAAATGATCAGAGAATAGGTCTTATCGGCGCCGATATTGATGTTGCAGGTGTCAAATCCAGCATCGCTGCGAATGTGATCACACAGTCGGCAGTCCTTGCGCTGGTACTGCTGGTTTCCATGGGACTGCTGTATGTCTTTGTACACAGAAACATCCTGAGCCGTGTGATAAAGCTTGAAAAAAATGTAAAAGACTATTCCGAGAATAAGGATAAAACTCTGGCGGAAAAGATAAGATCGGATCTTAAAGAAGATGATGAGATAGCATCCCTTGCCTACAGATTCTCCAAGATGATCGAAGAACTTGAGGTATATATGAAAGATCTGCAGGCAGTTACTGCAGAAAAAGAGCGTATCGGAGCCGAGTTAAATATCGCAACCCAGATACAGGCGGATATGCTGCCCAGGATATTCCCGCCTTTTCCCGAAAGTCCGGAAGTCGACCTGTATGCTACGATGACGCCTGCCAAGGAAGTGGGCGGTGATTTTTATGATTTCTTTATGATCGACGATACGCATCTTGCCATGGTCATCGCGGATGTTTCAAGTAAAGGCGTACCTGCGGCGCTTTTCATGGTCATCGCCAAAACCCTTATCAAGAACAGTGCGCAAAGAGGTATGGATATAGCTGAAGTTTTTGCTACGGTAAATAATCAGCTGTGTGAAGGAAATGATGAAGGGATGTTTGTGACTGCTTTCCTGGCTGTAGTGGATACCTCTACGGGTGTTCTTACGTATGTCAATGCGGGGCATGAGCCTTTTCTTCACAGACATAATGGTAAATGGAGCTGGGTGCGTCCTGAGCCGGGATTTATACTGGCCGGTCTTCCGGATTTTGAGTATAGCAGCGACAGCATGCAGATCTACCACGGAGACAGACTTTTCTTCTTTACTGACGGTGTATCTGAATCACAGAATATTCATAATGAGCTGTTTGGTGAAGACCGCATACTTGAGACCGTCAGTAAAAACGGTAACATTAAACTGGACAAAATGCTTTCGATGATAAGAAAGGATATTGATAAATTTGCGGGAAAAGCGCCTCAGTTTGATGATATAACCATGCTGGTATTCGAGTATCACGGAGAGGGTGAAAATGATCAATGAGCTGTTTTTTGCACCACTTGTCAATGAATGCGTAAAGCGTAATGAGACCGTTGAGAAATATATCAACAGTGACATAAGCTTAAGACAGCATTTATCGGATATTATAGCAGTTTCGAAAAAGAACGGCAGCATAACATTCAGGAAAGGTACTGATGCGGTATTGGATGCTGCAGAAGAATATGCCGGAAAACGTTTCGGGAAAAATGTTGCTTTTAAAGTGCGAGAGGCTCTGCAGCTAAGGATAATAAATACAGCAGACCATCATGGCGGGTTTTATTCGGCTCAGGCTTTTCAGGGGGATCTTCTTTTCGCAAAACTTCTGGAAATGATGGGATATGAAGGCGGAGTCTGTCCTCTTTTTTCTTTTTCACATGTAGAGCTTGAAAATTCGACATATGCGCGTGGGATCAGCTGTTACGGCAGTGCAGACGGCAGGCAGCTGCTGCCTCTTCACCGGGCAAAGGCCGGTAATCAGATGGTTGCGCTTGCAAAGGCATATGATAAAGATATGCTGATACGCATGATGCAGCGCATAGATTCTGTAAATCCCGTTTTCAATGAGAATTATAAGGATAAACTTAACGATATAATAACACGGATCTATGCAGACGAAAAGATCATAAACGCACCGCGGTATGCCGATCAGCTGAGTCTTATTGCCGAACGTATATCTTCGGAATGTTTCTCAGACAGACCCGATATGCATCTTATATATATAGAGGCAGAGGAACTGGTCAGACCTCTTATGATCAGGGACCTTAATGATGAGAATTCCATGTTATGGCATATGTTCTTTGATCCTGCCGTGCGTGATGGCTTAAATGAAGAAAAGACTGATGACGGTATCCCGCTGGCAGGCATGCTTCTCAGAGGAGTGGATCAAAAAGGAAGAAGAGTACATACACTGGTAAACGGCAGCGAAAAGATAGAGGGGATGGATCATGCAGGCAGACTGATAGATTATCCCATGGATGTATGGGAAATTGAAAAGCTGTTAAATGAGAGAAAGCTGATACCGTCGGGGCTGGCTGCGGCAACGGTGCTGGCTTTTGACAGAGGCTACACATGGGCAGGAGGATATTTTCAGGCCATCTATCTTCCTAAATGGGCCGCGCAGTGTGAAAAGATCTTCAGAAATGCCGGACTGAAGGAGTTTGCAGATACGCTTTCACCTTATAACGGTTCTTCTTTTATAAGTGGACCGGTATATGCGCTTAATGAAACTGAGGATCATTGCGCAGTGCCCGCAGGGCCGGTGGAATTTATGATGAATAAACCGTCTTCGGCACGACTTGAAGAGTTTCTTGATACTTCTCTGGCTGACAGTATGAGGATGGGGATCTTTGAGATGTATATCGATCTGGTACCTGCCACGGAAAAGGATGAAGGCTGGTACAGAAGCGCAGCCGAATTCTGCGGAATCAACTATAAGGAACACATACTATGACAAAAAGATCTGCGTGGGCAGAAGTAAATTCAAAAAACATAGAGCACAATCTGAATGTTATACGGGATGCGATCGGTAAGGATATCAGAGTCTGTGCGGTTGTAAAGGCAAATGCATACGGGCACGGTCTGAGCGGATTTGTTAATACACTTTATGAACGAAAATTTACCGATATAACAGCAGTAGGGAAATTTCAGGAACTTAAAAAGGTTTTCAGGGAAGTAAACCCCGATGACATGGATGTGCTGCTTCTTGGGGCGGCTGCTCCCGAGGAGATAATGGTGGCATTGGACAGGGGAGAGATAGTCACAAGAAGGAGTATTTTTTCCGTATACAGTCAGGAGATGCTGCGGCAGCTTGATGAAGTGGCATCATATGCCAGAGTGACTTTAAGAGCGCATGTACGCATTGATATATGGGATTCCGGCATGGGTATCTCTCCGGAAGATTTCCTGAAGGATCAGGAACAAATAATGACGATGAAGCATATTGAAGTCTGCGGACTTTATACTCATCTGTATACGGCTTACTCGGATGATCTTGATGAGATAGGTTCAGAGCTGAAGCATTTTGATATGATGGTAAGAAATATCAGGCCCGAGTACAGACAAAGACTATGTATTCACGCGCTTAATTCGCCGCTGATATTTTGCTTTCCTCAATATGCTTATGATATGGTCCGCGCCGGCACAGCGCTTTACGGACTTCCCTGTAAGGATGAAGGCAGATTAAAACCTCTGATGCGCATCTGCGCCCGGATCTTTGATGTAAGTGAGGTAGAAGGAAAAATACCTCTTTCATATCTGAAAAAAGATACATGCGGTTCCCAAAGACGCAGAATAGCAAGGATCATGATAGGTTATTGGGATCTTCCGCTTATGATGACGCAGAAGGAAGTCAAGATCTGGATAAAAGGTAAGCTTTACGAGCTTGCGGATGATGTATGCATGGATAATCTGTGTATTGATATAAACAGAGAAGATGATATACAGGTCGGAGATCTTGCGGTGCTGTTGGGAGAGGAAGGGGTAAAGGCGACAGATATACTTGAAAGGAATAATATAGATCCCGTTCACGCTGAATGGATGTGCATGACAGCTGAAAGATTGGAGAAGGTGTATATATGAAAAAGATGTTAAAACTGATGATCAGCATAATGATGGTTTGTTTTTTGCTTTGCGGCTGTACAGAAGGCGGCGCGGATACAGATGTTTTTATTGCTGAGGCTGAGAATTCCGTACCTGCGGATCCCCATACCAAAGAAGATGGCAGCAAATACCGCCTGGCCTATGTGGATTACGATGAATACCTTCCGGCCAGCCGACAGCTGAACTACATCCTGCAGGGACTTCAGGAATACGGCTGGATCAGTGAGGGTTCCATTCCGTTTACAATTGAGGATATAGAAAAGAATAATCTGTCTACTAAAGAGATGTATGAGCAGCTGCTTAAGGCTGATCTGGGTGAATATATAGAATTTGCGGAAGACGCATTCTTTTATCTTGGATATGATGATGAGAATGAAATTGCAGAGAGTCTCACAAAGCGGGCCGGTAAAGATATCGATATGGTGATAACTTTCGGTACAAGCGCGGGCGTTTTTGTTAAAGAACTTGGACTGGATATTCCGATGGTAGATTTTTCGGCTACCGATCCCGTAGCGTCGGGGATCATTGATTCTGCAACAGATGGCACGGGTAATCCAAATGTGTGGGCGCAGGTTGAAGCTTCGGTCCCCCTGCGTCAGCTGAAATATTATCATTCTCTTAAACCGTTTGATAAGCTCGGAATGATCATTTACGGGGATGAGATAATATCCGGTGTGCCCGATGTGATGAAAGCAGCAGAGGAGATCGGATTTTCTGTTGTTAAGTACAATATTTCCGAAAGGTCAAGAGAAACTGAAGAGGAGCTTTCGGAGTATTATGCTTTAGTCAGGGAAGAGTTTGAGCGTATGGCGGATGAGGATATAGATGCATTTTTCTTTACAGCCGATCTTGTTAATGATCCGGAGTATCTGGAAGAAATGTTTGAACCTCTGTATAAAAGAAAGATACCGATCTATGTGCTGGATGATGTCAATAATGTCTATAAAGGGGCATTAATGATAATTTCGGCTTATGACTTTGAAAATGTCGGGCGTTTTGTGGCAAATACCATTACCCTGATACTGAGCGGGAGTGATGCGAGCGAACTTCCCTGCATTTATACAAGTGCTCCGTATATCTGTCTGAATCTTGATGTGGCTCGAAAGATAGATTATCCTTTGAATTTTGAATTCCTGGCATCATGCGACGAGATTTACACGGAGGGTGGGGAAAATGAGTAAGAAGTCTGCCAATAGAAAAAATAAGAATAATAAAACATCGTTTCTTTTTATACTGCTGGTGATAAGCGTTCTGGCCATCTCATTTGTCGCCGGAATGGGTTATCTGAATTACCGCAGCACGGCTATAGCGCTTGAAGAAAGTGTCGTAGCCCGTATTGAAGATGATATAGTCACCGATCTTGAAACATCCTTAAGTTTTGGTAAAAGCTTTGATACTTATTACGGTATAGATGAGATCTTTGAAGATTTTTCGTCTCAGATCGACGACACATTTCCGTTTATTATATCTCCTGAAGGAAAACTGATGTATTATGCCGGGGATGACACAGAGTCCCTTGACAGGCTCGCTGTTTTTTTAAAGAGCAGCGAATTTACCAAAGTCCTGCCGGAGCTGGAACAGAATAGCGGGAGTGCCGTAACATCGGGAAGGGAAAGGGCGATATTTACTGCTATTTATAATGAGGATGAGCTGAAAGGTTATTTTGGTACCTTTTATAGCGAAGATATCTTTTCATCAGAAATGAAAGAAGTGTTTACAAAACTGTTGGTAACTGTGGCAGTGATAAGTGTAGTGGATATTATTGTTTTTTGTGTGTATTTTAAGATACTTGAGCACAGGAACATAAAGTATCCTCACAAAAGAAAGAATGACAGGAATACGGAAAAGTTAATGCAGCTTTTTATACTTTCCCTCGGTGTAATACTTATTTCTGTGCTGTCTTTATATCTTTATCAGGCAGATTACAGGCTGAAGACGGTAGATGCTTTAAACACATCTCTTAAGAATCTGGAGAATACTATCAAGGATGTACGTGACGACGGCGTTGAATTGAGAGAGGTAATAGGGCTTAAAGAATATATCTATTCGCGTGTAAATAAACTTGATATACTCAGGTCAGTGCGTATAAGTGAACGCATCGTTGAGATTCAGCAGACTGATGAAAACTCCGATGTGATAAGCTTCGTATTCGAAGGAGGCAATGACGGAGATGAGGCGCTGTATCTTGAGGCGGAGATCTCAAAGGATGCAATGAATACGCAGATGAGAGGGATAGTGCTTACCCTGTTATCTACGACCATAATACTGCTGATCTTTGTATTGGAGTTCAGCAGGCTGCTGGAGCTCGTCGATACCGGGGATGCGGGCAATGCGGCATTTTCAGAGAAGACGGTTGGTGTTTCGCTTCGTTTGAGCGGCTTTCTGTGTTCTACAGCGGAATATATGTGTGTACCTTATGCAGCTATGATGATAAGAGCCAGCGGGCAAAGTATTTTAGGCCTGTCAAACGGTCTTACGGCCGCATTGCCTCTTACCATGGAAGGTCTTACACAGATGATATCAATGCTGTTTTTGCCTAAGCTTATAAAGAAAAAGGATATGCGATCGGTCCTGGCCGTATCGTCGGTTATGATGATACTCTGTAATCTTGGAGCTTTTACAATGCATTCGGCCATCGCTATCATCGCTTTTCGCGCGGCTGCCGGTATAGCCTATGCAGGCTTTAAGCAGGTATCAAACTATCTTATAACCAGAGGTTATGAAAGCGAGACCGGCCGAAGCAACAATATTTCCCAGGATAATGCGGGGCTTCTTGCGGGAGCTACCTGCGGCGCCGGTCTTGGCGCTATAATCTGCGCAAATATGGGATATTCCATTACCTTCTTTATCTCGGCGCTTTTATTCGGAGTTTATCTTTTTATAACATTTTTGTTCATGCCATGGAAAGCTCTGGCAAAGCGAAGCAATATGGATGAGGAAGAAAAGCCGGTAAGTTTAGCTTCGATCAAAAAGATGGTATTTTCGGCAGAGATGCTTTTCTATATCGCGTTTATCGCAATACCCCTGAACATAGGCGTAATGCTTTGTGTAACCCTGGTACCGGCAATATGCCAGACACACGGGATAAGTTCTGTGATGCTGAGTTACTGTTATATAGCTAATGGTATAGCCGGTATTTATATAGGGCCGGCCCTTGTAGCGAAAGCCAAGAAGAGCATAGGACTGACGGCCGGTATAGCTATAAGCTTTTTGCTTGCAGCTGCAGGCATATTTGTGCTTAAACTGCCGGCGATAGTGGTGATGATAGTGGTGAGCAGTACAGTATTAGGTTTCCTTGACGGTTTTGGCACGCCACTGTGCACGGATCAGTTCATGGAACTCAAAGTGGTTAAAAATGCGGTTGATGAATCCACGGCGCTGATATTCTCGGTTGTAATATCGTACATACTGCTTACATTTTCACCTATGATCGCAGAGGCTATGCTGATCCCCGGCGAAGGCATATTCTCGCCCATGATGATAGGCGCTGTTTTCTATGCGGTATCTGCGGTTATCGTGTTCGTGTACGGAGCCCATAAAATGAAGAAAAAATGATCAGGTGTTAACCTGATCAGAAACGAAGTAATAAGATCATTTGTGATGACAGGCGGCGCTTATAACAGCCATTTTACCATATATACTATATAGCGGCCGCTTTCGCCGGCTTTTGGATATCCGTAGTCTGCGGGATCGCCTATAAGAGTCTTGTCTTTTTCTATTACAAAGCATTCTATACAGTCTGCTGCGGCCATGGTGCAGAGTTCTTCGGCGCTGACCGGATCGGCAGAAGAGAGCAGATCCAGAAAAGGCGTATCGTAATTCCATCTTGCCACTATAGCCTCACGCCCGTAAGGAGTGTGAAAAACGGTTGTATACTGACGGTTGAATTCGACCATGGATCCCGGAAGTGCGCTGTTGGGAGCGTATTCCTGGGCTACGACGCCGTCCTGCGACATTATTATATTACAGACATCTATCACATCCTGCGGAAGATGATAAAGATTCTCCGCCCTGCTGTACTGCCCGTTCAGATACAGTTTTCCGCTGCCGACGAAGAGTAAAGCGGCAAAAGCGGCGATGATAGTGATCCGCTGCCATGATTTTGAAAATCGCTGCAGTGCATGTATAAGCGCATAGCATACCACAGCGCCATAGGGTATCAGCCACAGCTGACGGTAGTATATTTCCTGATCCAGCATAAAGTGCATTGAAAACCATGCTGTTAAGGGAAACAGAAATACGGCGATCAGCGCAATGGGTATAGCGATAAAAAGCATGCGTTTTACTTTATCTTTTTCCGCGATGAAGAGATAGATCAGAGCAGCGATAAAAAGGATAAAGTAAAGGCTTAGTGAATTATAATCTTTTAATGTCAGCAGTGTGGCTTTGACAGTGTCCATAATCTTACCGTTTTTATTTTATAATGATATACAGGATCCCGCCTGCCAGCAGCGGCAGGGAGACCACGATAAAGGGCAAAAGCGTAAGCAACGCATTTGAGCCTTTTTTTGTTTTGATAAAAGCGCTTGCAGCCAATACCAGCCCTGCACAGCCGTAGATCAGTATGAGGAAATATACGGCGGTGCTTGTGCAGAAGATTCCGCACAGGCTTAAAAGGCAGGCAGGCAGGAGGCTGTTCTTTTTGTTTTTATATATATCGTAGATCATGCAAAAGGCTAAAGGAACTATGATATTTGAAAATACGGCTTTACCCTGCCAGGTACGGGTATAGGCAAAGGTCTCGGCGGTATAAAGAGAAACATTTGAATGTATGTACCAGAGCATCATAAGGAGTACAAAAGCAGGACGCCATTTTTTATTGCTTATAATACGTTCCGCCAGCATGGAATAGACCCCGTACATCACGCATAAGAGGAAAGGTGCCAGTATGCTGTGTGCAGCAGCGGCGGGATGAAGGGCGGAGATTTTTGACAGCCATGCTATCCATACGGGCAAAGCACCAAGAGCATGACGGCCTTCCACGTCAATGATATGACCGTTATTTGTATCGTGCCTGAACATGGTATCGGTCTCAAGCGTGATGGTGGATTGCGCCACATAATAAGAATCGTCGCCGTCATAGTGCTGATACATAACAAAGAAAACGCAGTGCGCTATGAGCAGCACGATGACCGGCAGCCAGATCAGCAGCTCCTTCATGACAGCAGAGAAGGGAGCTTTTTTGATATCTTCATCTTTGTTTTTTTTCTTTAAAAGAACATGACGGATTGCTCCGGCAAAAACCATTATGATAAGTAAAACTTCGTATACGACGCACATCACGCTAAAGGGCGCGGCGGCTATGATGAAAGGAACGGAAACGAGCTCAAAAAGTGCCCATACTGCAACAAGACCGCTGATATAACGTTCGATCAGCGTGCTATCCTTACTGCAAAAGAGCCCCGAGGATAAAAGCGGGGCAAGGATCAGTATTTCTATTATATTTGCTATAGCTCTAAGCATAGAGTGCATTATACCACGCTTACGGCTCCTTAGCAAATAAGAGAGGGAATATCGAGCTGAGAAGATGAAATCGAACCCTGCACATAAAAAAAAGACCGGCTCACATTTTGTGAGCCGGCCGTGATGATAATTATTTAGAACTTGCCTGCCTTAGCAGCCTCTTCGATAGAAACGGCTGTAGAAACAGTCATACCAACCATAGGGTTGTTGCCGGCACCGATCAGACCCATCATCTCAACATGAGCGGGAACTGAAGAAGAACCTGCGAACTGTGCATCTGAATGCATACGTCCCATGGTATCGGTCATACCGTAAGAAGCGGGACCTGCAGCCATGTTATCGGGATGCAGTGTACGTCCGGTGCCGCCGCCTGATGCAACGGAGAAGTACTTTTTGCCTGCTTCGAGGCGTTCCTTCTTATAGGTACCTGCAACGGGATGCTGGAAACGGGTAGGGTTGGTTGAGTTACCGGTGATGGAAACATCAACGTTCTCTTTCCACATTATGGCAACGCCTTCGCAAACATCGTTTGCGCCGTAGCAGTTAACCTTTGCGCGGGGTGACTCGGGATCCTTTGAATAGCACTTTCTGGAAACTTCCTTTACAGTGTTGGTGTAAGGATCGTACTCGGTCTCGATAAAGGTAAAGCCGTTGATACGGGAGATGATCTGTGCAGCATCTTTGCCCAGACCGTTAAGGATAACGCGAAGAGGCTTTTTACGAACCTTGTTAGCCTTCTCTGCGATACCGATAGCGCCTTCTGCAGCTGCAAAGGACTCGTGTCCTGCAAGGAATGCGAAGCACTCGG
>CAMOEK010000014.1:0-27162 GCA_946612125.1 uncultured Lachnospiraceae bacterium | reverse complement strand
TGGACCGCGTGGTCATGATCAGGCGTCAGATAGCGCTTGAGCTTGGTACCGTGGTGCCGATCATCCGTCTGCGTGATAACATACAGCTGAATCCCAATCAGTACATTATAAAGATAAAGGGTATACAGGTTTCCGAAGGCGAGATATTATTTGATCATTATATGGCTATGAATCCCGGCTATGTGGAGGAAGAGATAACCGGTATCGATACCATTGAGCCGGCGTTTAAGCTTCCTGCCAAGTGGATAACCGAGGGACAGAGGGAGAAGGCCGAGAGCTGGGGCTATACCGTAGTTGATCCCCCGTCGATCATTGCCACACACCTTACCGAGATAATCAGAAAGCATATAGCCGAGCTGCTTACCAGACAGGATGTGCAGTCTCTGGTGGACAACTTAAAGGAGAGCAATCCTTCCATCGTGGAGGAGCTGGTTCCCAAGCTTTTGGGACTGGGTGAGATACAGAAGGTGCTCCAGAACCTTTTATCCGAAGGAATATCTGTGCGTGACCTGTTAACGATCTTTGAGAGCCTGGCAGACCACGCTACGGCAACCAGGGATACGGATCTGCTCACGGAATATGTGCGGGCTTCGCTGAAGCGCGCCATTTCCAACAAGTATTTTGCAGGCGAGTCCACAGTTAATGTGCTTACGGTGGATCCCAAGCTTGAGCAGGATATCATGGCATCCGTTAAGCAGAGCGAGCAGGGCGCGTATATCACGCTTGATCCCGAACGCGTAAGAAAGCTCATAGACAATCTTCGCACGGAGCTTTCCAAGCTGGAAGGAATGGGCTCAAGCCCCATAGTGCTCACCAGTCCCATAGTCCGTATGTATTTCCACAGACTTGTTGAAGAATACTTCCACGATCTGGCCGTTGTGAGTTATAATGAGGTGGAGTCGGACGTGGAGCTTCAGAGCGTAGGAATGGTAAGCGCTTGATCAATATTCTGAGAGGCAGATATGGTAATCAAGAAGTATCAGGCTAAAACAGAAGAAGAAGCCGTAGAGATGGCGAAAAAAGAACTTGGAGACGACATTACGGTGATCCATTCCCGTAATGTTAAACCCAGGGGGTTCTTTGCGTTCCTCAGAAAGATGCAGGTTGAGATAACCGTGGCAAAGGAAGAGGAGATGGACAGGCCCCAGAATACGGCAAGGGAAGCGCTGGCGAAGGTAAACAAGCTGAGAGAACAAGCGGAAAAGGATGCTGCAGACGGCGCACAGAGCCGCGCAGATGATGAGACGCCGCGAACGGTACTGAAAAATGATACCGCAGTGGAGCAGAAGCTGGAAAATATTCAAAACCTGCTGGAGCAGAAGCTGTATCGCCGCGGTGATGAAGAAAAGGAAAAGAAGGCCGCGCCCGGCACCGTTTCTTCTGCGGCTTCTGATGATAAACGCAAAGAGCTGATGGAATTCTGCAGGCTTTTGTACAATACGCTTGTGGAAAATGAGGTAAGTGAGAAGGTAGCAAACGAGCTGGTGGATGACATAGAGCAGAACTGTCCCGACGATATGCAGATGGAGCATGTGCTCTCACATATCTACCAGAAGATAATACTCAAATTCGGCAGACCCGGACTCATATCTCCGGGAGAGCGGGGACCCAAGGTCGTGTTCTTCATAGGCCCGACGGGTGTAGGCAAGACTACGACGCTGGCGAAGATAGCTTCAAAGTTCAGACTGACACAGAACAAACGCGTCGTGCTCTTTACCACAGATACTTACAGGATCTCCGCTACGGATCAGTTAAAGACCTATGCGGGCATATTGGGCACGCCTTTTCATATCATTTATACGCCGCAGGAACTGGAAGAGAATTACGAAAAGTACAAGGATGTGGATTACATACTTATCGATACTGCCGGCCATTCGCATAATAACGAAGAGCAGAAGAAAGATATGTCGGAATTTTTGAGCGTGCTCGAAGGAAAGGCGGAATGCGAATACTATCTCGTTGTGAGCGCAACGACCAAGTACCGTGACCTGCTGGCAATCTCGGATGCATATAAAGAGCTTGCAGACTACAGGCTTATCTTCACCAAGCTTGACGAGACGGAGGAATGCGGTAATCTCCTTAATCTGAGGCTGCATACGGGCGCTGCAATGAGCTATGTTACCAACGGACAGAATGTACCCGATGATATAGAAGAATTCAATCCCCAGGCCATGGCAAGAGGCCTGCTTACAGACACTTCCTCTCAGGAGTAATAATGGATCAGGCACAGCAGTTAAGAAATATAATAAAAGCAGGACCGGCTGTCAGGCCGCTGGCCAGGGTCATCACCGTGACCTCGGGCAAGGGCGGCGTGGGCAAGTCGAATACCGCCATCAATCTCGCCATCAATTTTAAAAAGATGGGCAAGCGGGTCATAATACTCGATGCGGATTTCGGACTTGCAAATATAGAGATTATGTTCGGAACCATGCCCAGACACAATCTGAGCGATCTTATATATCAGGGCAAGAGCATTACGGAGATAATAACCTGGGGCCCCGGGGAAGTGGGATTCATATCGGGAGGCTCCGGCATAGCAGGGCTTTCTAATCTGGGAAAAGAATACCTGAATTATATAATCCAGAATCTGGCTGCTCTTGACGCCATAGCGGATGTGATCATAATCGATACAGGAGCGGGTATTTCCGATGCGGTGCTGGAGTTTCTTGTGGCCAGCGGCGAGATACTGCTTATAACAACGCCTGAGCCCACATCCATAACCGATTCTTATTCGCTCTTAAAGGCGTTGAACCGTCATCCCAGATTCACCAAGGAAAACTCACAGATAAAGATGATAGCCAACAGGGTAGAAGGCGAAAAGGACGGAGATGTGCTGTTTAAGAAGCTTAATATGGTGGTGAGCCGTTTCCTGGGACTGCCGCTTGAATATCTGGGCGCGGTGCCGCAGGATAAGCATCTGGCGCAGGCCGTGATGCAGCAGACGCCGGTATCGCTGGCAAGTCCGAACTCAAGATCGGCAAAAGCATACGAAGCAATAGCCGCAAGGCTTATGCATATGGAAAATGAAGGAAAAGTAAAGAAAAGGGGGATGGCTGCATTCTTTTCACACATAGTAGCCAATAAGAAAACATTATGATCGATATTTTTGACATCGTCCGTCCCGGAGACAGGGTGGACATCGAAACAGTAGTTACAGAGGACAAGAACGACGATAAGAAATACTATATCACCAAAGTCTATGACGTAGGCGAGAGCGGTGAGGTAGAGGTGGTGATGCCTTCTGAAAAAATGCGGACGGTGGTACTTTCCGTAGGCGTGCTCTATGATCTGTATTTCTATGCGGGCAAGGGCATATATGCCTGCACGGCGGAAGTTATAAGCCGCCGCAACGAAAACGGAGTGGCAATAGCTGTGCTGGCGCTCACCACAGAACTTCGCCGTCATCAGAGGAGGGAGTATTTCCGTTATGATTGCGTCATAGGCATGAACGCCCGTGAACTGGGAGCGGACGAGGCTGCGTTTTATGAGAAGCACGGCAGGCTTATGAATGACGAGCAGCCCTATGACAAAGGCGTTATCGTCGATCTCAGCGGCGGCGGCATGCGTTTTGTGAGCGCGCAGGAATACAAACAGGGAAGCCTGGTTCATTGCCGCTTTATTTTAAATAACAGGAATAAGATGACCACCTATGATGAAGTGGTCAGGATCCTGTTTGCGGATGCTCTTGCCAATAACCAGACCAGCAGGGAATACCGCGGGCAGTTTATGAAGATGGAGAGCGGTGAACGTGAGGAGATCATCCGTTTTATCTTTGAAGAAGAACGCAAGATGAGAGCAAAACGTACCGGAATGTGACAGTTTTTACAAAAACGGCTTGTTGAAAAGGCTGTTTAGTGGTATAATTATACAATGATTTTGATGGAAGACCGCGATGTTCTATAAGGAGATTACGACATGGCTGCCAAGAAAATCCTGATAGTTGATGACTCTGCACTCACGCGAAGAGTCTTATGTGATATAATCAATTCCGATGAGAGATATACGGTAGAGGGCATGGCCAACAACGGCATAGAGGCTCTTAAGCTGCTCGAAGAAAAGACTTTCGACGGGATAATTACCGATATCAACATGCCCAGAATGAATGGGCTTGAATTCCTTAAGGAATTAAAAAAACTTAAAAGAGAAGAAAGGGTTATGGTTCTTTCAACAGAGACCAGCGAGGGGGCAAAGGTCACGCTGGATGCTCTGGAACTGGGCGCCGTGGATTTTATACAGAAACCCCAGAGCGCTATTTATTCCAAGGACCAGGATTTTATAAAACGCTTCTTTGAAATATTGGAAGCCGTGGTATTTTCAAACAGAAGGGCTTCCAGCGGAATATTCAGAAACTCGGTGATCTTAAGGCCGGACGGTCTGCTTGCAAAGGTTGACGCGGTGAATGTGCCTAAGGAGGGAAAGGGCAACAAGATAGTTGCCATAGCTTCTTCGACGGGAGGACCCAAGGCTCTGCAGAGCGTGATCCCCAGGCTGCCGAAGAATCTTGATGCACCGGTACTGATAGTGCAGCATATGCCTGTAGGTTTCACAAAGTCACTGGCGGACCGTCTCAATGCAATGAGCGAGCTTACGGTCAGTGAGGCTGTGGACGGTGAGTTTATCGAAAAAGGGCATGTGTACGTCTCCAAGGGCGGAGCCCATATGAATTATCAGGAATTTAACGGGCGCGGACGCATAGTCTATAGCGACGAGCCCAGCAGGGAAGGCGTTAAGCCCTGCGCAAATTATATGTATGAGTCTCTTGCGAAAAGTCCTTATCATACCGTTGTGTGCGTAGTGCTGACAGGCATGGGACACGACGGCACCGAAGGAATACAGAACCTTGTTAAGACAAAAAAGACCCACATCATAGCCGAGGACGAAAAGAGCTGCGTGGTGAACGGCATGCCCGGCAGCATCGTGGCAACCGGCCTTGTCAATGAAGTTGTGGATCTGGACCAGGTAGCACAGTCTATCCTCGCGAATGTCGGGGTTAGATAAAAAATAAAGCAACACAAGTAACTTAACAAAGGAGAGTAGACATGGACGTTAGCCAGTATTTAGACATCTTCCTTGATGAAAGCAAGGAGCATCTCCAGAATCTGAACACGAGTGTGCTTGAGCTCGAGCAGGATCCCGAAAATCCGGATACCATAAGCGAGATATTCCGTGCTGCGCATACCCTTAAAGGTATGGCAGGTACCATGGGCTTTAAGCGCATGCAGACTCTTACTCATGATATGGAGAATGTTTTCTCTGAGGTGCGCGACGGGAAACTTAAGGTCAATGCGGGTATGATCGATGTTCTGTTCCGTTGTCTGGATGCTATCGAGGAGTACGTATCCGTTATCAGTGAGACATCTGACGAGGGTGATAACGACAACGAGCCTATTATAAAGGAATTAAATGACATACTTGCAGGTAAGCTTTCGGATAGTGCTCCTGCGCCCGCTGCAGAGCCGGCTCCCGCGCAGAACGAAACGGCTGCCGCTGCAGCAGATAATGCCGGCGGAGCTGCGGCTGCAAGCTGGAATATCGGCGATCTGACGGAAGAAGAGCAGAAAGCTCTCGAAGACGCCATGATGGCAAACAAGAAGCTCTACAGCGTAACTGTTACGGTTCAGGAAAGCTGTCTTTTGAAGGCGGCCAGAGCATTCCTTGTGTTTAAGGCTATAGAGGAGCGCGGTGAGATAATCGCCGCAAATCCTTCTACCCAGGATATAGAGGATGAGAAATTCGATCTTGAATTCTCACTCATCATCGCTTCCGAGGGTGAACTTGATCCCATCTTAAATGATATCAAGGCAGTATCGGAGATCGCAGATGCCAAGGGCAGCATCTTTGAAGGCGAGGCGGCTGCCGCGCACGAAGAACCTGCAGGAGCGGCTGCAGAAAAGAAGCAGACAGAAGCGCCTGCGCAGGATCCCGGTACTTCCGTTGCAAATGTTAAAAATGAGGTCGTTAAGAAGGCCGATCAGTCCTCTTCGGGATCTTCCGCAAAGACTGAGAAAAAGAGCGGCAGCAAGCCTGCGGTTAACCGTACGGTGCGTGTCGATATAGAAAAACTTGATTCACTTATGAATCTTGTCAGCGAGCTTATCATAGCAAAGAATTCACTGGTAAGCAGCGCTACCAGCAGCACTTCGGATTCTTCTTCAAATATGCACGAGCAGATAGAATATCTGGAGAGCGTGACCACCAATCTTCACGAATCGGTCATGAAGGTACGAATGGTCCCCATCGAGAGCGTTGTGAGCAAGTTCCCGAGAATGATCCGCGATATCTCCAAGCAGCTTAACAAGCCCATGGAGCTCTATATGAGCGGTGAAGAGACAGAGCTTGACCGTACCGTGGTTGACGAGATAGGCGATCCTCTTATGCATATGCTCAGGAATTCGGCCGATCACGGATTGGAAATGCCTCAGGAGCGTATTGCCAGAGGCAAGCCGGAAACCGGTTCGATCTTCCTGGATGCATATCAGGACGGTAACAACGTTGTTATCGAAGTGCGTGATGACGGTAATGGAATTGATGTTGAACGCGTTCGCCAGAAGGCTATAGAGCGCGGAGTCATGACGGAAGAACAGGCTTATGCAGCCGATGATTCCGACATAATAAATCTGCTTTTCATGCCCAGTTTCTCGACGGCAAAACAGGTTTCCGATCTTTCGGGCCGCGGCGTCGGACTGGATGTTGTTAAGAGCAAGATAGAAGCGCTTTCCGGTGAGGTTGATGTCAAGACCAAACTGGGTGAGGGCACGACCTTTACTATCCGCCTGCCGCTGACTCTGGCTATAATTCAGGCTCTGATGGTAGTCGTAGGCGGAGAAAAGTATGCTATCGCATTAAGCGGCATACAGACTATAGAGAATATCAATCCCAAAGATGTCAAGACGGTTGAGAGCAAGGAAGTCATCAACCTTCGCGGTACCGTTATCCCTCTGCTGCGTCTTGATGAGATCCTGGGCTGCGAATCACAGCGCGATCCCGATTCGGATATGATCGTGGTCATTGCAAAGAAGGGTGATAAGCTGGCAGGTCTTGTTGTGGATGAGCTGATAGGCCAGCAGGAGATAGTCATAAAGTCCATGGGCAAGTATATCAACAAGTGTAAATTTATAAGCGGCGCCACTATTCTGGGCGACGGCGAAGTGGCACTTATAATTGATTCCAACGCGTTGATCTAAACCGGACGCGGAACTATCAGAGGCAAGGAGAAAACGACAATGGCAAATGAACTCAGCACAAATATAAATGAGATCACTCAGTATATAGTGATCCGTATAGGACAGGAGCAGTACGGCATCGATATCAAGTATATAGACAATATCGTGCGTATGCAGCAGATAACCCGTGTACCCCAGGTACCTGCTCATTTTAAGGGTGTTATCAATCTCCGTGGTGAGGTTATACCCGTTATGAGCATAAGGGTTAAGATGGGACTTGAGCCCGATGTGGAGAGCAAGGATACGCGTATCATCATCATCAAGATCGATCAGCATGAGCCTATAGGCATGATGGTGGATATGGTGAAGGAAGTTGTAAATCTTTCATCGGCAGAGATAGAGCGTGTCGGATTTGACCGCGGCGAAGACAGAAACGCCTATGCGATGGGTATAGGAAAGCATGAGACCGGACTCATCACGCTGCTGGATATTGATGCGGTATTGCAGGGACTTTGATCCCATTATTTTAAGGAGGAAGTATACCTGATGTCTGAAAAGAACGATCTGACAATCGAAGAAATGTCCGACCGGTACTTTGATGTACTGAGGGAGATAGGCAATATAGGAGCCGGTAACGCCACAACGGCTCTGTCCACTATGCTGGGATCCAGAGTGGATATGATGGTTCCCAAGGTCAGGCTGATGGAGTTTAAGGAAGTGGGAACCACTCTTGGCGGGGAGGAACAGCTGGTAGCCGGTATCTATCTCGAGGTTAAGGGAGACATACATGGCAGTATCATGTTCATCCAGAAGAAGGAATCTGCCAGAGCAATGGTGCAGAAGCTCATGGGCATGCCCAGCGCCGGAGAGGATTTTTCGGAGATGGAGCTGTCTGCTTTAAAGGAGATAGGAAATGTCATAACCGGGGCATATCTTAATTCCCTGGCGACACTAACCAATCTTACCATATATCCTTCGGTTCCTGATGTTTGCATAGATATGGCGGGCGCGATACTTTCCGTGCCGGCTATACAATTTGGTGCAATATCAGATAAAATGTTACTGATACAGACAGATTTTGCGGATGATGTAGATCTTTCCGGGTACTTCATACTGGTACCGGATGAGGAGTCGGACGCAAAGATTCTTCACGCATTGGGTTTTTAGCCTGACGGTAGAGATTTATGCCTGAAACGATTAAAGTGGGAATAGCGGACCTGAATGTATGCAGACCACCCGATATGATAACAACCATAGGACTTGGGAGCTGTGTGGGTATCGCTATCAGAGATAAACTTAATAAAGTCGGCGGATTGGTGCATGTAATGCTTCCCAACAGTCAGGAAGTTAAGAGCAACGGAAACCTTGCCAAATTCGCCGATACCGGTATACCCGAGCTGGTAAGACGTCTGGAGATGATGGGAGCTGTCCGCAGCCGCATGGTTGCCAAGATAGCCGGAGGAGCCACAATGTTCTCCTTCCAGTCTAAATCTGATCTTATGGGTATAGGCGACCGGAATGTGGCTGCCACAAAGCTTGCGCTCAAGGCGCTTAACATTCCTATCCTGGCTGAGGATACCGGAGCAAATTACGGGCGTACGGTAACCTTTGATCCCGAGACAGGGGCGTATGAGGTAAAGGCCGTAGGAAAGCCTCTGAAGGTGATCTGATGCAGGATGTACAGCTGCCTAAAAAAAGAAATAATCTGAAGACAAAGCTCCTGCCGTCGTTGTTCATGCTGCTGGGCGGATCTGTTGCACTGGTGATCGGTCTTTTGCAGCACTTTCCGATAACGGAGCTTTTGCTTGTTGTGTTTTTAGCGCTGCTTATATTTGCAATCCTCGGCACCATCGTAAAAAGCGTTGTTGACGGTTTTAATATGAGTATGAATTATATGGATTACTTTGAAGACAACGGCGATCTGGTGGAAAAAGGAAATAAAGATGATTTTTAACTGATCTGGAGGACTCATGGACGAAGCCGGTAGAAAAAGACTTTGGGATGATTATGTAAGGCTGCAGAGCGCAGATATCAGGGAGAAGCTGATCATAGAGTATGCTCCTCTGGTTAAGCTTGTGGCCGGCCGTCTTTCCATGTATCTTGGTTATAATGTCGAATATGAAGATCTGGTCAGCTATGGTATCTTCGGACTTATCGATGCCATAGATAAATTTGATACAAGGAAGGGCATTAAATTTGAAACCTATGCTTCGTTGCGCATAAGGGGGGCGATGTTGGATCAGATACGCAAGAATGACTGGATCCCGCGCACAGTGCGTCAGCGCCAGCGCCAGATAGAGGCCGCGATCAAAGATATCGAAGAGGCTACAGGCAAGCCGGCTACAGACGAAGAGATAGCGGCAGCCCTGGGGATCACCGATGATGAGCTGCTGGACTGGCAGTCCCAGCTCAAGCTTACCAATGTGGTATCTCTTAACGAGTTTATGGAGAGCGGCAGTGAAGTGGCAGGCGATGCCAGTATGGGCGCCCACTTCATGTCACCCGAGGAAGTCATAGGCAATACCGAGCTTAAAGAAAAGCTTATGGAGTCCCTTGATTCCCTTACCGAAAAAGAACGGAGTGTTGTTTTATTCTATTATTACGAAGAGCTTACATTAAAAGAAATAGCCAATATACTTGAGGTATCGGAATCCAGGGTATCGCAGCTTCATACCAGAGCGTTGGAAAAGATGAGGTCCAAGCTTGGAGATTATGTAGGCATACTGCATAAGATCTGAAGGAACAGAAGCAGGATCGTTTTTGGAGGTGAGTATGAATCCTTATTTTCAGGTTATCATAAATGACAGTGGTACTTTTCTGAAGCTGATCCCGGGGGACGGAGGTCTCCCGTCGATTCAGGAAACGATGAATTATCTGGATGCAAAAAAGGTGCCCTTCGATGTCGGAGTGTTGGGAGCCTTTTTTAAACAGGGCGATCCGGAGAAACTGATACCTCTCAGCAAAAACCGCATATATGCTGTAGCGGAAGGAAGCGTGATCAGGATCAGTGAGGATAAGATGACGGCAACCGCGCGTTTTTATCCTCCGTCTACAGGCGGCAGATCCATTACCAAAGAGGACATCTACACTGAATGCCATCTGGCAAAAGTGGTCTATGGCATTGATGACAAAGTGATAGATGATTTCCTTTCGAACAAAAAATATGCCACGGATTATGTTATCGCCAAAGGCACTCCCGTGGTTGAGGGCAGGGATGCCCGCATAGAGTATCATTTTAATACGGATAACCGTATCCGTCCCACGCTTAATGAAGACGGCACGGTTGACTTTCATAATCTGAATCTTGTTAACCACTGCTCTGTAGGCATGGTTTTGGCCACGCTGCATCCTGAAGTGCGCGGAACAGCAGGTACCGATGTTTTCGGCACTCCGTTAAAACCCAGGGATGTTAAACGCGCTACCCTGCAGTTTGGACTCAACATTGAACTTTCCGAAGACAAATGTACCATTACCTCAAAGGTTAACGGTCATGTGAATCTTGTCGGGGGCAAGGTTTTCGTTTCGGATGTGATGCAGGTTAACAATGTAGATAACTCTACCGGGAATATAGAGTATCAGGGAAATGTTCTGGTGGAAGGCGATGTCAATTCCAACTTCAGTGTCAAGACCAGCGGGGATGTTGAAGTGCGCGGTGTTGTGGAAGGCGCGCATATCGAAGCCGGAGGCAATATCATTCTGGTGCGCGGTATCAACGGCATGGGCAAGGGCATGCTGAAGGCCGGAGGGAATATCATTTCCAAGTATATGGAAAACTGCACCGCTGAGGCCGGCGGATATATAGAGACAAATTCGATCCTGCATTCCAAAGTGCATGCCGGAACCGATATAAATGTTATGAGCAAGAAGGGCTTTATAACGGGCGGCGAGGTCGTAGCTACCGGAAAGATAAGGGTTAAGACCCTCGGTTCGCAGATGGGCGCGGATACAAGGGTGACGGTGGGTGTGGATCCTGCAGTCATATCAAGAATGGGACAGCTCAATAAAGAGATATTAGAGCTGCAGAAAAACCTTAAGACCATGTTGCCGGTGCTTGATGCCACAAAGAAAAAACTGGCAGCGGGGGTGAAGATGACGCCCGAGCAGGTTAAACAGATACAGGCGCTTGCGGCCAATGTAAAGGCTTCGCAGGAAAAACTGATAGCGGATAATACTGAGCTCGAGAATCTGAAACAAAAGATGGAAGAAGGATCGAATGCCTCGGTTGATGTAAGCGGAGAGGTATATCAGGGCGTGGTTATAGCCATATCCGATGTTTCGATGATAATAAAAGATACGGTAAGATACTGTCGTTTTATCAAGGAAAAGGGAGATGTCCGCATAGCAGGATTATGACACCGCGTTAACATGACAGTTTAAAAGAGGAGAATACCCTATGGCAATAGGTATAGTTGAATTGCAGGGGGCCATAAACAGGACCCAGGATTTTCAGCAATTCCAACAGTATGAAAATGATAAGGGCGCCATATTCCAGAATAATCAGCAGAATCAGGTAGAGCAGAATGTAGAGGATAAGATGACCCTGGTCCATGAGAAAGAAAACGCTGCCGAGGACACCGAAGCAAATGATAAGGGCAGCGGGGGACAATATGGCGGTGACGGCGGAAGAAACCGTAAAAAGAAAAAAATCGAAGACCGTATCGTAAAGAAATCTACGATGGCCTTTGATGTAAAGATATAAAGAGGAAAAGAGAATGAGTGTAATAGAGATCATACTGCTGGCAGCGGGCGTGCTCGTTTTTGTCGGCAGCTTTTTCCTGCCCGATAAGGGGAACGGGGAAAAGGCAGAGATTCCCGAAGAGGAATTAAAACGGCTGGTAGAGGAAGAAATAGACAAAAACAAGGGCCGAATTGATAATATGACGGAAGAAACGGTCAGCTACTCCATGGAGAAGACGGAGCGCAGCCTGGACCGTATCGCCAACGAAAAGATCATGGCCCTGGGAGAATACTCCGATAATGTCTTAAACCAGATAGGAAGCAATCATCAGGAAGTGGTATTCCTGCATGAGATGTTAAACCGCACAAAGAATGAACTGGAAGACCTCTTAAACCGCGCCGAGCGTGAATCCAAGGACGCAAATGAGAGGGCAAATGCTGCATACTCACTGGCTGAAAATGCGCGCAGACTGGCAGAAGAAGTGATGGAGAAGACTGAGGAAGCGGGCAAGGCAGCGGTTGTGGCAGAGGAAAAGATGCTTGATGCAAGAAGACTGGCGCAGGATATGCATTCCGAAGAGCAGGCTTCTGAGACAGGTATGCAGGCAAAGGAACTGGAAGACTTTGTTTCTGCCGGGACTGACGCGAATGAGAGCACCGGTGGCGCTGAGGACACTGAAGTTATAAAGGAAACAGCAGTGGCTGGTGAGGAAGAGCAGAAAGATGATACTGCTGAGCCGCCTGCTGCCGATGAGCCGGCTGAGCGCATGATCACTGCTCAAAGCTATGGAGCATCTACCGAAGAAGAACTGCAGGCCCTGCTGGATAATGCCATGAATGCCGCGCAGGCAGAGGAAGCGGCAGAACCCAAAGCTCCGGCTTATGATCCCATGGCTGTGGATCCCGAAGAAGAACGTTTCTTTGAGGATACGCAGGAGATGGAAGATGAAGAAGATGATGAGAAAGAAGAGGAGCTGAGCGAAGAAGAGATGATGGAAAAACTTCTTCGGGAAGCAACTGCAGAGCTGGCCCATGATGTAAGCTGGGTGTCAAACGTCGATGTTCAAAAGGAAAAGAGCAGGACGGCGTCAAAGCAGGCAGAGAAGAAAGAGGACAAGGAAGCGCGTAAGAAGGAAGAAGTCTCTGACGAGAATAAAGAAGAGCCTTTACGCGTTTCAGTGAAGCGCAAGACTAAGCAAAAGACTACGCAAAAAGCTGCCGCAGACGAGGAGATAGAGGGACAGATGAGCATACCGGAGGAGTTCATACCCGGCAGCAAGGCTCCGGTTTCTCTTCAGTTTGGGCATGATGACGGCAACAGCGCCAACCATAACGAACGCATTCTTGAAATGCACCGCATGGGGCGTTCCAATATGGCTATTGCAAAGGATCTGGGACTGGGAATAGGAGAAGTTAAGCTGGTCATCGATCTATTTGAAAATGTTTGATTGTGAAAAGAGAGTAAGTTCATGAAATTATCATCGTATTTGCGCGGCCTGGGAATAGGCATGGCCGCTACAGCGCTTATATTACATTTTTCCGGCATAGGAAAGGCACCGGCTATGACTGACGAAGAGATCAAAGCCAGAGCCGTACAGCTGGGTATGAGCGAAAACATACGCTTAAGTGAGTCGGGAGGAGCAACAGAAGATAAGGATATCTCCGTAACACCTGCGCCCACTTTGACACCTACAGATGCTGCTACGCCCACACCCACTAAGGAAACGGAGCCCACCGGCACAGAAGAAAACACTCAGCTTCCGGCAGATGCGGGAATAACGACGCCCACGCAGGCTGTAACAACTACACCGTCACCCACGATCGCGGCGACAGGTACGCCTACAGCTGCACCTACAAAGGCTCCCACGAACACTCCGACGCCAACGCCTACAAAGGCGCCGACAGCTACGCCTACACCCGCGCCTACAGCCGCACCCACGCCCACAAAGGCGCCCACTCCTACAGCGGTGCCGCTGGTTACGCCTACTCCTGCTTCGGCTTCTTCAGGGCAGGTAAGCATCAATACTGAGGAAAAAGAAGTGGTTGTGTCTTCGGGAGATGATTCATATTCTGTATCGAAAAAGATGGTAAGCGCAGGCATAATCACATCAGCTGCAGAATTTGATAAATATATGTGCGCCAACGGATACGACAGACATATCGCTACCGGCATACATAAGATCCCGGCAGGCAGCAGTTACCGGACAATATGTGAGATACTGACAAAGAAGCGCTGAGGCTCAGGCCTTATGTCCGCCGATCTGTTTATTACGTTCTCTTGTCATGGCACCTTCTTTAAAGTTGGTGCCTTTTAAAATTGCATTTTTCCCGAATTTATGTCTGATCTCGACTGCGGCGCGCTGAAGAGACCTTTCTTTTTCCAGACGTTCGTTTTCCATAGCCTCTTTTTTATCTCTTTCCTCATAATCGGTAAAAAGATCCAGCTGTTCGTATTCGCTTTCCCTGGCTTTTATCTTTGCTGCTTCGCATTCGGGCAGTACATTGTTTGCGCAGACGACGACCCTGCGGATAAGAAGCGCAGGATCCGTTATGCGCTCGTACAGATCGCACAGCGCTTCACACATCATGCTGGTTGAAGAGGTGAGTCTTTCGAGATTGGCTGTGCCATGGGCATGTCCGGGGACTTCTCTTCCGTAATGATCGATATGGATGTCTGCAGCGTATTTCTTGCGCATTTCCGGATCTTTAAGGCTTTCTACATCATAGCCTATGGTGAGCGTCAGCTGGTCGGTCACCAGACGCTTTTCCACCAGATCGAGAGATAAAAGGTCCGTCATCTCGCGTACTATCACGCCGGCTTCATCGTGCTTATACGGGCGCTGCAGCACCTGACCGCTGCTTAAGCTGTTGCTTTCCGGACGATAACTCTTTATGTCTGCTATGGTGCAGGGTTCCCAGCCCCAGGCATGGTCTATGAGCAGTTCGGCGTTGATGCCGAAGACTCTGTATAATTCGTCCTCATAGTTTTCGGAGTATCTGGCCACATCGCCCATGGTATAGAGACCAAGGCCTGCAAGGCGTCTTGCCGTGCCGGCACCTGTTCGCCAGAAATCTGTGATGGGAGTGTGGGACCAAAGCTTTTTTCTGTAGCTCATCTCATCCAGCTCGGCTATGCGCACCCCGTCTGCATCGGCAGGCATATGCTTTGCTACTATATCCATGGCAATCTTGCAAAGATACAGATTTGTGCCTATGCCGGCTGTAGCTGTGATACCGGTCTCACGCAGCACATCCCTTATCATCTTAAGCGCCAGTTCGTGAGCGCTCAGCCTGTAAGTATTAAGATAGTTGGTGGCGTCTATGAAAACTTCGTCGCAGGAGTAAACATGCATATCCTCGGGAGCCACGTATTTAAGATATATATCATAAATGCGGGTGCTGTAATCCATATACAGGGCCATGCGCGGGGGAGCGGTAATATAATCTATGCCCAGTTTGCCGGCTGTGGCCACAACTTCAAAAAGCCGCGGTCTGCCGGGGATCCCATAGGCCTTTAGGGCGGGACTTACTGCCAGGCAGATGGTCTTTTCCGTACGTGAAGGATCAGCTACCACCAGGCGCGTAGTAAGGGGATCAAGCCCTCTTTCCCTGCATTCTACCGAGGCGTAAAAAGATTTAAGATCGATCGCTATATACTGCCTTTCCATAAAATGTATTATCGAACAAATATTCGGCAAAGTCAAGAGGGGGCTATGGCAGTCAGCCAGGCTCTTTTTTTGCGACTCTGTTTGTGTTAAGATAACACCTGAGGATTACGGGGAATGCAGAATGTTTCTGCCTGGCGCTGTCATAGGAGGCGATATATAATTGAAGGCAAAGGAAGTCTCTCCCAAAATAAAAATTGCTCTGATCCTGTTTTTCGGTTTTATGATCCTTTACTATGCCGGGACGAATATGAGTATGCGTGGGATGTTAAATTCAGTGAGGCTGCCATCTTATGCAGAACGTATCCTGCAACCTAAAACAGGCTACTTTGATTGCTGTGCAGGAGCACGTATAGGGATCGAAGAGGTGTATCGTATTCCGCTGGATAAGGTGAGTGATATAAGCTACGGAGAGGAAAAAGGTGTAGTGGTAGAACCTTATGAGGAATCCTGTCTTTTGAATGATCTGTCTGTCCGAATGAATGACTTTGAGCATGATTGTTCTTATGTATACGATTACGGTGATGTGATGAGTCTGCCGGGATACCGTGACAATGACGGATACTGTTATATCCATGTCTGGGGGCGAAAATATCTGGGCTCCGGAGACAGCTTTACATTATACCTGTTTTCGGTTATCAGCATATTCTTTATTTTGCCGGCAGTTATTCTATATGTAGTTTTGAAACGTCTGGTAAATAAGGGAATTAACAAGCTGCGCAACAGATCTGTGAAGGATATGGATGGAACAAGCTTATAATGAAGGCGACATACATCAGGCTCACCAACAGAGATGTGGAAGCATTGAGTAAAGCTGAAGAAGAGCCTAGAGTTATAAAAAAATATGGAATAGCTGAGGAATATATGGAGTATTCCGAGTGGTGGTATATCGTTCCGCTTCTGTGCGGAATAGGAGGCACATCTCTGTTTCTGCCAAAGGTGTCATGGTGTGGCGTTATCTTGCTTGTCCACGGAGTGATATTCGGTTTTTTCCTGATCAAGGGTCTGATGATAAGATTGGTCTATAGCGGCAATTTCCGTAAAGGCGTTAAATATGGCAGGAAGTTTCAGGGAAAGATACGTTCCTATGAAATACATGCAAATGAAGATTATGGACGCCACTATTTTTCGCAGAAAGTATACCGGCCTCTTAAGCCTAAATTGAAATATGTTTTAGAAGTGGAGATCGAAGGGGAGAAAAAGATAATACGGACTCACAAGCTTAAGTACAATCCGCTGTCTGTTTTAAAGAGCGACAGATGTACCGTATATCAATATGGAGATGAATTATTCTCAGAGTGCCCCTTTTTCGCTCCTTGATTTTTCCCTGCTATGGTGGTAGTATAATTGTTCCACTTAACGGGACAGCAAAGAGAGGCGGGATTATGGATAACAGGAAGGAAATGCCGGAGGAAAAACCCTCTGCGATGGTCAGGGTAGCGACCTTTATTGTGGACAGGCGTAACCTCTTTTTTTTATTGTTCGGGATCGCGAGCGTATTCTGTCTGATCGCAACACGATGGGTTAAGGTAGAAAACGTGCTGGCGGCTTATCTGCCGAAAAGCTCGGAAACGGCCAGGGGACTGGACCGTATGGATGAGGAGTTTATCACCTACGGCAGCGCCCGGGTGATGGTCATGAATATCAGCTATGATGAGGCCAAGGAGCTGGCGGACGAGATCGATAAGCGACAGGATGTCTATATGCTGACCTTCGATAACAGTTCCGCCCATTTCAATAATTTCTCGGCCCTCTTCGATATCACCTTTGCCTTTCCGGAGACGGATCCCCAGGCGCTGGAGTCCCTGGACGAGATCAAGGAGCTGCTGGCAGGTCATGACCTGTATGTCTCCACCTCCATGGGAAATGCGGCGGCGGAGCAGATCCAGAAGGAGATGTCGGTGGTGAGCGTTATCGTTGCGGTCATCGTGGTATCGGTGCTGCTCTTTACCTCCCAGACCTGGGCGGAGGTGCCGGTACTGATCCTGACCTTCGGGGCTGGCGCCATTCTGGCGGCAGGAACCAATTTCCTGCTGGGGACTATCTCTTTTGTGTCGGATTCCGTGACCATCGTGCTGCAGCTGGCCCTGTCCATCGACTACGCCGTGATCTTTTGTAACCGCTATAAGGAAGAGCATCAGAAGCTGGACATCCGTGAGGCGGACATCGTGGCCCTGTCCAAGGCCATCCCGGAGATCTCCTCCAGTTCCCTGACTACCATCGGCGGCCTCATCGCCATGCTCTTCATGCAGTTCGGGATCGGCAGGGATATGGCGGTCTGCCTGATCAAGGCTATCTTCCTGAGCCTGATGTCGGTCTTTCTGCTGATGCCGGGACTCATCATGCTCTTCGGTAAGGCCATGGACAAGACGAGACATAAGGACTTTGTCCCGAAGATCCCCTTCGTGGGCATCATCGACTACCATACCCGTCATGTGGTGCCGGTCCTTTTCCTGATCGTGATGGTGGGGGCTGCGATCCTTTCCGGAAAAACGCCCTATGTTTACGGATATTCCAGGATAAAAACCCCCGTGCTCAACGATACACAGATCGCCAACAATATGATCAGCGAAAGTTTTGGGGACAGCAACTTTGTGGCCCTGGTGGTGCCGGCAGGAGATTATGAAAAGGAAAGAAAGCTGTTAACGGAGCTGGAACGCTTCCCGGAGGTGGATCACAGCCAGGGGCTTTCCAATACCGAGGCCATGAACGGCTACATGCTCACGGATAAGCTTACCGCCAGGCAGCTGTCGGAACTGCTGGATCTGGATTATCAGGTGACGGAGCTTCTGTATATGGCCTATGCGGTGGATGACGAGAATTATGCCAAGCTGATCAACGGCCGCAGCTCCTATGCGATCCCGTTGATCGATGTGCTGATGTTTGTTTATGAAGAAGTAGAGGAAGGCTATGTCACCCTGGATCCCGATACCTACCAGACGCTATCCGATGCGCATTCCAAGCTTCAGATGGCGAAAGACCAGCTCCAGGGGGAGAATTACAGCCGCTCCCTGGTCTATCTGAACCTGCCCCAGGAAGGGGACGAGACCTTTGCCTTCCTGGATACCATGCACAGCGTGGCGGCGAAGTACTACGGGGATGATGTGCTGGTGGTGGGTGAGGCCGGCAGCCAGTACGATCTGAAAAAGACCTTCGATACCGATAACACCGTGGTCAATGTGGTCTCGATCCTGGCGGTGCTGGCGGTACTGCTCTTTACCTTTATGAGCGCCGGCATGCCCGTGCTTCTGATCGCGGTCATCGAGGGGGCCATCTGGATGAACTTTGCCTTCCCTGCGGTGCAGCAGCAGAACATCTTTTTCCTGGGGTATCTGATCGTTTCGTCCATACAGATGGGTGCGAATATCGACTACGCCATCGTCATCGCAGGGCGCTTTATGGAGATCAAGGAGAGCATGCCGAAGAAGCAGGCGATCATCGAGACCCTGAACTTTGCATTCCCTACTATCATCACCAGCGGCTCCATGATGGCCCTGGCGGGCTTTTTCATCGGGCAACTCAGTTCCGACGGCGCCATCTGCGGTATCGGGCAGTGCCTGTGCAGGGGCACCCTCATCTCCATCTTCCTGGTCATGTTCGTTCTGCCCCAGATCCTTCTGATTGGCGAGCGTATCATCGAACATACCAGCTTCAAGGTATCGGTACCCCTGAAGCTGGATAAGGGCAGCGGTCTGGTCCGTGTGGATGGTCTGGTGCAGGGTATGGTCAGCGGCGTGGTGATCGGCGAGATGCACGCGATTGTCCGTGGCAAAGTGAACGCCATCGTTCGTATGGGCGGCATAAGGGAGGCGGAGGAAGGCGAGATCCCGCCGGAAGGGCTGCCGGAGCAGCATACTCCGGTCACGACGGAAGGAGGTGAGGACTGATGCGAAGACAGATCCTGAGCGGACTCTTAAGTATAAGTCTTTTGCTTGGCAGGGCCACACCTGTAGCGGGAGGCGTCGCCTTTGCGGCGCCGGAGCCACTGCGCGGACCAGAAGGGGAAAGCCTGTCTGCGGATGAGAGCGGACTGAAGCGCATCGAGATCCGGACGGCAGATGATCTGAAGGAGCTGGCGGAGAACTGCCACAGCGAGTCCTATTCCGCGGGGATGGAAGTGGTGCTGATGAACGACATCATGCTCAGCGGGACGGGCTTTACCTCCATACCGATCTTTGACGGTACCTTTGAAGGAAACGGCCACCTGATCAGCGGCTACAGCTATAGCGGGGACGGCTATGTGACGGGCTTCTTCCGTTATCTGAGCGAGGACGCCCTGGTAGAGAACCTGACGCTCTCCGGGCGGATCTATGCCCAGGGCGGGCAGTCGGTGACCGGCGGTATCGTGGGGATCAATTCCGGCACCCTGAAGAACTGCCGCTTTGAAGGAGAGATACGGGGACGCAGCGAAAGCGGTGGCATAGCCGGCATCAACGGCGCGGACGGCAATATCTTTACCTGCGTGAATGAGGGCGAGATCAACGGCTATTATTTCACCGGAGGCATCTGCGGTAAGAATTACGGCATGGTCTACGGCTGCAGCAACGAAGGCAGTCTGAACAGCAGCGTGGAATGGGTGGAAGAGGACGACGCCATGAGCGGCGAGTTCCTGGACGAGCTGACCGGGGAGCTGGAAGGGGAGCGCCGGCTTCAGACCGGCGTGGATACCGGCGGTATCGCGGGCTATTCCCGCGGTGCGGTCATGAACAGCGTGAATGAAGGTACCGTGGGCTATGAGCATACCGGTTATAATATCGGAGGTATTGTCGGTCGTCAGAGCGGCACCCTGAGCGGCTGTACCAACAACGGAACGGTCCTGGGCCGGAAGGATGTGGGCGGTATCGTGGGGCAGATGGAACCCTATATCGAACTGACGGATGGGGAAACGGTGGCGGAAGAGGTCCACAAGCTGCACGATATGATCAATACCCTGCTGGATCTGATGGATCAGGATAATGCCACGGTGCGGGGAGATCTGCAGACCCTGCAGAGCCAGGCGGACAGTGCAGTGGATACCGGCGACCGTATGACGGATCAGGCCAGTACCTTTGCCAATGCCAATTTGGATGTGGTCAATGAGGGAAGCCGCCGAATCAGTTATGTGCTGGAACAGCTTCCGAATGTGACCGGCAATGTGGATATCGCGGCTGCTGATCTGCGCGTTATGGTAGAGAAGCTCCGGAAGGCCAATGAGGACCTATATTTGGAAGGCTACATGACCGAGGAAGAAAAGCGCAGGGCGGAAGCACTCATAGACGAGATCGAAAAGCTTACCGAAGAGCTGGAGAGCCTGGAGAAAGCGAAGAAGAACGCCACCCCCGGCTTCTGGGTCCATTCCGTGATCGAGGAGACGGAGGAGCCTGGAGAAGGGGTGAGTGAGGATCGCGTGGTGAGCAGGGCGGTCAGCTCCTATATCCGCAGCGGGGACGCCTGGGTGGAAGTGTCCGTGGATGAGGACGGGTGGTTTCAGCTGCAGAAGGGCAGTGAATATAAGCTTCACGGGGATTGCACGGTGGTGCCCATCAAAGGAGAACCGGAAGTCACCATCAGCGGAAACAGCTACGGGACCGAGAAGGTGAAAGAGCTTCCGGGAGAGGCAAAAGCGGACAGTGACGGTTACTACCGCGTGACCACCCAGGGTGCGGAGAACGCGGCCAGGCAGACCGTGCTGATGGCGCAGATCGTCGGGGATATCGCGAAGCTGATGGTGATCTATGCACCTTATCTGGATAAAGCGGCGGATAATGTAAACGCGGATGTGAGGGAGGCTATGGATGCCCTTCTGGCAGCAGCGGATGCCGCCGGCATGGCCCAGGATGCCTTTGAGGGGATCAATGAATACCTGAATGCCCAGAAGGATCTGCAGCTGGTGAAGATCGACCAGGAATGGAACGACAATATGGACAGTATCCATCAGCAGCTGGATGCCATGAGCGGTACCATGACACGGCTGGGGGACCACAGTACGGAATATACGACGGAAGCTAATCAGCAGCTTCGTGCCATCAATGACCAGATGAACAAGATCTACGGCATGATCGAGCAGGATGTGAAGGATCTGACCGGAGGGGACAAGGGCCTGATCTATGCGGATATCTCGGATGCGGAGCTGAACGATATCATTCTGGGAAAGGTGAGCGGGAGCACGAATAACGGCTCGGTCCGGGGCGATATCAATATCGGCGGCATCGCGGGCTCCATGGCCATTGATGAGGAGGATCCGGAGGAGAATGCTGCCGGGACTTCCAACCTTAACTTAAGCGGACGCTACACTACCCAGAATGTGCTGCAGAACTGCACGAACCGGGGCTATGTGACGGCGAAGAATGACGGAGCCGGCGGCGTGGTGGGCTTCATGAAGAGCGGCGTGGCCCAGGGCTGTTACGGTTACGGTGTGGTAGAAAGCCAGGAAGGCGATTATGTGGGAGGCATCGCAGGGCAGTCCCTGGCGATCATACGGGATTCCTTTGTGCTCTGCACCTTATCGGGAAAGAACTGCGTAGGCGGGGTGGCCGGTTACGGTACCACCATCAGCGGCTGCTATTCCATGCCCATCGTGCTGGACTATGAGAGCTGCTGCGGAGCGGTTGCGGGGCAGATCAGCATGGATGACGAGACCCATGAGCCCCAGCTGGGAAAGCTGAGCGCAAACCGCTTTGTGAGTGAGGTCCTGGACGGCATCGACCAGATCAGTTATCTGGACAGTGCGGAACGCATGAGCTATGAGGAACTGCTGGCTACGGCGGGTGTGCCCTCGGAATTCCGCAAGCTTACGGTGAGCTTCCGGGTTGAAGACCGTTATCTCGGGACCCAGCAGGTCTCCTACGGCGATCCGGTATCCGTGATCGATTATCCCCAGGTGCCGAAGATGGAAGGCAAGTTCGGACGCTGGGAGGAGCTGCCCTATGATACCATCACGGGGAATCTGGTGATCCGTGCCGAGTATGTGGACAGCGTGAAAGTCCTGGAGAGTCCGGTGGCGGATGAGGAGAGCGGAAAGAAGCTGGCCCTGATCGACCGGGATTTCGACGATAAAGCGGAGCTGCATATCGAAAAGACGACGGATCCCGCCTTCGGAAAAGTAGGCTACAGCGGAACGGTCTGCTATAAGCTTTCGATCAAAAACAGTGATATCGGAAGCAGCGAGGAGGTCAAACTCCGGCTCTACAATCCCTTTGCCAGCGATAAGGTGGAGCTGTGGCAGTATACCGACGGCAGCTGGAAAAAGGCAGAGAGCATCGGCCGCGGTTCCTATGTCCAGGCGAATATGCAGGGCGCGGAGGGGATCTACTGCATCGCTCTTCCGGAGCAGTCTTTCCGGGTATTTATCATTGCAGGCTGCGTAGTCGCAGGCTTTGTGCTGCTTCTGTTTGTCATCGGCATATGCAGGAAGAAACGGAAAGAGTGATCCGCCGGTTCAGCCCAGCTGACGGTGAACATATTTCAGTTCACTGTCTCTGAGATATCCGACCATCAGATAACCGTCGTACATGTATTCATAGAAGCCCATGTAGACGGTGGCGGTATCGGTAAGGATCTCGTTGGCGTAGCGCTCTTCAAAGCGCAGCCCGGAATGAAACAGAAAGTAATGCATGCATTCGTGGATCAGTACGGAATGCAGGATATTGGGACGGGAAGAAGTCGTAAAGACTAAATTCTGGCAGATGATAGGCCGCGGTACCAGGCTGGCTCCCGAACTTACATGTACTGATGAGATTGACGGTGAGTATACAGGAAAAAAACGTTTTCTGATATTTGATTATTGCGGGAACTTTGAATTCTTCCGGACCAAACCCAACGGTTTTGAAGGCAGGGAAGTAAAGAGCCTGTCGGAGAATATTTATTGTAAGGAAATATCGTTGATAGCAGCGCTGCAGGATGGTAACTATGCAGAGGTGGAATACAGCGGTATGCGTGAAGAACATGTAAAAAGATGTTTTGAACGTGTAATGGCGCTTAATAAGGAACTGGTAAGCGTGAGGCTCAGAAAGCGTTATGTTGAAAAATACAGCGTAGAAAAGGCTTTTGAGAATATCAGCGAATCAGATAAATCGGAACTGATCAGAAACATTGCCCCGATCATCTATTATGATGATAAGGATGAATATGCCCTGCGTTTTGATAATTTCATGTATGGACTGATGCTGGCACATATGGGGCAGCTTTCAAACTTTAAGAAAGCGAAGAATTCACTTTGTGATGTGGCATCACAGCTTGAACGAAAAGCGGCAATACTTCAAGTGGCGGCTAAGATGGATCTGATAAAAACTGTCGGAACAGATGATTTCTGGAAAGATGTGGATGTTCTGGGATTTGAGAATGTCCGTAAAGAGCTGCGGGAACTGATCAAGTTTATCGTTGAATCGACTAAGCATAATATAGTGATCACACATCTGACTGATCCTGTCCTGGAAAAGACGGAAGGGCAGGAGCTGGATGCCGCTTATGATTTCGAAGATTATCGTAAGAAGGTAAACCGTTATGTAGAAGAAAACGGCGACAACATAGTCATACATAAGCTGAAGAATAATATGAAGCTTACTAAGAGTGATTACGAAGAACTGGAACGTGTGCTGACGAAGGAGCTGGGCAGTAAGGAAGACTATGAGCGTGAATACGGAGATACGCCTTTTGGTCTGCTGATTCGGCAGATAGCAAAGCTTGATCATGAGGCTGCCATGAAAGCTTTTTCGAAGTTCGTCAATGATGCTTCTCTTAACCGGAAGCAGATAGCTTTTGTTGAGAAGATAATTAATCATGTGGAGCAGAACGGTTACATGGATGATGTTTCTGAATTATTAAAGCCGCCGTTTGATAAGCCCCAGAGTTTTATAAAGATGTTTGATAATAAAACAAGGGCAGAGCTTGTGGATACGTTGAAGTCAATCAGGGAAAATGCGGTTGAAGTAATAGCCTAAAGTTTAGTGAAGATCTGATCGATTCTGTGAAGATGTTTCTCGAGTGAACAATTGAAATAACGAACAAGCGGTGTTATAATACGCGGTTGTTTGAAATCCCGGCATAGGATAAATTGCAGGATAGAAAGAAAACAGGAGGAGATAAATGAACGGAAAAACGATGAGGAAAAAATGGGGTATGGTGCTGGCGGTATGCCTTGTGATCTGGCTTGCAGGGTGTGGTCCGAAAAAAACAGATACACCTGACGTTAACATTGAGGATAATACCACAGAGTCCGGGCAGACAGCTGATGCGGCATTTTCGGATTCACCCGAATGGGTGGGAAAGCTTCCGGCTGCCGCCGATGCAAAGCAGCTGTTTGTCGTTGCAGGCGTAGGTGAAACAACGGCATATGTTTCCATGCATGAAAAGGATGAAAACGGAAACTGGAAAGAGATAATGACGACGCCCGGGTATATCGGTAAAGCCGGACTGGGCAAAACAAAAGAGGGTGATGCCAAGACACCAGTGGGCACTTTCCATTTTACGAAGGCGTTTGGTATAGCGGATGATGTGGGCTGCGCTATGCCTTACCAGAAGGTTACCGATGATGATTACTGGTCAGGCGACCAGAGGGATGGATATAAATACAACGAGATGGTGAGCATCAAGGATTATCCTGACCTTGATACCGATGAGTCCGAGCATATCGTTGACTATACATACCAGTATCAGTACTGCCTGAACATCAGCTATAACGAAGAGGGAAAAGCAGGAGCCGGTTCTGCGATCTTCCTGCACTGCCTTGGACCTTACAAACCTTATACAGGCGGCTGTGTGGCGATCCCGAAGGAGCAGATGATAAAAGTAATGCAGAATGTGGATAAGGACTGTGTTGTTGTTATCGACACGCTTTCAAACATCAGTCCTGAGATGTATGATGACTGGGGCCTTGCAGGTATGAGTTCATCTTCGGATGTATCTGATGCAGAGTTTGTATACTGGAGTGAGGATTCGGAGGCAGCAGCATCTATAAGGGATTATGTTGCAATGGTTACTGACGAGACAAATGATGCTTATATTCCGGTTGAGGACAGGATCGCTGTATTTGACATGGACGGTACTCTGACCTGCGAAACATATTACACATACTATGACACCATGATGTTCATAAACTACTGTCTGACAGATCACCCTGAACGCGTATCTGATGAACTGAAAGATGCAGCTATGGAGATAAAACCCGGATACACTGCCGGTGAGGAGCTTGCAAGGAATTTTGCAAAAGCTTATGCGGGGATGACTATAGAGGAACTGTATGATTACGCGGTGGAATTCGGTCAGAAAGAGACAGACAGCTTTGAAAACATGCGCTATATCGACGGCTTCTATCTGCCCATGGTGGAGCTTGTTAAGTACCTCTATGAGAACGATTTTACCATCTATGTAGTAAGCGGTACGGAGCGCACGACCACAAGAGCCATCGTTGCCAATTCGCCGATAAGCGAATATGTGTCTCCTTCCCATGTTATAGGAACAGAGTTTGAAGTGAAAAAGCGCGGATCTGAAGATGTATCCTCCAATATGGATTATAAATATGCTGATGGGGATGATCTGGTTTTCACAGGCGGATTTATACAGAAGAATCTGAATGCCAATAAATCCATATGGATAGAGCGTGAGATAGGTCAGCGCCCCGTGCTTGCCTTTGGAAACAGCGGAAGCGATACCAGTATGATGAACTATGTTCTGGACAGCAGGAATCCTTATCAGACCAGGGCCTATATGATCGTTGCGGATGATGATATCAGGGAGTGGGGAACCCAGAACTGGGCAGAAAAATCAGCTGCATATTCCGGACAGGGATACGTGCCCATCTCCATGAAAAACGATTTCCTGCAGATATATCCGGAGACTATAAAGAAATCCGACACGCAGTATACAGAAACTGAGGAAGAGTTACAGAACGCAGCATAACAAAGCCGCTGCATAACAGGAGAAAAATATGTCGAAGACAGCAGTTATATTTCCGGGACTGGGATATTATGTCGACAGGCCGCTCTTATATTATGCATCAAAGCTTGCCGTGAATGCAGGCTATGAGATAGTAAAGATCGATTATCCCGGATGTAGCAGGGATCTGCTTAAAGCATCAAAAGAGGAACTTAAAGAGTATTCGCTTACGTGCGTTAAAGAGGCTATTGCAGTTCTTAAAGAAAATGGCGTAAGCCCGGGAGATGATCTGCTCTTTATATCAAAGAGCATAGGCACAGGCATAGCAGCTGCCTGTTCTGCGGCATACGCCGGCAGGGTCAGGCACATATATTTCACGCCGCTGGAGCAAACATTTGATCATGTTTATCCGGGCAGCGGCATAGCATTTAACGGTACAAAAGATACCTGGGCGGATTGGGAAAAGGTTTCCTCTCTGTGCAAAGAAAAAGACATCCCACTTATGACTTTTGAAGGCGCTAACCATTCCATTGAAACCGGAAATGTTACAGATGACATCGGCAATCTGCAGAAGATCATGTCGGTGGTTGAAGAGTATATTAAAAGTAAAACTTATCCTAAGCTTTAACATCATGAGAAACAGGGTCGCAAGACAATCTTCCCACCTTTTAAGCGGCATCAGGTACCTCCCGCGTTGCGGGCCCCTCCTAATGCCAAAAGGCGGGCCCCTTCTTGTGACTTGGTCACAGGTGCAGCGAAGGAAGCGACGCCTGTGTCATCCTGAGCGCAGCGAAGGATCTTGAAAG
>CAMOEK010000013.1:0-27671 GCA_946612125.1 uncultured Lachnospiraceae bacterium | reverse complement strand
CCCGCCGCCATATATGGCGGATTGGAACATACACACGAAAAAGAAGCAGGGCCGAAAATCTTACCTGCTTCCTTAATATCGCCTTTTACTATACGCACCCGCCCGTCCAGGCCGTTTAGTTCAACGCTCCTGGCCGCCATATCGGCGCTTTCATCCTGTATTTCCAGACCTACAAGCTCCGAAGCCTCCGTCTTTGCGGAAAGCAGAAGCGGCAGTATGCCTGTACCGGTGCCCATATCCAGAAGACGGGCGCCTTTCTTTACCTTCACAAAGCCCGATAAGACCACGGCGTCCATGCCAAAGCAGAAACGCTCCGTGTCCTGCAGGATCTTCAATCCCGAAAGCTGCAGATCGTCCAGTCTCTCCATGGCTTAATCTTCCGGCTTTTCCAGCTTCTTTAATTCCTGCAGCTCTTCCTTTGAGAGCTTCTCCTGGTTACGGTTGTCTTTCTTGTTATTATTGTGTGAGCGTCTGGTAAACTTAAGTTCTTCCACGCCGAATTCTTCCATCTCCTTCTCATCATTGACATCAACGATGACCTGGACTTTCTGACGCAGCACATCCACGCTCTGAACAACACCGGCTGTGCCGTAAGGAGTGGTCACCTCATCGCCGATACGGGGAAGGCGCCGGTTAAGATATGCATAAGTATCCGCTTCATACTGAAGGCAGCACATCAGTCTGCCGCACATGCCGCTGATCTTGCCGGGGTTTAAGGAAAGCCCCTGTTCCTTTGCCATCTTGATGGATACCGGTATAAAATCCGACATATAGGAATGGCAGCAGAGAACCCTGCCGCAGCTGCCCAGACCACCCAGAAGCTTTGTGGCGTCACGCACTCCTATCTGCCTCAGTTCTATCCTGGTGCGGAACTGGCTGGCCAGATCTTTTACAAGCTCACGGAAATCCACGCGGCCGTCAGCCGTAAAATAAAATACTACCTTATTGCGGTCAAAAGTATATTCCACATCGATAAGCTTCATATCCAGGCCTCTGGCGCGGATCTTTTCCTTTGCGATGGGGATGGCTGTCTTTTCTTTTTTACGGTTTTCTTCGTCGATCTCATCATCCTCCTGAGTAGCCATGCGGATGATGGGTTTTAAAGGCTGGTTAAACTTATCGTCTTCTATCTGTCTGGGTTCCCCGACAGCGGTGCCGTATTCCACGCCTCTGGCGGTTTCCACTATAACGTGGCTGCCTCTTTTTATATTATGATCTCCCGGATCAAAAAAATATACCTTGCCTCCGGTGCGGAATCGTATGCCTACTATGGTCTTCATCTAAACTAACTCTCCTGTATCGTTAAGAGCAGCAGTTCCATGGTCATTTCGTAATCAGCCGATGAACGCAGACGGTTCTTCGCCACCTCAAGGGCTCTGATCACTTCCTCTATGCCTTCGTAATCACTGTACTGTGCTGCCTTTTTTATATTTGTTATCTCATCCCTGAAGATAAGATGGTTCATATCGTGAGTGGCCTTAAAGAGCAGTATATCCCTGTACCACACAGCCATTATATCCAGATAATCGTTTATGTCAAAGCCGTATTCCCTGATCTGCTTTAAGGCTTCCATTACCTCGGCAGTGTCCATCTCCCTGATATTCTTAAGAAGGGAGAGAGCGCCGGTCCTTATCTTGTCAAAATCCTCGCTGGACGCCAGCGCCTTGGCGCGTCCCACATTTCCCCGCGCAAAAGCTATGCATATCTCTGCGCGGCTCTCAGGAACATGCAGTGTGCTGATCAGGTAATGCCGCATCTCATCATCCTGTACCGGACGCATCTGCAATACATTGCAGCGGCTTATGATCGTGGGAAGCAGCGTGCCCGTGCCTGTAGTAAGCAGCAGGAATACTACATATTCCGGCGGCTCCTCCAGTGTGCGCAGCAGCGCATTCTGCGCCTGGGGTGAAAGCTTCTCCGCCTCTTCGATTATGTATATCTTGTGCGAACTGCTGTAAGGCTTTATCTGTACGGTCTCGCCTATGCCCTGGCGCACATCGTCAACGCCTATGGTATTGGGTTTCTCGTGAGTTACATATATGATATCGGGGTGCGACATGGCTCTTGCCTGCCGGCAGGAATGACATTCGCCGCAAGCTTCCAGCCCCTTGTCCGGATCATCCGCGGGTTTCTCGCATAAAAGCGCCTGCGCAAAGGTCTTGGCTATGAACTCTTTTCCGCTCCTGTTTTCTCCGCAGATAATATAAGCATGGCCGATCTTTCCGCTCCTTATGGCGCCCTGAAGCTGTTCCTTTATAAGGCTCTGTCCTACAATGTCCGAAAATGCCATATCCTTCCCCCCTTATGTGAACAGATCCAGCAAGAGTCCGCGTATCTCGCCTATCTTTGCCAGAACTTCCATGTTATCTTTTTCTTCCTTGCAAAGCTCCTGCGCAAGCGCATCAAGATTCTCATCAACCAGACGCACTATGCCGTATACCCTGTGCCTTCCGCGTTTATCAAGAAAATTCTCACGTGAGAATTCATGCGAACGGTTCACGACTTCATTCAGGAACTCCTTGATGAGTCCGCGGTAACGCTTCATATCCCTGATATCTTTGCGCTTGGAAAGTCTCTCACCCTGGGAAGTGATCTCACTCATCAGGCTGGTGAGTTTTTCCTGAAGCTCCGATTCACCGATATTACTGGCCAGTATGAATTTGAAGGTATCGTCCCTCGCTTCGACAGGAGCTGTCGCCTCTGTCGGCTGCGCCTGGGTCAACCTGGCTATACTGATAGGATCCATTCCTTTATCTCCTTAAGGCAGCTGTCCATATCTGTATTGTAAAAGCGTTTTTCTATGCCTGCATTCTTAAGATTCTCGTCGGAAAAATCTTCCGAATCCGATAAAAAGCGGCGGCACATTTCCTTATACTTGGGCTCCGTCTGGCTGCGCTCACGCTCAAGCGCTCTGAAGAGCCGCAGTCCGTCTTCCACTTCTATATATATCGGATGGACCGTATCTTTCCCGTAATATGCTCTCAATTTAGAAAAAGCTTCGGGCGTAGTGATCATCAGATAATTGAATCTTTTGATATCAATGCTCCCGTCATCGGCAGTGAAATAATACCAGTCGCCGTGAACGGTATGATAAACCCTGGACTCGATGATGCGTCCCTGCTCATCCAGCTTTTTCATGCCCGGGATATCCGTGAAATGATACTCCAATCCCTCAGTTTCACCCGCCCTTATGGGGCGTGTTGTATATGTGACCAGCGGATGAAAATCCAGGCCTTCGCATTCAAACAGTTTTCTGTAAAGACTGTCCTTGCCGCTGGCGCTTTTTCCCATAAGACAATAAATACCACCCATAACTGATTCAGTATAGCACATTTTTATTGAATATACTACCTTAAAATTGGTGTTGACAAACAATAATACTATGCATATACTCTCTAATAGAAAAGCGGAAACATTAACATTTGCAGGAGGTTATCATGTTAGAAAAAGTTGCAGAGATGATAAGAGAACAGCTTCATCTTTCAGACGGAGTGGATATAAATGAAGATACATCCTTTCAGGAAGATCTCAGAGCCGATTCACTTGAGCTTCTCGATCTGATCACTGCCGTTGAAGATGAGTACGGCATCAAATTTGAAGACGAAGCGCTTGAGAATTTAAAGACCGTAGGCGATGTGATGGAATACATCAGAGCCCAGGGGATTGACATAGAATAATACAAGGAATAAGTGTGTGATGGCATATCTCCCTGTTTTTCAGGGAGATTTTCTTTTTTAACAAAGTATCATCAGATAAAGTTTTGGAGATCTTAAGTGGAAAATATCATGACAAACCGGCTTGACCGGGGTTTTTACAGATATCAGGAAGAATTTGAAGCGGCTGCTTTAAGGGTACTGCGCAGCGGCCGCTATATATTAGGAAAAGAGCTGGAAGATTTCGAAAATGCTTATGCTGCTTTCACCGGCAGCAGATACTGCATAGGCTGCGGTAACGGGCTGGATGCTCTGAGCCTGGCCTGCCGCGCCATAGGCATATCCGCAGGCGACGAAGTAATAGTGCAGGGCAATACCTTTATAGCCAGCGCAATGGGAATCAGCGCCGCCGGCGGAACACCGGTATTCGCCGAACCGGATGAATATTATCAGCTCGATCCGGCGCAGATAGAGAAACATATCACAGCGCGCACAAAGGCCGTGATGGTGGTGCATCTGTACGGACAGACTGCAAGGACCGCAGAGATAAAAGCCATATGCGATAAACATAAGCTGAAAATGATAGAGGACTGCGCCCAGTCACACGGCGCATATGCAGGCGATAAGATGAGCGGCAGCATAGGCGATATAGGCTGCTTTTCCTTCTATCCTTCAAAGAATCTGGGCTGTTTTGGCGACGGCGGCGCCGTGATCACCGATAACGAAGAGTACGCCGCGCATATCAGACAGCTGCGCAACTACGGCAGCAGCGTGCGTTATCATAATGAAGAACTGGGCGTCAATTCCAGGCTTGACGAAATGCAGGCGGCGCTGCTTAACGTGAGACTCTCTCATATAAAAGAGCTTAACGCCGAGCGTAAAGCCGCAGCAGCCGTATACGATGCCGGCATAAACAATCCCCGGGTAATAAAGCCCGTCTGCCGTGAGGGTGCGGACCATGTATATCACCAGTACGTGATACGCTGCAGTGAAAGGGATGCCCTTGCGGAACACTTAAAGCAAAAGGGCGTAGATACCATAATACACTACCCCATCCCGCCCCATCTTTCAAAGGCCTATGCTTTCCTTGGACTTAAAGAAGGAAGCCTGCCCGTTACCGAAGAATATGCAAAGACCGTCCTGTCCATCCCCATGTATAACGGCATTACAACGGAAGAACAGCAGACAGTTATCGAGGCGATAAATGAATTTTGATGAAAAGATACCGGCCGGAGCCCGCAGTATAATACAGAAGCTTAACGAAGCCGGATATGAAGCGTATATAGTAGGCGGATGCGTAAGAGACTGCATACTGGGAAAAGATCCCTGCGACTGGGATATCACCACTTCTGCGCTTCCCGAGCAGGTAAAAGCCGTTTTTAAACGCACCGTGGATACAGGCATAAAACACGGCACGGTAACCGTGCTGATGCGTGAAAACGGTCTGCAGCAAGGCTTTGAGGTAACCACCTACCGCATCGACGGAGTATACGAGGACTGCAGACATCCAAAGGATGTAGCGTTTACTGCCAGTCTCGAAGAAGACTTAAAGCGAAGGGATTTTACGATAAACGCCATGGCATACGCCCCCGGCAAAGGCATTGTTGACATGCATGGCGGGCTTGAGGATCTGCGTTCCGGCGTGATACGCTGCGTGGGCGATGCAAAGGAACGTTTTACCGAAGATGCTCTCAGGATGATGCGCGCTATCCGTTTTTCTGCGCAGCTTAACGCCGACATAGAGGAAAAAACCCGGGCTGCAATAAAAGAGCTGGCCCCCAACATAAAACATGTCAGCGCGGAACGCATAAGAGTCGAAACCGAAAAACTGCTGATGAGCGATCATCCTTACCGCTTTAAACTTTTTTATGAAAGCGGCCTGACTAAGTACTTTCTTCCGGAATGGGATCCCACTATGACCACCACTCAGGAGAATCCCCATCATATGTACAGCGTAGGCGAACATATACTTCACTCGCTTGAAACCGTCAATACCCCGCTGTTAAAAAAAATGTATGCCGGAGATGAATATACCCGCGCGCTGCGCATACTGCGGCTTGCCATGCTGCTGCACGATATAGGAAAGCCGCAGCTTAAGACTATTGATGCGGATGGAGTGGCGCACTTTAAAGGCCACCCGCAGCTGGGAGCCCGCATGGCCGATGAGATACTGCGCCGGCTCAAATATGATAACGACACCATAAGGAATGTGATCCGTCTGGTCGAAAACCATGAAGACCGCTACCCCGCCACGGAAAGGAACCTGCGGCGGGCCATAAACAAAGCCGGTGAAGAATGCTTCCCGCTGCTGTTTTTTGTGAATGAGGCAGACTGCCTGGCGCAGAGCGATTACCAGCGCACTGAGAAACTGGAGCGCTTAGAACAGCTTCGCAGCCTTTATACAGGCATCCTTGAAAAAAAGCAGTGCCTGAACATAAAGGACCTGGCTGTAAAAGGCAGGGATCTTATGGATGCCGGCATCAGCCCCGGCCCTGAAATGGGAAAGATACTGGAGGCTATGCTTAAGGATGTGCTGGACGAACCTGAGCATAACGATAAGCAATATCTTCTGGAGCATTTTGTAAATGATAAGAAAGATTAGTTTATTAGCATTCATAATGGTATTACTGCTCTGCGGCTGCAGCACACCCTTCGGCGCGCAGGACGATCCCAGGGATTACACGGAAACGGGTTTTATTCCCGCTACTCCCGGTAATTACGATTCGCTGGATACCGCCATATATGTGGGCAGCGATAAGGATCAGAAAACCATCCGTTTCTATAATCTGGAAACGGGCAGATTCTATACTCTTAATTTTGACGGAGCCACTACTTATCAGGATAAATATGCGCAGCCCTTAGCCTTAGATCAGGTCAGGCGCGGAGCTGTGGTAGACATCAGTTTCATGCATGCCAGAAAACGCCTTAACAGTCTGCAGGTAAACGGGGAAGCCTTTGCTTTTACTGATGTGGAAGATCTGCTGGTCCCCGCCGATTCCAGGCAGCTGTTTCTTATGGGTGAAAACTATACCATGGACCAGAAGGCCGTCATACTCACAGCTGACGGCCCCGGCGAAGCAATGGATCTTAATGTGGTAGACAAGCTGATGGTCTGCGGTGTTGGTCATACGGTATATTCCATCAGCGTGCAGAACAGCCACGGCTATCTGCGTCTTGAAAATGACGAGCACTTTGTAGGCGGCTTTATTGAAATAGGCGATAACAGGGTTTATCAGATAAGCAGGGACATGCTGCTGGCCGTGCCTGTGGGAACCTATGATGTGACTGTATCCAATAAGGGCAGCGCCGGCACGACACAGGTAAACGTATCAAAAGGCCAGGAAGTAAGCATCGATGTTTCGCCCTGGGTAAGCAAGCCCAAATACGGAAAGGTGCTTTTTACAAGCACTCCCTCCGATGCAGAGATCTTTATCGATGGCAATAAAATAGAAAGAGGCAAGGATACCGAATTAAGTTATGGCATACATCTGATGGTGGCGCAGGCTGACGGCTATAATACCGTTAAGCGTTATATACGCGTGGCGCAGGAAATGGCTCAGCTGAATGTAACTCTCGATAAAGGCAGCAGCAGTTCTTCCAACGCCGCTTCCGACAGCAGTCCCGTACAGGCAACGCCCACGCTCACGCCCACCCTCTCTCCTACTCCCACTCCCGAAGAGAGCGCTTCCGAAAACAACAGCGGAAACGCCGCATCGGAAAACGAGCCCGGCAGGAACGATGCCCCGGCTGAAGACGGGGGCGGCAGCGGATATGATGATGCCAGAGTCAGCGGTGACGAAGACGGCGGCAGCAACAATAGTAATAATAATGCCATTACTCCCGGTGAATACAGGGTTTACATTGACGCGCCCGAAGGCGTAGAGGTATATAAAGACGGAGCATACATAGGGATAACGCCCCTGTTCTTCAAAAAAGTCCAGGGTACCTGTATAGTGACGCTTCGCAAAGAAGGATACCGCACCCGCAGCTATACCATAACCATGGATGCGGAAGAAAAAGATGTTAACTACTCTTTCTCGGAATTACTGCCCATTGAATAACATTTTTTCCCTTTTTTTGACAGCTTTTCCCACTTACCACCCGTTTTTTGACACTTATAGCCATTTGTGGTATCCTATTCGTTATAATTTTGCAAATATAAAGGAAGACTAATGGGAAAGATCGGGGATACAAACGAGATAATCGACATGAATTATGATGAGAGCGATCTATACGACGGAGCATATGTCGATGACGGATACGAACAGGAGCCTGCACCGCGCCCTAAAAAGCGCAGCACCGGCTCTAAAAGGCGTCGCAAAAAACGCAGAAAACCCGCGCAGGCAAAACGCGCCAACAAAGATGTGCTCAAGCGTCTGGGACAGAGCGTCCTGGCCATTGTTATTGCTATAGCTCTTATCGCCGTAGTTATCATGGTTGCATTCGGCGACCGCATCAAAGAAAGCATCGCCAACAAAGAAGAGTTAGGCGGACGCTGGCTTTTGTCACTCCTATATCCCGAAAAGTATTCCTACGGAATGGATCCGGCAAATCTCAAAGAATATTTTACCTTATTTAATAATGAAGATGTCGCCATCATCCTGCAGGATGAGCATATCGCCGCACACGCCAAATTACTGGACGGCGCGGTCTATTTCTCCATTGACACCGTACGAGATCTGTTTACAAAACGTTTTTATGTAAATACCGAGGAGAACAAACTGCTCTATTCAACCTCCACACAGGTTATCAGCAATATCATCGGAGAAAAAACCTACACCATTGACGGAGAGTTAAAAAGCCTTTCTGCTCCCGTCTCACGCTTTGGCAAGGACGGCACTTTCTATATCAACGCCGACTATGTTCACCTTTTCGCCGATTTCGACTGCAATTTCTATACAAATGACGAACATATCAACCGCGTCCAGGTATATACCAAGTGGGAAGAGGACCGTGTAGCCACGCTTAAGAACGATACCCAGCTGCGCATCCGCGGTGGCATCAAGAGCGAGGTGCTGCGCCAGGTAAACAAAGGTGAGGAAGTAGAAATACTCGAGACCATGGAGACCTGGAGCAAAGTCAAGACTGAAGATGCTTTCATCGGCTTTGTTGAAAACAAAACCTTAAATGAAGCAACTACCCGTACTCTCCCTGCTGCCAGCGGCGCTTATCACCCCGAGAATGACTATAATATGGCTCCTCCCATTGAGCAGGTAATGGTCGGCTGGCATCAGATCTTTGAGGCGGATGACGGCACTGCCATGACCGAGCTCACCGCTTCTGCCACAGGCTTAAATGTCGTAAGCCCTACCTGGTTCTTCTTAAAGGATGAGGAAGGCGCCTATACACAGATCGCACGCAAGAGTTATGTTGAAAAAGCCCACGAAAAAGGTTATCAGGTCTGGGCGCTGGTCGAAAACATGGAAGCTGATTTTGATGAATACGCCCTCTTCTCTTCATCCGAGCACAGAGCTGCGCTCATCAATAACCTTATCGCTGACAGCCTTGAATACGGCATCGACGGCATAAATATGGATGTGGAGCTTTCGGATTCGAAGCTTTCAAAAACAGGTACGCACTACGTGCAGTTCCTTCGCGAGCTTTCGATAGAAGCTCACAAAAACGGGCTGAGCCTTTCCGTGGATGTTCCCCCTCCGACCGAGAGCAACAAGGGCTTTGATATGGAAGAACTGGGATACATCATGGATTATGTTGTGCTGATGGCCTACGACGAGCACTATGTAGGTTCCGACGCCGGCAGCGTTGCTTCCATAAGTTTTGTGGAAAAAGCCCTCACCGATTCACTTCAGAAATACAGCATACCCGCTGCCAAGCTCGTATGCGGCATGCCTTTCTATACACGCATCTGGAAGACTGAGGCCGGCAATGTGACCTCTGATGCGGTTGGCACCGATACCGCCTGGGACTGGGCTAACAATCGCGGTCTTGAAGCCATCTGGCTGGAAGATGAATGCCAGTATTACGTGGAGTATCAGGACGGCACCGCTCTCTATCAGGTATGGCTGGAAGATGTTTCCGCCTGCCACGCACGAACCGGCATTATGAAGGAAAAAGGCGTAAAGAGCATGGCCGGCTGGAAGCTGGGACTTGAAGGCAGCGGCATATGGGATGCTATAAACGGAGACCTGCATCAATAATGGAAACACAGATAATTAAAGCCGATAAAGATACCAAGCTGGACATAGCAGGCGAAATAATTAAAAACGGAGGCCTGGTAGCCTTCCCTACGGAGACCGTTTACGGGCTGGGGGGCGATGCTTTTAACCCCTCTTCTTCCAAAAAGATCTACGCTGCAAAAGGCCGGCCTTCCGATAACCCGCTGATAGTCCATATCGCAGAGATGTCTGCGCTGGACAGACTGAGCAATGACATACCGGACAAGCTTTTTGTTCTGGCAGAAAGCTTCTGGCCCGGCCCGCTCACTATGATAATAAAGAAATTACCCAATCTGCCCGATGAGACTACGGGCGGTCTGGATACTGTAGCCATACGCATGCCCGATCATCCCGTGGCTCTTGCGCTGATACGCGCAGGCGGTGGATATATCGCGGCTCCCAGTGCGAACGCCTCCGGCAGACCCAGTCCCACCCTTGCTTCGCATGTGGCAGAAGACTTAAACGGCCGCATTGATATGATAATCGACGGCGGCGAAGTGGGCATAGGCATAGAATCCACGATAGTCGATCTGAGTGGTGAGGTGCCTACGATATTACGCCCAGGCTATGTGACCGCAGAAATGCTCGATCGCGTGATAGGCCATGTGGATACCGACCCCACTCTTATGAAGAAAACCGAAGGCGGACGCCCCAAGGCTCCCGGAATGCGCTACAGGCATTACGCTCCCAAGGGAGACATGCAGATATTTACCGGAAATACAGACCATGTGATATCCACTATAAACGAGAAGCTTGCTGCAAGCGATAAAAAATGCGGGGTGCTCTGCTGCGACGAAAGCGCCGCATTCTATAAAAAAGGGATCATCCGGAGTCTGGGAAGCCGTGGTAATATGTCTTCCATAGCCCTGAACATATACAGAGCGCTCAGGGAATTCGATGATGAAGGCGTTGAGCAGATTTACGCCGAAGGCTTTGAAACCGATGGCCTGGGCCAGGCAGTCATGAACAGATTGCTCAAAGCCGCAGGTTACAATATAATAAATACGGAGGAGACAAAATGAAAGTAGCTATAGGAAGCGATCACGGAGCATTTGATCTTAAGCAGGACATGATCCCCTGGCTTAAGGAAAAAGGCATTGAGGTAGTCGACAAGGGCTGCGATTCCCATGACTCCTGCGACTATCCGATATATGCAAAAGCAGTAGCCGAAGCCGTGGCAAACGGCAGCGTGGATAAGGGGATAGTCCTCTGCACCACGGGCATAGGCGCCAGCATCGCTGCAAACAAAGTAAAAGGCATACGCTGCGCTCTCTGCCATAACGAACACACCGCGCAGATGACCCGCCTTCATAACGATTCAAACGTGCTGGCAATGGGCGCTGCCGAACTTACTCCCACTCTTGCAAAACGCGTTGCCGAGATCTGGCTGGATACCGAATTCTCCGGCGAAGAGAAACACGCGCGCCGCATAAGGCTTATATCCGAGATCGAGGAGGCCTGAGTATGGGTAAGCGTACAGGCTATATCAGCTGGGATGAGTATTTTATGGGAGTATCCACTCTCTCCGCCCAGCGTTCAAAGGATCCCAATACACAGGTTGGAGCCTGCATAGTCAGCAACGACAACAAGATACTCTCCATGGGCTATAACGGCTTTCCCTGCGGAGTCAGCGACGATGAATTTCCCTGGGAGAGGACCGGCGACGAACTTGATACCAAATATCCTTATGTTACGCACAGCGAACTGAACGCCATACTGAATTATCGCGGCGGCTCGCTTGACGGCACAAAGCTGTATGTTACACTCTTCCCCTGCAATGAATGCGCAAAAGCGATAATCCAGGCAGGCATTAAGACCGTTGTCTACGCTGACGATAAATATGACGGAACTCCTGCAAACACAGCAGCCAAAAGACTGTTCAATGCAGCCGGGGTGCGTTATTACAGATATCAGCCCAGCGGAAAGAAGATAGAGATAGATCTTTGATCATGATAAGCAAAGCAGAAGCAAAAAGAAGAAAATGCATAAATCTCCTTATAAGCGGATTACTGCTCTTCTTTTTGTGCCTTATTCCCGCTTCTGCCACGTCTGATACCAAGGAGAAAATGGAGCAGGCCGAACAGAAGAAGGAGGAAAAGGAACAGGAACTTGCCCAGGCCCAGCAGGATCTGGCTATGACCGAAGAAAAGCTTGCCAGCCTGCAGGTCGTTAAAAACGGTTACCAGGGCGAGATGATGGTCCTCAATGAGGAAATGCAGCTGGTAGCCGATCATCTGGCTGTGATCGAGACCAAGATAGACCTTAAGCAGATGGAAATAGACCGCACCCGTGAAGAACTGGATGATGCAACTCAAAGGCGCATCAACCAGTATGAGAGCATGAAAGCCCGCATCCGTTTCCTTTATGAAGGCGGCGGCACGGATATCTTAGAGATAATGTTCTCCGCCGATAACTTTGCGGATTTCCTCAATTACGCCGACTATATGGACGAGCTCTTAGCCTATGACCGCATGATGCTCGACGAATACAAACAGACCGAAGCCGAGATCACGGAAGCCGGCCGTCAGCTGGAAGCGGAAATGGCCGAGCTTGATGCGCTCAAGGAAGATATCTTCAGACAGCAGGACCGCGTAAACGAGCTTATGGGACAGACTGCTGCCCGCATTGCCAATACCAACGAATCTATCGATGAAGCAAACGCCCAGGCAGATGCCTTTGAACAGAATGTAACCGAAAAGACCCAGGAAGTGGCGGATGCCACAGCAGAGTATCAGAAGATAAAAGCAAAATACGAAGAGGAGCTCCGCCTCTCCCGCCTGGCTGCCCAGTCTACCTGGCGTGATATCTCGGAAGTTACTTTTGAAGAAAATGACCGCTATCTGCTTGCAAACCTGATCTACTGCGAAGCAGGCGGAGAACCCTACGAGGGCCAGGTTGCCGTGGGCGCTGTAGTCATCAACAGGGTTTTGAGTTCCATTTATCCCGATACCGTCACCGGCGTTATCTATCAGCGCCATCAGTTCTCACCCGTCGATTACGGCACGCTTGCTAATGCCCTCAATGTAAATAAGGCAACCGACAGCTGCTACCGCGCGGCGGACGAAGCCATGTCAGGCCGTACAAATGTAGGTAACTGCGTATATTTCCGTACTCCCATTCCCGGTCTTGAAGGGATAAGGATAGGCGGACATATATTCTATTAACATATCATCAGGACATCTTATAAATAAGGAGGTAACGATATGGACGAACAATTCCCGCTGCTTTACCGTAAACGCCTTATCCCCCTGGAATGCGTTCCCCTGAAGGATGATGAAATACTTCAGTGGGATGATAATATCATCCTCACCAAATGGAATGCGCTTAAACCCAAGAAAGACCTGCATCACGGCTATTCCTGCTATTTTTTAAAGGAAGGATATAAAGTCAGCAAATTCTACACCGCAGACAACAGCCTGCTGTACTGGTACTGCGACATAGTTGCTTTTGAGAAAAGCACTGAGGAAAACGCCCTGATCGTTACGGATCTGCTGGCCGATGTGATAATATATCCGGACGGCTTTGTAAAGGTAGTGGATATAGACGAAATGGTAACCTGCCTTGACGAAAACCTGATCAGCCTGGAGCAGTTAAAGAGTTCCCTTACCCAGCTTGATAAGCTGCTTAAGATCATTTATGCCGATAAATTCGACACTCTTACTATTCATATCGAAGAAGAAGAGAGAAAGAATCTATAATTTATATACCGGATCTTTAAGCCTTTCTTCGAATATTTCACGGCGCAGGGGTTTGTCATATAAGAATCCCTGTGCCAGATAACAGCCTACGCCCGTCAAAAAATCCACATGTTCTTTGGTCTCAACACCCTCGCAGATAACCTTTCTGTTGAGATCGCCTATCATCCTGACTATATTAGCTATAAGTTTTGCGGTTAGCTTGTCCCCGCCCTCAAGTCCGAAGAGGAAAGACCTGTCAAGCTTGACCACATCCGCATCCAGATCTTTGAGCAGCGAAAGTGAAGAATAACCGGTTCCGAAATCATCTATGGAAGTGCTTATCCCGCGTTCCTTCATGGCATTAACGAACTGCTGTAACGCTTCAAAATCCTCATATCCCGATGATTCCGTCAATTCTATCTCTATGTGCCTGCCATCTAAACCATAGCGGTCCACGATCCCCAGTATCCTGGATGCAAAGTCCGGATTCTTAAGATGCAGCTTGGAAAAATTGGTAGATATCTTTACCGGCTCCATCCCCTCATCGATCCAGTTCTTTATATCACGGCATACCCGCTCAAGCACATAATAATCCAGTCCGGTAACAACGCCTTCTTCTTCAAGCACAGGTATAAATTCATACGGTGGGATTATCACTCCGTCTCTTAACCAACGCACCAGAGCCTCGCCGCCGCAAAGTCTGTTGTCACGCATATCTACCTTAGGCTGATAATAAACAATGAATTCTTCCTTTTTAAGACCGTCCTGATATCGTTCCAGTACCTCTTTGCGCTCTACCAGCTCTCCGATGAGCGTATTCTCAAACCATACCTGGTCCACATTTCCTCTTTTGCGCGCATCGGCCAGAGCCAGATTACATGCATCAACTACCCTGTTGATGTCTTCATCATCTTCCTTAACATCATAAACGCCGCAGCGGCTGTGCAGGGTTATTTTTCCGGCGCCATCCGGCAGCTCAACCTCTACCTGTCCCACTTTTTCCAGCACTTTTCTGACTTCGCTCTGCTTTATCAGCATAATGAAATTATCGCCGCCGTTCCTCGCCAGCAGTTCACCCTGCCCCAGCAATGCCGAAAGCTTTTCGGCGTACTGCTGCAGCACCCGGTCTCCGGCGTTGGAGCCGTATTCCTGATTGATGAATTTGAAATTCCTTATGCTTATTGCTATGCCGCTGTATTGCGCGAGCTTTCCGTTTTTCTGCAGCTTTTGTCCGAATTCGATAAGATGGGCAAAATTTGCCGTACCGGTCAGCAGATCGGTGCCTGTCGCCTGATCGGATATCCTTGTGCAAAGAAATATGCTGGTTACGGCAGATACGACGACCAGTATCAGTATGAGAGCAGATTCCCTGCGGCTGTTCATGCTCCTCCTGTCTATCTGTATCTTTGCCTTTTCCATGTCTCCTTCAAGTATCAGGTTGAGCAGATCCATATTGTCATTTACACGGGTAAGATTCTCCTGAAGCGAAGAACTCATAAAATGGTATGCTGTAGCCACATCGCCCCGGTTTCTGAATTTAAAAACTATGTCTATATTATTGAAGTATACTATCAGTCCGCTGTAAATATCATGATAAAAGCTCTCGTATTTCGTGCCTTTAAGACTTGTTCCAAAAGGTATGATCGACTTCATCACATCTTCCTTCAGGTCAAGAGCGCGCTGTTCATAACTCGAACGCATATCCACGTCGTCTTCGACCATATAGCTCATCACCAGTATCTGATGCTGCTGCATCTTTCGGCTGATGCCCTGCATGTGACTGACATTTGCATAGTCTTCTTCTATTATACGGGTATATGATTCCTGGATCTTCAGAGTGTTGTACATGAACCTGATAAGGCCCAAAATACATAAGACCGCTGTTAACAGAGTAATAACGGCGATGCGAAAAGATATTTTATTATTCCTGCGTTTTATTCTCAATACTTTCGGTGATCCCTTCCACAGCCTCATCAAGCAGTTCCTGCAGATCACGTCCGTCAGGATTGCCGGCACTTATCACTATTCCCATTATCTGCGCCGGGCTCCAAAATGTATCCAAAATACTCTCGGAGCAGCCATATTCCGACTGCATGGCGAGCGCAGCTATAGCCGGCGCTGCCTGCACTTTATCCATCTTTGCCACGCTGATATCAGCCGGACACTCCCCTATCGCTTCAAATCTTCTTAACTGAACCTGAGACCCGCTTAAGTATTCGGCAGCCTTTCTGCTCCATTCAGGCTCTTTGGTGTAGGAACTGACGCCCATGAGCTTATAACCCATCAGACTGTACATCTGCACCTTATCGCCGTTTATAGTATAAGCAGGCAGCCTGGTAGCGCAGTAATCATCTCCCCAGGCCTCGGCTATCTTTTCAGCGTTCCAGGCTCCGTTTATCCCAGCTATCACGCTGCCGCTGCGCACTGCTTCAACAAAGCAGTCATCATCCAGATTGATATACGCCGGGTTCGTGGATATATCCAGCATGGCTTGTACTACATCCACGCCTTTATACTTCGTGTCTTTTGCATTCCAGTTACATATATTGGCCGTACCTTCATCATTCTGCCGCATATACAATCCGGCGCCCTTAAAGAAAGAATACATATACCAGCCGCTGCCCATATCCATGCTGACCTTTTTACCGCACTTCCCGGCCGCGGCAAGCAGCGAATCAAAATCGGCCACATCCTTATCATCAAGATAGGCTTTATTGTAATATAAAAAATAACCGTTGCCTGCGCTTAAGGGATAAGCATATAACGTGCCGTACGCCGTTGCCGCTTCTGCTGCCCCGGAATCGGCACCGCCCACACGTTCAATGACGGCCTGAGCATTTTCCCCCACTTCCATTATCGCCCCGCCGTTAACCAGTTCCTCGAGCTGATCGTCGGCAAAGCAGAAGATATCAGCCGCCGCAGCAGGATTATTAAGAACAGTGACTCTGCAGGTTTCTTCTTTTTCAGCGCTGACCACATAGGTAATGCTGGCTTCCTTCTCGTGAAGCTTTGCAAATCTCCCCATTGCCTCGTCCATAATGGGCACACTGTCTTCGGAACACCATACAGATAAATGAACCTCCGGCAGTACCTCTTTCTCAGCTTCGTTTCCCGTGCAGCCTCCCATATTCAGCAAAGCTGTCGCAGATAACAGCAATACAGGTAATATGCTTTTTACCCTGTATGCCCTACGCTTCATAAACGATCCTGCCCCTGCAGATGGTAAACTTTACCTTGCCTTTAAGTTCCATACCGGTAAAAGGTGTATTGGAAGATCTGGATGCATATTTTTCCGGCACCCATTTTTCATTCGGATCATATATGACAATATCAGCGTCTGCGCCTTCCTTTATAACTCCGGCATCAAGTCCGTAAAGACGGGCGGGCGACAGACTCAAACGCTCTATCAGCTGCTCTTCTGTAAGATAGCCTCCGTCTATAAGCACCATATTCGCCAAAGCCAGCGCGGTCTCAAGTCCTATTATCCCGCTGGGAGCTTCTGTTAAACCTTTTGCTTTTTCCTCTGCGCTGTGTGGCGCATGGTCAGTGGCTATCATCTCTATAGTGCCGTCCGCAAGCCCCTGTATGATCGCCATTCTGTCTTCTTCGGTGCGGAGAGGCGGATTCATTTTTGCCATAGAACCATATCTGATGGCTGCTTCTTCGGTCAGCGCAAAGTGATGCGGCGTGGCTTCGGCATGTATATTAGCCGCCCTAAGCCTGGCCTGTCTTACCAGCTCTACGCCTTCTTTTGTGCTGATATGCTGTATATCTATCTCTGCACCGGTCTTAAGCGCCAGGGCTATATCCCTTTCTATCATGGAGATCTCGGCCATGCGGTCTGCGCCGCCTATGCCGTAATGCTCTGATGCAGCTCCCTTATTATAACCCGGAGTAATGATATACCGGGGATCCTCTTCATGAAAGCTTATGGGCAGCCCCAGCTCTGCGGTCTGCTTCATGGCCTGTTCCACCAGTTCCGCATCCATGAGCGGTTTTCCGTCATCCGTAAAGCCTGCAGCTCCGGCATCTTTCATGGCGCGCATATCCACAAGCTTTTCGCCCTTCATTCCCACGGTAACATTGGCGCAGGCATATACCTTAATGCCCGTCTCTCTGCCTTTAGCCAGCATTGCTTTAATGTTTTCGGGCGTGTCCACCGCCGGCACGGTATTGGCCATCATCACCACGGATGTATATCCGCCGGCTGCTGCCGCTGCCGCTCCCGTATATATATCCTCCTTCCAGGTCTGCCCCGGATCCCTGAAGTGCACATGCACATCAACAAATCCCGGTGCCACTATGCATCCTCCGGCATCAATAACACGCTCTGCATCAGCCTCGATATTCCCGGCTGTCTGCAGGATCTTTCCACCCTCTACAAGGATATCCAGCGCCCCTTCCGGCCCCGCCGGATTAACTAATTTTCCGTTTTTTATAAGTATTCTCATACCTATAATTTTAGCCTATATCACGTCATTTTTCAACAAAAAAGCACTATTCGGACTTCAGTTGGAAACTCTGCGTGTATCTCCGCTCTTCAGCTGTTCACATATAACTGAATCTCACCCTCCCTATCCCTATCTCATCTTCTTTCTCAAGCATGACCTGTTCTTCTGCCTCCAGCTGCACGCCATTTATAAAGGTACCGTTTGTTGAATGGCAGTCCTGAAGGTATACCCTGCCGTTTTGCATAAAGAGTCTCGCATGAATACGGGATACCGAATTATCCGTCAGCGGAAGATCCACACAGTTCTTAACCTTGCCGATAGTAAACGGAAAGCTGTTTATCCTGTACTGTTTCCCTTTATTCTTTTCGATAAGGATGTTTTCGGGCTTAACATCCGTCTGACCTATAAAAACCGTTTTTCCGTAATCTTCATCGTCTGTGTTAATGATATCCATATCAGAAAAGGCATCGGAAAAATCAGGCATCTCAAATGCTTCCTCTTCTTTATCATTTTTCTTTGAATTCAATAACCCCTGCTTCTTTTTGCCATCTTTCTTTGGCGCTTTATTCTCTGTTTTTTTCTCTTTATCCTTTGTCCTGCTTCCAAATATGCGCGAAAAGAACCCCTGTTTTCTCTCATCTTCATTTTCCTCCTCTTCATCAATATCTTCTATTTCATCTGACTGCGCCATCGCAGCCGTCCCCATGTGATCATCATTCTCTTTTAACGACAATGCATATTCATGCTCCTGCTCTGCCTTATCCGCTATCAGACGCTCTATATCTCCCAATACACAGTTTTCATTCTTTGAAGTCTTATACAATCTGTATGTCCACATAGCTGCTGTCGGATCACTCTGGTCTATATGCTCCATCAGATACTCCGTAAGCCGCAGCAGTCTCTCCTGCATCAGCTTTCCGCTCCAGGGAATATACAATAATCCGGGTTTTAAGCTTTCCGGATCCACATACAGATTCTCAGGATCAAGCATCAAGCCTCCTTCAGTCAGCATGTATTCCTGTATGGATCGGAAAACATCCACTATTCCCCGCAGCAGTATTGCAGCCTCATTCTTCTTTATCTCCTTATGATCGTATATACGGTTAAGCGGCTGTAATGAGCTGATCTCATAATATATCTGCTCTTTTCCTTCATTCATGCGTCTGACCGCTTTAAGAAGTCCCGGTATGTTATTCCTGCTTATCATCTCAAGCCTGTAATCGTCTTCTGCCCCATCCGGCAGGTCTGCCACAAGATAATTGTGGTTCATGCTCTTTCTGTATTGCAGCTGTACATCATTCTTATCCATTTTCACCCTCCGGTCAGTTTCTTCATTGCACGCACCGTCATCGCCTCTTTCAAACGCGGTGTTTTTCTCGTTACATCTATCTTCCATTCAAAAAGCTTTACGTCCCCGAACATCGGAAATGCCGGCGCCCTCATCCTGCCGTTATATACGGCTTCGACGCTATCTATATCAACTTTTACGTCGACTGCAGCGTCCTCCATTATCACCATCCTGGAATTAAGCAATTCCACAGCCTTATCCTTCGCCAGTTTTACTATCTCTTCGTTATCCGCTTCCGCCTGTCTGGCTGCCTGGATCACCGCTACGGATAAAGCATAATCTGCTGCTGTCCGGTTATACAAAAGGAGTCCGCTCCAGATTATCAACATGCTTATCATAAGCGTAACAGGCAGTATTACCACGGCTTCTATAGTCATCATAGCTTTTATCCTCTTCATGCTCAGTCACCTCCGCTTAAATAAATACGCATGCGAAACAGCATAAATCCCGCCAACAGGAATGGAATGAACGGAAGGGTATCCTTTTTACCCGCATGTTTCACAGCTATAAGGAATATGGAAACCGCCGCTGCCAGCAGCAGAGCATACATCATCAGCTCTCCTCCGTTCCTCAGACCATACATGCCTCCCAGTAATAAGAGCATTATGCCGTCAGCTTCGCCGACACAGCCGCTAAGCTTCCCTGCTATCAAAAGCGCAGCGCCGGGTATCAGCCCCAAAAGCATCTCTGTTACTTCAGCTTTAAACAAAACTGCCATTATAAGGCTGCCTGCAGCCGCTATTACCAGATACAGGGCCGATACTGTTTTATCCTTTATATCCATAAAACTTCCCCACAAAAGCATCAAAACCGTCCAGATCTCTTTTATCATAGCGCTCACCTCCTGCCCAGCGCGCAGCGGCTGCACAGCCTTCGGTTACCAACCTCGGAAAGACGCATCTCATATATTGTCCGCTTAAGACCGCTGCAGGTAAGAGATGAATGATAGCGGTCTCCTTCATCCGTGATATATACGGTCCCGCTCCCGCCTCCGCATATTTCGCAGGGTTTATACTTTCCTCCTCCCGCATTCCTTGCATTATCAACATCTCCCCTGTCTATCGGTCTTATACTCAGATCAAGATGACTGCAGCTGCGGCTCAGATGATATACAGTCCCGTTCTCCGCAACATATACTATGGGATCTTCCATGCTTCCTTCACCGCCGCCTTCTCCGCTCCCCTGTTTATATCCTGTCCACGGATGTGCCCTTGCTCTGCTGAGCAGCAACTGATCGGGTATGCCAAAGGCATTGCATCTTGGCTTTAAACTGTACGGTTCCGGTATATCTATCACGGTATCCACAGGCGAAAACAACGCTATGCTCTTTACACTCCTGCTCAGTTCATAATCCTTCTCCATAGACGTCTGCATCATCTCAAGTATTGAAAGTACGCATATAAAGAAGAACATGTACAAGGGCAATACTACAGAGGCCTCAAGTGTAAGGCTGGCTCTCTTTCTTTTTTCAGCCATAACGGAATCTCCTTTCCATTAAAAAGCTGTATCCGTATCTGCTCCTGAATATCATCTGCACCGTTGCTCCGGCTATACAGTTATCCATGCAAAAATCTCCGTATCCGTTTATCTGTCTCATATCCATTTCTATGATATCCATACAATGCTGCGTCTTATATTCCAGCGGCAATAAATACAGTAACATCCTGAGATAATCCTTATAATCCTGTCCCTCTCCCTGTCCTTCACTCACTTCAAATCCCCACAGCAGCGCTGTCCCCAGCTCCAGATTCCAATCCTCTTTCTTTTTTATAAGCGGCACTCTTCCACCCTTATATAAAACCTTCATATCATATATTGTCTCGGCGTATATCCATGCATAAGTGATAAGCTGCTCAAACGCTGCCTTTGACTCCGGCAAAAGCAGTACAAACGACAGCGCTGCTGCCAGACCTTCCGCTTCCCTCTTTTTGGTCTCATCAGTTTGAAATGCGATCAGATTTGAACCTCCTCTGATAGTCATTATCCCCAGAGCGGTTGCTGCCAGATTATCTTTATCGTTTTCTTTCCCCGCAATAACATATTCCGCCTCATAACTGAGCCTGCTGCCATCTTTCCGATCAATATAGTTTCCGCATTTTTCCAGAATATATTCGCTGAACAGTATCTGCTCCAACGCGCTGTCATGCGCTTTCCAGTCTTCACACATCCCGTCTCCTTTTACCAGTCCGCGTTTTGATGCATAGCATGAAAGATCTGCCGAAGCGCCTGATATATCACCTTCGATAAACTGCGAAAGAATAAAACCTTTACTGGCAGCCACCACTTTTGATGCCGGCTCATCCTTTTTGGGAGCAGTCCACGGTATCTCTTTTCCATTTTCATCGTATTCCGGATCAGGCTTGGGATATACTATCGCATCTACCCCATCCTGCGCCGCCTGCAGCTCTGCGCCCACATCAACAGAATGAAATTCCTCCCCTGCCGATGCTTCTACCAGATCCTGTATATCCGCGGCATACGCCAGGCCATACTTTTCCAGCATGTAACTCATAGCCATATATCTGAATACTGCGCCGCATTCATCCGTAGCCCTGTGCGCTTTTACAGCCTCCGATGATACCAGACTCAGCCGGGTAATATCGCGGTTTCCAAATACAGGCAGACCTTTATCCGGTTTAATATTGTATTCAAGATATCCGTCCAGATGATCCAGCATCTTATCCATAGAACCGTTCCCTCCGTCATACATGGTATCAACAAACAAAAGATCATACCTGTCAAAAAGGGCTTTATTATATTCTGCGAGGACAGAGTCCATGGAAAGATCGGCCGCGCACTCCAATCTTAGCTTTATTGCATTGACTCTGGCAGATTCTATCATTGTGACCAGCAGCGGTATCAGCACTGCCATCATCAAAGTAAGATATATACTGACAGCTCCTCTTTCATTTTTCTTCATTCTCATGGACTCCTCCTATATTTCTCTTTATCTCGCAACATCAGCTGATTTTGTAACTATACTGTCAAACAGATCATTGACTATGGTAGTGATCTGCTTTTTAAAGATCAGGACCAGACCGACCAGGACAACGATGATCAGTATTACTTCCACCGTACCCATGCCTGCGTCGTCCTGCGCATATTCTTTAAGACCTTTCCAAAGCGCCATGGCATATACCTCCTTTCTCCGCTGCTTTTTTCTCCCTCTCCCGTCTCCTTAGATGGAAACAAAAGCCGGCACAATGATCACAACCATAACGATAGCCAGCATCATTATCATTGGAAGCAAAAGCTTAGTTCCCGCTTCTTCACCCAATCTTCTGGCATTCGATTTTCTGTCCTGCAGGGCATCCCTGCACTCACTTCGCATAGTGCTCAAAAAACCTGCCGCTCCCAGCCTGCTGTTCTGCTCTAAAAGCGAAACAAGCTTTACATATTTCTGCAGCCTGCATCTTTTTGCAAACAGCTGATACGCCTGCAGTTCACTGATTCCGCTGTCCATCTCCCTGCAGCAGAGCAGCATCTCTTCATATACATATCTTTTGATACCTTTCTGTTTATACTCATCCACCATCTTGCGCCAGGCCATGCGTGTGCTCATGCCTGCGCCTATATATAATGAAAGCTTGCTCACCATCTCGGGGTAATCCGCTTCCAGCTGCGCATCACGCTCTTTCAGTTTCTTATCCAGATCCTTATCGCGTCCCCAATATACAGCAGCTATAGACATCGCTATCATCACTGCCAGTATCACCACACTGCCCGTCTTTCTCTCCTGCCAGATCACTTTGATCCCATCCACTTCCGATGGCAGTATGAATTTCTCTTCATTCCGGCTCTTATACGCTGCATCCGATAAAGCAGACTCTATCTTCTGTCCCAGCTTTTCTGCCTCACTCATCTCACGCGGATAGGCCATAACGGAAAAACTATGCTGTTCTTCATGCTCGTCATAAGTAATATGAGCCGTCAGCATGCAAAGGCTCCCCTCCGCCGGTATATTTTCCCTTATCTCTCCCATGCGGTTAAAAACTTCCCTGTTTCCTATATCCCATTCCACAATGAACGGATATCCTTTTATTTCACTTACCAGATCCAGATCGCTATCCACGTGATCGGCGTCCCTGTTCTTTCCAAGCACTGCTTTTTCCAGTTTTTCCCTGAATCCCGGAAGCATTTCCCTGATCTCTTCCTCAGTAAACATGCGCTCTTCCACAACGACGTCCATAACGCTCTGCTCCCCGCCCACATCAGCATCCAGCTCAACCGTATACTTTCCTTTTCCGAATTCCCTCCGCTCCAGACTGCCGTCTTCAGACAGAGCTTTCTCATTTTTCTCGTTGTAGCTGATGATCAGTATGAACGCCATGCCTGCTGTCAGTATCAAAAAACAGAGACCGCATTTCTTTACAAACTGTATCCTCGTCGATCTGCCCGCATCGGAAGAAGGTTCCAGCATCCTGAACTTTTCTTCATTTTGCGAAAAGATCTTTTTTTTCATAGGGCCTTCCCTTAATAATCTTTCCATACGCACCGCCAGCCGGAAGAAAGGCCGCGTAACCGTTGATGCCTCACATTCTGCCGGCACCTTTTCCTTAGAAGTTAAAATGCATAAAACAATTATTACCGCTATCATGATGATCGCAAAATATTCCATATACACCTCCCGTTAATACCTGATATCCAATATCTTTCCGGCCAGCAGATAGGCTGCAATATAAACTGCCAGCATCGCGCTCATGACAGCTGCTCCGAAAAGGCTGTGATAAAGCGGATCAAAGAAACCCGGTGAAGTAGCATCTATATAAAGGATTATTCCGAACGGAACCAGGTTCATTATGCCCTGCTCCATTTTCTTGGCAGAGATCTGCGTGGCGATCTCGCGCTGCACTTCAATGCGGTCACTGATCAGATCCGCTGTATTTCGCAATATCCCCGGCAGATCACCGCCGCTGCGTTTTGCAATACGAAATACCTCTGCAAAATCCGTGATATCCTGTACATGCGCCCGCCCGGCAAGATCATCAAGAGCATCCTCTATATTGAGATTATTCTTAAGCTTTCTGGCTATAGCCCTAAGCTCTATGCTTATCATTGCATCCGCCCCATACATGAGCCGCATATCTTCGTATGCATGCACAAAGGCGTTTTCTATGGAATATCCGGCCTGCAGCCCCGCTATCACAGCATTCATCATTTCCCTGAACTGCAGCATCATCACGTATCTGCGCTTCTTAACAGTATTTCTGCGTTCCGTCAGAAGATATACTGCTATTGCCGGCAACAGGATAAAAAACGCAGCAGTCGAACGGTAAAAAACATAAGCAATAAGCATAAGCGCGGCTATCCCTTTGACAAAGGCAAAAATCCACTCGCCGGGATTTAAAAGATATTCATCATAATCCTGCAGCGCGGAGTTTTTCTTTGTGTTCCAGCGTATTTCTTTTCTTAAGCGTCCCAAGGATCCTGCCATGCTCATCTTCTCCTTCCTCTTCAAATTCATACAAAACATTGGTTCCTATCACATCGTCTTTATAATCAAGTATTTCCACCACCTGCAGCACTTTGCGGCTCTTGTCCCTGAGCCTCCCCAGATGCACTATCACATCGATCCCGCTGGCCAGCTGCCCTCTTATCGCGGAAAGCGGCAGATCCATCCCCATAAGTATCATTGTCTCCAACCTTGAAAGCATATCCGCTGCACTGTTCGCGTGCCCTGTTGAAAGCGAACCGTCGTGTCCGGTATTCATTGCCTGGATCATATCCAGAGCCTCGCTTCCCCTGACCTCTCCGACGACGATGCGGTCCGGACGCATACGCAGCGAAGATTTGATCAGATCGCGCATGCTTATTTCCCTGCATCCCTCCACATTTGCATTACGGGTTTCAAGTCTTACCAGGTTCGGTACACCCTGTATCTGAAGCTCGGCTGAATCTTCGATGGTGATGATCCTCGAGTCCTTGGGTATAAAATTTGAAAGCGCATTCAGAAAGGTCGTCTTCCCCGATCCCGTTCCTCCGGAGATAAAAATGTTATATCCGGCCACAACCAGTTTCTTGAGGAAATCTATCACTTCCTGATTTATGGCTCCAAAGCGTTTCAGATCCTCCATCTGTATAGGCTTCTCAGGAAAACGTCTTATCGTCACTATCGGACCGTTAAGAGCAACCGGCGCCAGCACCACATTTACACGTGATCCGTTCTCCAGACGCGCATCAACTATAGGCGATGATTCGTTTACCGTACGGTTGCATCTGGCAACTATCTGCTGGATCACATCTTCCAGCTTGTCCTCCGAAGAAAAGCTCTTGTCCCATCTGAAAAGCTTTCCGTCACGTTCAATAAAAATATGATCTTTCCCGTTGATCATTATCTCCGTCACCCTGGGATCGTCGGTCAGTTCCTGCAGTATATCCAGACGCCTGATGGTATAAAACATATCCTTTGCAAGCTCTTTCTTCTCCTCCAGAGAAAGTCCCAGGCTTCTTCCGGATTCCATGATCGCGCCGTCAATGATATCCCTTACTTCATCATCGCTCAGCTCACGGTCCATGGAAAAACGCCCCATGATGCTTTCCCTCAGCCTGCTTTTTATTTCTTCCATGTTCCTCATCTTTCTTCCTCCAGCAGTTTTCTCACATACATAGCCAGGTCCGAATACGGCAATTCCTCAAGGCTTGATGGTATCTTTCTGAAACGCGGCAATTCACATCTCTTCGAGCGTTCCAGCAGATCCTCATAATCAAGGCTTTTTAACAGTTCCTCATACTGTTCCATCCGTGACAGCGCCAGGCCTTCCCTGTCGGAGATCGTATATATGCTGTCGCATTCTCTGAGTACATTCAGCAGACCATGTACCATTTCCGAAAGATCCAGTATCACGTGGTCATATGTTTTCAACTCCTTCAGAGTCTGTATCAGCATAAGCCAGCTTTCTTCTCTTACCTGCCCCAGATCCACAAAGGAGAAGGCGGGAGAAATATAATCCAGTCCGTTTACATTGCCTACCATGCTCTCAAGCTTATACACCAGCCTCTCCTTGCCGCCCTGCATGTAATACACCAGATCCGTCAGGTCCCTGTCCCCCGGACTGTTTAACAGCCCCGACAGCCCCGAGAACGGTTCAAAGTTCAGATACAGAACACTGCCCTTCTTTGCCAGAAATTGCCCCATTAATAGAGAAAACGACGTTTGCAGCGAACGGCATATAGGCGAATAAACTCCCAGCAAAACCGTCTTCTTATTACCCGCTCCGTCTATGGCGCCTGCATTATCCGGAGAATACTTCTCCATGATCTCCTGCCTGATCTTTTCCCCGGACTGATACTTATTTATGCCCGCAGCTGAAGCGTTCGCGCTGTTTTTATCTTCGAGAAGCATAAGCGCGGTCTTCCTTTCCGTATCCTGTTGCTGCGCGTCCCGGTAAAAATCCTCTGCAGCCAGAACCAGAGCAAATCTTCCCTTTTTAAGCTCTGCCTTGAAAGCCTCCCTGTCCGTATAAGCGCTTACCGTAAACGGGAATGATTCCCTTCGGCTTAAAAGCTCCTGCAGCCTGTACACATACTCTTCATCCTTATCGCATAGAGCCATTATCCCTTTCATATCACTTACCCCTTCCTTCAGATCATCATTATCAAAGTGGCCAGCAGAACGGGAACACTGAAATGTATCCGTGTCTGTCCCCTGAAATGCGTCTTTATTGCTGCGGGAAGACCTGCTATCAACGCTATGAGGAGAGAAAGGATCAATACATTCTTCACCACAGCCAAGCCCGTCATTGCAGCCAGAGCACTCAACAGTTTCCCGTCCCCGCCCCGCAAGGCCTTTATCATAAACAGCAGATAGCAGATCAAAAAGATCACCGTTGCCGCTGTTATCGCGGAAACCAGCCCCGGCATACCGGCCCTCTCATAGCTATTGATCAGGCCGGCCACCAGTCCGGTAAAAGTTAAAGCATTCGGTATCCTGTCCGTCCACAGATCCGCCGTAACCGATAGGACGAGCAGGCATAACATCATCGCCACAGGCATCTGAAAACCTCCTTGCACGCAAAGAAATGCCGGTAAAACACACAAATAAAACTCAAAACATACTCAATATTTTTATGGGAATGCTGTTGATCGAACTATCCCTAACTACGGTTGCTAATAGACCGTACAAAGGGGGTCAACAGACCTCTGCGGCAGATGCCGCTTCAACTTGACGCGATGATATCACTCTCTCCCCGGAAATGCAAGCCCATTTTTTAGCATAACAAAAATGTAACCGGCCCTGTAAAACCGTTATCGCCTACTGCCATGCAATATCCTGATGAATAAAAATTTTTTTCTGCAATACTCTTATGTCAACCCGGCAAACACTCACAAACCGACACATTGACAATGAATAGCCCTTAGAATATAAT
>CAMOEK010000012.1:0-28155 GCA_946612125.1 uncultured Lachnospiraceae bacterium | reverse complement strand
AGCCGCTCGTATTCCAGTACGGCTTTCTGCGCCCCCGCCGTTCCCGTCTTAACTATTCGCGAAAAATTACCTTTATCCTTGATCAGCCAGTCCTCAAGCCGCCCCTTTTCAAGCGGCATGCTGCCGTAGACCCTGGCAATATACTCTTTATGCATCCCCCCGCCCTGCTTGACCTGCTCTGAAAGGACGGCAGCGGAATTCTTATCTTTTGCAAACAATACCAGCCCTTCCACAGGCTGGTCCAGTCGATGCACGATGCCCAGATACGGAACGGCGCCGTTTTTCTTTGCCAGATAATTCTTCAGCCCGCTCACCAGATCCATTTCTCCGGGTCTGGCTGTCTGTACGGCCATACCGGCTTTTTTATGGCATACTATAACCGATCTGTCCTCATAAATAATATCTACCATGCAGGCGCCTCTCCCAGAAAAACATATCCAACGCCCCAATCCGTTCCTATAATGGTTGGATATGCAGGCTTCTCTTCTATCATATCCCTGAGTTTTTTGATATGCACGGTGACCGTAGCCATATCGCCGACCACTTCTTCATCCCAAACGCGCCGGTAAAGCTCCTGTTTGGTAAAGACCTGATCGGGATGTCTCATCAGAAAGACCAGCAGCTCGTACTCCCTGCGGGTAAAGCGCTTTTCCTTACCGCGTACCCATACTCTCTTCTGTTCCAGATCAACATAGATCTCTCTGGCCTCTATATGCGGATTTTCCTTAACATCATCTATGCCGTAAGACTTTCTGAGCCTCAGAGCCGCGCACACTTTAGCCGCCAGTTCTCCCGCTCTTACAGGCCTGGAAAAAACATCATCCGCTCCGGCATCCAGTACCGTTATCACATCCTGCTCCGCGGTATCTGCCATGATGATAAATATCGGAGAATTGCTCTGCTGCCTTACTGCTTCGACAGCCTGTACGGATCCTCCGTCCGTATCATCCGCATCAAGAATGATCAGGGGAAACTTTCTGACAGACAGAGCCATTACAGCAGATGCCGTATCAGGCTCGACCCTCAGTTTCAAATGGCGGTGGATAAGCCTGTCCCTTATCAGCCCCGCCATCTCTTCATCAGATGTAATAAGAAGTATTTCTGCCATACCCTGTATTATAACACGCGCCCCGCATCTGCCGCAAGGAGCGAAAAAAAGACCGCAGCTTTCGCCACGGCCCATGATGGTAGAATGATTGGTAGAGCGATACGCTTAAACCAGCGGGATCGGAAATTCTTTCATGTCATCCAGTCTAAGGAACAGCGCCCCGCTTTTAATACCGTTTCTCCCCATATAGGAGCACCCGCCGTCTATGTCAATGAGATTTCCCAGCTTAAATATCTCCAGCCTGTTATAATCCTCTTCTGCCGCGTACTCACAACGCACTTTTTGCACCGGCACATGACCGATTATAAAAGTATGATCGTAATCTTTATAGATGTTTTCGCAATGGGTAGCCCTTTCATCACGGAAGAGCGACTTCCAGACTATCTCCCATGTTTCCATATACGTCAGCTCACGGCATCTTTTGTTCTCAAAATACGGATCATAATAGGAATGGGTCAGGCAGAATTTCTTTCCGCCCACTTCCAGAGTCTTTATCACATACCTGTTCCTAAGCCACGCCAGCAGGGACTTTCTGCTCTTTTCCGTCAGCTCCAGATAATGCTGGTAGGTTACCATTCCGCCGTTAAGGAACAGCCACAGATCATAATCCTCACCTTCGCAGGCATCTTTTCCGTCAGGATCCACTGAATTGAGCATCATGTGTTCATGATTGCCTATCAGCAGATCCATATTCTTATTTCTTTTAATGCACTGGAGCAGCTTAACTCCGTCGCTGCCCCTGTCTATCACATCTCCTATGACATACAGCATATCGTCTTCACAGAAGCCGGTTTCTTTCAGGCCTTTTTTGAAAAGCTTATACTGTCCGTGCAGGTCCGAAACCACATATGTTGCCATGCTTTATTCTGATCTTCCTTTCATTATAACTGTTTAGCGGCTTCATGGCAGCATCCGGGCTTAATCCTCATAGAAGCTTACATCACCATCGCTTACATTAAATGCTTCAAATTCAGTCATATAATAATCGCCAAAGATATCGTCTATGCAGAAAGCATACAGATAATCACCGTCATCCATAACACTATAATTGATCTGTACGGTTCCCTTTACAGTGAAATCATTGCCGTGATAGAAGAATTCGTCATCAGGATCTCCCTCTACCTCAAAAGCATAATACAGGGGAGTTATCACATCACCGTTCTGCAGCTTATAAATATCTCTTGCAGCCATACCGTTTTCATCAATGCCGTCCCATGTGCCGTCAACCGTTACGGTACCATCATAGAACTGGCGGATACGCAGGTTGGTCTCTTCTCCGTTAAGCCTGATCGGAGAAGTATAAACGATATAATCATCGGTGACATCTACTATATAAGTAGCCAGATTCTGTCCGTCTGAAAGAGATAACCAGTATCCGTCAAAATTATCACAGAATACGCCTTCTTCCCAGTCGGCATTGATATCATAGGTCTCTCCCAGCTCTATGCAGTCCTCTCCGTCCTCGGAAAGCTGATAAACATAAGCATATACATCTGACGCATAGTAAAGACCGTCCTCATCAAGAGCGAACCAGAAATCACCTTCCTCATCCAGCTCAGGCTCTACTTCAAAAGTAATAAGAGAGCTTTCACCGGTCTGTTCAAAGGAATCGATATAATTCCAGTAATCGTCGTCATCTTCTTCCTCGCCCCAGTACCACTCGTCATCATCATCGAACCAGCTGCTATCATCATAGGAAGAGAAATTACCTACACTACCCTGTCCCTGTCTGTCGACAAAGGAAAGGTAATAAGGACTTACGCAAACCTCGGAGAATATCCCCAATTCGTTAGAACCCTGAATGCTAAGAGGATAATACAGCGCAAGACCTCCGGCATTCTTATGATCCCTTCCGCTGATCTTATATACCACAGCATCATCCAGTGCCTTGATCACGCTCTTTGCATTGGAAGAATAATCGCTGCAGGCGTTTACCATTCCTGCCAGGTCAACCATATTGGTATAACCTTCCGATTTATTATTACCGCCGAAATTATCTGCGCCTTCGATACCGCGGACAATACCTGCCAGAGATGCAGCATCGTTTCCCGCATCATATATATCCTTGGAAAAATCATTAAAAGCAGTCAGCACATCATCTATTGCGGTAAGATCTATAACCGCAAGAGTTGCCTCATCTTCGGAATCTATCTCTTCACACATTTCATAGAAGGAATCGCATACTACCTTGCCCAGAGCAGCTCCGTCATCGCAGCCGTCGGCGATGCACTCGCCCATTGCCTCGTAATTCCAGCCGTATCCGGGTTCGATCTCTTCGGATCCGTACATATAGCTTGCGTAAGGCGCCAGTACATTGGCCGCTTCAAGGGTTCCCATGAGGCAGGCATCAAAACCTATAAAATCAAAAGGAGCCGTCAGCTTATCGGAAACAGAATTCAAAGCCGAATCTATATCCCTCAGTGAAAGCGAATCATCTCCGTACAGCTCATCAAAGCATACGCCGTTCAGGCTTCCGCTGCCGTGATCCCAGAATATCAGTCCCATATGCTCTGCGGGATGCTCCGTCAGCGACCAGGAAAGGAAATCCGTAAGCGTCGACTTATCTCCCATGCTTGCGCGTTTTCCGGACCATTCAAGATTGGCATCTCCGTCCTCGATCACATATCTTTCAAGCTGTGAAGGATCCACCATATCATTATCCCAGTCGGCTGTCCCGCCGGTCTGTACCACATAGCGCACATTTCCGCCTGTGGTTCCGTCCATCATCTCCTGCATATCCATGGTAGCCATGCCGCCACCACCGGACTCCAGATTAGTTCCGCACAGATACACAAGTATGGTCCAGTCACCGCCATCGCCCATACGCTTGTTTCCCAGGTTCAAACGGTTAATGGTCATCTTACCGCTGCTGCGGTTAACCGAAAGCTGTGTTGCCAGATCGGATTCATGATCCTTTTTAGCAACCGTTTCCGGCTGGGCAGGATCATTTTCTTCCTTTTCTTCCTTTACATCGCTTTCCTCTTCGACAGTCACTTCTTCCTCGTCCCACTCATCGTCCGCGCAGGCGCACAGGCTTAACGCCGAAAGAAGGGCTGCTGCCCTGATCATCCATTTTTTCATTCTCTCCTCCTCTATCAACTCCCTAAAACAGAAAAAAGCGGCAGAAAAATGCGTTCTGCCGCTCAATACTATACTACTTTTCCTGCTGTCTTACAAGTTTTACTTACTGCAGAGCGTTATAGATCTCGTCTGCCTCTGCCTCTGTAAGGCGGCCTGCTGCATAAACGGTGCCTTCATCATCTACAAGATAGATGTCGTCGCCGTCCTCGTAGTAACCAAGCTGAGTCTGACCAACAGTTACCAGAAGATACTCGGTACCGTCATCCAGAGTTGCGTTCTCTACAACATACTCAGCGATTGCTTCGTTTGTGCCGTCGTTAACATAAGCAACATCTCCTGCTGCGCCCTCGTAGAAAGCGATCATGAAGTCGCTGCCGTTTCCGTTGTTTGCATAGAAACCGTCAACGAAAGTGATATCTGCAGCTGCCTCAGCATCCTCAACTACTTCCTCAGCTACTTCTTCCGCATCCTCAGCAACATCTTCTGCAACATCCTCAGCTACTTTGTCAGCATCCTCAACTACTTCGTCTGCAGCTGCCTCTACATTGTCTACAGTCTCAACTGCGCTGCCTTCGCCGCATCCTGCCAGAACTGCTGCGCTCATTGCTCCTGCAAGTACCAGTGCTAAAAATTTCTTTTTCATAATTCTTTCCTCCCTTATGGAAAACTTTTTCATCTGACGTGAGGAATTATAGCACCGGTATTTTTGTACATCAATGTTAATAATACATAAAATAATTGTTAAATTAGCCCAAATAATTGTGTATGTTCACAAATTAGTTATATTTTGTTCATATTTTGTTTACATTTTGCATCCACATCTTTCAAATATATCTTACAACTTATCCGGAACATCATAATTGTAACCTGCAGGATTCACATGTATCATAACATGTTTGACATCCGGATAATCCTTTTCCATGCGGTCATGCAGGCGCTCGGCTATATCATGGGCTTCCTGAAGCAGCATATTGCCATCCAGATTGATCTCCATCTCAACATATATCCTTTCACCGAATTTCCTGGTGCGTATATGATCGATCCCTATTTCCCTGCTCTCTTCCGATGCAAAGCGCCCTACCAGTTCCTTAAGATCATTCTCAAACTGCTCATCGCACGAGGTATCGAGCATCTTATCAACAGCATCCCTGAAAATGCCTGCTGCCACCACTATGATCATAATGCTGATCACCAGACCCGCTATAAGATCGAACATCGGGAAACCGTGTCTGGCGCCGATTATGCCTATCAGCGCTCCTATTGAAGAAAGGGCGTCCGAACGATGATGCCATGCGTCTGCCTTAAACGCTCCTGACTTGAGCTTTTTGGCATAAAACATGGTATACCAGAACATTGCCTCCTTGACCGCTATGGATGCCACCGCCGCTACAATGGGCAGAAAGCCGGGGAGGCTCATCTCCTTATAGCTTCCGTCTGCTATACTCCTGATACAGTTTATGCCTATTCCGGCGCCGGTCGCAAAAAGGATAAAGGCCAGGAGCAGCGAAGCCACGCACTCCAGCCTTTCATGACCGTAAGGATGTTCTTTATCAGCCTTTTTCTTTGACAGCAAAACGCCTATGAATGCTATCAGTGTTGCAAAAACATCCGAAAGCGTATGAACGCTGTCGGAAAGCATTGCTGTCGAATGTCCGATCACCCCGGCGACCAGCTTGAATACTGCGAGGAAAACGTTTCCCAGAACGCCCACCACAGCCATTTTGATCGTTGCCTGTTTTTTATATTCTTCGTCTGTCATAATGCATCATCAAGCCTTATATGCGGCGGCTGCCTCCGCCTGTCCCGACGGACATGCCGCCCTCTTCCGTTGTATATCCTAAGCCGTTATCTCTTCACCGACTACCGCTCCCATGCTTCCGCTGCCGATAAAGAAACGCCCCTTTTTCCTGCTGTCTCCTTCAATGCTGTTTACTTCGCCAAAGAGATGTTTATCGTCATTAAGTTTTTCCCAGCTGCGGCCCTCATCGGCGCTGCGGTAAAAGCCATACTCCCCGTTTATTACGCCGCTGATATACAGCATCTTTTCGCCGCCGATATATTTTTCGTCCTTTATGCCCAGACCGCAGCGGTATACGATATCCCCTTCTTCAGTAAGGCGCCGCGCCTTAAAGCTGTCGTTATCCTTATCATATTCAAGCTTCCAGAGGCCCGTTTTGTTAAGCGCTATATAAAAGCTTCCGAAAAATCCGGAGTTTCCACGGATCTCAGTAGTATTCGCACAGTCTATCAATCCGAATTCAATGCCTTCGGGAAAAGGCGAAGCCAGCTCCCTGAAGCTCTTCCCGGAATCGCTGCTGACATAAAGGCGGCTGTTTTCGCCAAAGCCATACATATATGCGGGATCTACCCTGTCCGAAAAGATCTTGAATTTAGGCCGTTCTTTATTCTCCGAAAGATATTCTATTTCTATCGGTCTGCCGCCGCATATGGCGTTATCAGCCCACAGGCATATCCCCTCAGCCAGCGTATAAGCAATGCTGCTGCCGTCTGCGGAAAGCGCCACCCAGCCGGGATTTGTATTAGGATTCTCTATGCCGCGGCATATCCCGTCAATACGCTCATTTATCCCATAAGGAAGAGGCATGCGCTCCCAGCTCTTTGCACTGTCCTTTGATACTATTATCCCTCCCCTGGTCTGACCGGTCCAGTTGCCTCTGGCGGCAACGACTATCATCGAGGGATCCGCATCCGGATAGTCTGCATTGATGCAGGTGATATAGCGGTTGCCGTTTTCGTCGGCAAAGGAATTATCGCAGGGTTTATGAAGATCCCTGAACGCAAAACCGCCAAGGTCTCCAAGAATATCGATCAGCTGCACCTCTCCCGAAGGGGGGCTGTAAAGATTCAGATGCACCGTCTCTTCTATGCCGTCGCAATGATCGGAAAAACTGCGTTCCGCTTTGGTAAAAGCCTCACTCTTAAATACTCCGGTTCCGGTATTGAACCACAGTTCGTCGGGATCAAAAGGACTGATCGCCAGATCTGTCATCCAGTGCACCAGCGAATGTCCTTCATGATGATCGGGATTCATATAAGGCGCATTAAAATGCATATTGCCCTTATCCATATCATGAAGGGCGCGCTCCCAGCTGCTGCCGTAGTCATAAGATACCCAGATGATATCGCCGTCGTAGCGGCAGATACTCGAAACAGCCACAAGTCCCGGGATCTTTTCGCTTACAGCAGCTCCGCCAAACCCGTTAACTGCATTCTCGGGCGTGATGTCCTCATATCCCTTAAATCCGTTAATATCATAGCGCACGACTCTGCCGCCGCAGACCCAGCCGCCGTCGCAGCTGTATCCCAGCCATCCCGCATATGCATCCGGAGAGCTGATCGAAAATGTCACATAAAAATATCTATCATCGCAGGCATATCTCTGCGCCACATAACCGGAATACATCTTCCCCGAATCATCCGCAGGCTCGGGAAGCTCTTCAAAACTACTGCCTCCGTCTTTTGATATAAACAGGCTGTGGCCTCTCTTATTTCCGTCTTTTTTTGAAATGCCTGCGCTGCCGACTATCAATACCTTTTCATCTTCAGAAACATATACAAAAGTAAGATATGCTTCCCCGCATACTTCCTTAAAGGTCCAGCTGCCATCATTTTCGCGCACGCCCAGACCGTTGCACTGGCTTGCAAAATACATCCTGCCGGAAGCTCCCTTTATCAGACGTTTCCCGCTTCCGCGCCCGCTTAAGTTTCCATGCACATAGCAGGGTATGTCTTCATATCTGAAGCTTTCGCCCTTATCTTCGGAAATGCACAGGCGGCCGTTATGAAACTCCGGATCACAGTGGCGTCTGCGGCCGTCTCCGCAGACAATGTATAAAACGCCGTCTTCCGCCGCAAGCGCTATCGGAAAGGTCTCGGAAAGATCTTCCATGCCGACATGATAAGTCAGACAATGCCAGCGGTCTTCTTCATAGGAATAACGATACGTGCCGCCTATATCCGTGCGGCAGTACAGGATCCCCCGCCTGCTTTTATCATAAGCAAATCCGGTCACATATCCTCCTCCGGGGATCGGAGCGTTATAATATTTATACGGAATACTCTTCATAAAACAACCTTTCAAAACAATTCGTTATTCAACATATCATTCAGGCTTCGAATGCGGTTCTTGCGGGAGGTCGTGATTATTACCCTGTCTCCCCTGCTTATGGCTGTGTTTCCCGATGGTATGATCAATTTGCGATCCCTTAATATGCCGGCTATAAGCACATCCTTCTTAAGCCTGAAGGCTTTCTCCTTAAAAGGAATGTCGAGACATTTGAAATCATCCTCTGCCGGAAATTCCATGATCTCTGCCATTCCTTCAGCCAGAAGATAAAACTTTCCTATATTTTTTCCGGAATCGGCTGCCTCACGGCTTCGCAGGAAACGCATAGCCATCAGCGCAGAAGTCTCTGCCGGAGATACCGTGATATCTATATTTACTTTATGAAGCAGCCTAACATGTTCCGGCTTGTCAACTCTGGTAATGATGGAAGGCATTTTACACGACCAGGCATACATGCTGATCACCAGATTCGTTTCGTCATGATTGGTAAGCGAGATGATCATATCAGCCTTTGATACTCTTTCTTCTTCAAGTATCTCAAGCGTATCACCCACGCAGAATACAACATTGATGTTGGGATATTCTTCCATCAGCTCCCTGCATCTTCCGGCATCGCTCTCAAGTATGGTTATATCATGATGCCCTTTTCCCAGCATCTTTAAGAGATAATCGCAGGTGGTGCTGCCGCCGACGATAACTATCTTCTTTGCCCTGCTCCTGTTTATGCCCAGCTTTGTCAGCGTATAGCCAAGCTGGTCTCCGGCTATGATCACATTGATGCTGTCTCCGCTCTCCAGCACAAAATCGCCCCTGGGGATAAAAAGTTTCCCTCCGCGTATAACCGTAACTATCAGTATATCCAGTCCCAGCGATTGCTTGATGTCGATCAGAGAGCGGCCGGCCAGCACACTGTCATCCAGGATATTCATATTAAGCACCTGCATCTCCGTATCCCAAAAGCCTTCAAGCTTGGTAAAGCCCGGCATACCCAGATTGCCGTGGATCTCCTCCGCCACATCCAGACGGGGCTTCATCAGAAAATCGATGTTGTACTCCTTCATCAGATTATCGGCGTCATGGACAAAATCCGGCATAAGTATGCGGGCTGCCGCATAACGCGTCCCCAGCGCCTTTGCCTGCATACAGCTGAGCAGATTTATCTCGTCGGTATGCGTAAGCGCCACGATGGCGTCTGCCGTATCCGCGCCGGCAGCCAGCAGCGTTTCCCTGGAAGCGCCGCTGCCAACCACACCGTTAACATTGTATTTATCCGTAGCCGCGTCTACCAGTCTGCGGTCCTGATCGATCACCGATACTTCATAGCTCTCATTAGACAGCGATGCGATCAAAAGATTTCCGGTCTGTCCCAGACCGACGATTATGATCTTCATGCCTGAACCCTTTCTTTACCATCTCTTTTAGTGAGTCTTAAGGCTTTATGCTTTTCCAACGCAAAATAAACACGCTTTATGCTCAGTCCCTGAACCAATACCGTAAAGAATATTGTCACATAAGCAACATTCGTAAAGATCTGGTATACATTTTCCGGAAGATACTCTGCCGTCTCCAGCGCCAGCGCCATTGAAAGCCCTCCCTTCAGAGCCGACCAGGTCATCAGTACAACAAATTCTCCCAGGTTATAATTACCAGGGATCTTTTTGCCTGTAAGTATCGTGCTGACAAGAACTCCGTTTGCTCTTGATAATATCAGTATTATCAAAGAAGCCGGGATAACGATATACGCATAAATGCTGAGCTTCATGCTCAGTACCAGCAGACCTATCATAACAAAAAGCACGGAATTCAATATATTCTCTATGATCTCCCAGAAATCACCGTAGAAGTTTTCCGGATCTATGACCGTTACGGTACGCTTGATCTTATCCATCGAGTAGGAGAAAAACATGCCGCATACCACGGATGCGATAACTCCGGAAAAACCGAAATGCTCGCATATCACATAGATCGAAGATACGCTCAAAAGAGATATAAGTATATATCTTAGCGGATTGCGTGTAAGTTTCATAAGCCTGAAGAAAACATATGATACGACCAGCGCCACTGCCACGGCTCCGCCTATCTCCTTTAACATGAGCACCAGAAAGTTTCCGTCCCCGCTGTGAACGATCACGGAACGCACGAATATGAACAGGGTAACGCCCGTGCCGTCGTTAAAAAGAGATTCATTCTCTATAACAGAGCAGACATTCTTTGATAAACCTATCTTATTAAGTATGCCAGTAGCTGCTATGGGATCCGTGGGCGAAACGACACAGCCCAGAAGAATGCACATCCAGACATCCATCGGGATCCTGAAAAACTTTGCGACCACATAGAAAAAAGCTCCGTATGTAAACGAGGACAGCAGCGTTGTCAGCAGTGCCAGAAGAGATATGGGACGCAGATTCTTTTTGAATTTACCCATATTTACTTTGCTGGCGCCCGCAAACAGCATAAAGCAGAGCATCCCGTCCATCAGATACTCGCGGAATTTAAAATCAGACAGGCTTTCGAACAAAGGGCTGATCGATACAGCCGGAAACAAGAGCTTGACGACTAAAAGAACACACGAGAGTAAAAGTGAAAAGAATATGAGAGCGATATCGCTCTGCATATGGAAGATGCGTTCATTCAGTGTTCCTATAATAACAATATAGGCTAATATTATTATCAGAAAAACCAACACATTCATGGCGTTGATTATATCACATATTGCCGGATATAGCAATTTAGGCCGGCATTATATGAACCTTTCATACCATATTCTCGATAACTCCGGCCAGCTGTGAACATCGGCAAACATATCTGCCATTTCTTCCGGCGAAGGCATTTTTCTTTCGGACGCATCACCAACCGGCGCATCCTGTTTGGGCGCAAAAAACTGCTGCATCAGTTCCTCACGACGCGCAGGCGTCACATTCACGGCAGTACCGGCTTTAACATGCTCCAGCGCCTTTCCCAGCTGTTCGCAGACATATTCGCCTCCATGCCAGCCGGAGAACTGTTCGAGACTTGCCACCGAAAGACCGTGTCCTCCCTTGGGAAATACATACTGCGCATAAGGCACACCTTTTTCCTTGAGCGCCTTTGCAAAGAGATATATGTTCTCCACAGGTACCAGATCATCTTCCAGTGTCTGCCACAAAAAACAGGGGGGCGTATTTTCGGTAACCTGTTTTTCGCAGGAGAAATAATCCAGTTCTTCCTGCGCGGGTTCCATTCCCAGCAGCGCCTGCATGGAATAGATATGCGTATATTTTCCGGATGTGATCACGGGATAGCACAGGATCGCACCTTCAGGCCTGTTGGATATTTTATCCAGCTCCGGATCGGGATCTTTGATATCGTCAAAGTGCGTGCAGAGGCTGGCGCAAACATGGCCTCCGGCCGAAAAACCGCATACCAGAAACTTATCGGCCGCTATATTATATTCTGCAGCATTTTTACGTATCAGACGCACTGCTCTGGAGATATCCTCCATAGGCTGGCGTTTAAGGGGCACCGACAGTGTAATGTCATTCGTATATGTAAGCACAAATACATTCATGCCCATCTTATAATATTCCATTGCAGGGAGTTCACCTTCATGCGGAGCCAGCATGCAATATCCACCGCCCGGGACCATCACCATGCATCTGCGCACCGCGTCGTCCTCATCATGCAGATAAGCGCGGACATTAGGCATAAAGCCATAGGCTGCCGCATATGTATATTCATCATCCTTCCAAAGATCCAGGCGAAACTGCTTCACTTTCTTTCCCTCCAATACATTCATAGCTGCTCAGCGCACATACAAACCGGATAATTTCATATCAGAATCGTAAGTAATGCGAAAAGTCAGCCTGGCATTCTCATAATTGACTATAATATCGGAAACCGCAAACTTCTGACCACCCTGGGTGACTTCCGTCATAGTGATCTCTCCGAAACTGCTGAAAGCTCCCCACTGATCACCGGTCTGCTTTTGTATGGATTCCATAAGTCCGTCTTTTAAAACTTCCTGCATCGCTGCCGAAGATTCAGCGCGCAGCGCCTCATATTCACCGTTATTAAGACGCTCTATATCTCTCTTCACATAAGCGCTTATGTCATCCCCGGAAAAGATGCTGCTCTTTGATATGTCCTTCTGACGCGGGATCACAAAGATCACCGCGCCAACCAGAAACAGAATAAATAAACATATCGGTATAAGTATAAGATACTTCCGCGCGCCGCCGGATCTTACTCTTTCTTCCGATTTCAGCTGCATAATTTTGCTACCACCTCATTTATCACCTTACCGTCAGCTTTTCCCTTAAGCTCGGGCATAACCGTCTTCATGATCTGCCCCTTGTTCTTTGTTGCGATCACTTCGCCAAACTTTTCTTTAAGCAAAGCCTCTACCTCCTCCGCGCTCAAAAGCTTTGGCGCATATTCATTGATAACATCATAACGGAACTGATACTCTGCTTTGAGCTCGGCTCTTTCATCAGGACATGTATCTATCTGCTCTTTTACTGATTTAAGCTCCTTAAGGATCACGCGATCCACCAGCTCTTCCGAGATATCATCTCTGTGCCCTTCATCTATCGCCACCTTCTTGATCGCCTGTATCACAGATGATATTGCATCCTTTCTCTCCTTGTTGCGATCCTTCATTGCTGCGATCATGTCTTTCTGTAATGTTTCAAACTGCATTTTTTCATTCCTCCTTGAGCATATATGATCTTATAACATCATTATCCTGTTTTTGCTTTGTCAGCGACTATTATTATATCTTTTTCAGCACTCAAAAATCAATCTCAATCCACTAATGTGTTTATATACATATATTATTTATTTCCTTCGTTTTACCCCTTTATCACTTGTATAATCTGCCGCTGATGGTTTATAATATCATCATATTTTAAATCTTTGCTTGATCATGCTGCATAAGGAGTTTATATGATAGACGACAGAACTACAAACATAAATAATTCCTGGATACGTACCATCTTAAAGAGCGAAGACGGCGAGCCGCAAATGGATAAACCTGATCTGAGCATGTATCACGCGCTTCTGGATACGCGCAACGGCGAGCTCTATCCCATAACCGTCAGTCCTTTCCGCATCGGAAGGATCGGTCCCGAAAATACGGAAATAGATCTGTCTTTAGACGACGCTCTGATCAGTCATATCCATGCGCATATCTTCTCGGAAAACGGTCAGGAATATATCGTTGATGATAAATCCATGAACGGCACTTTCCTGAACGGCAAACAGCTTAAAGAAGGCGAACCCGCCCCTTTATACAAGAATGACGATATACGCCTTGCAAATATAAAGCTTATCTATCTTTGATCCGTTTTAACATCCGGCAGGAATGAACACATCAAACTCGATCTCCTCTTTCTCCGGATCCGTCTTTACATATATATCTCCATACAGTTTCCGCGCGATCTCCCGCGCTTCGAACAAGCCGATGCCGCTTCCCGATATTTCCGCCGCATTGGAGCCGCGCCAGAAACTGTTAAACAAATACGGCAGTTCACTTTCTTCCGGCACCTTCCCCTTATTTATCACGGAAAAATAATATCCGTCGTTTTCCTTCTCCAGACTTACTCTGATCCCTTTTCCGTTTCCGTATTTCATGGCGTTTTCCATCAGCTGTGACAATATCCTGCAGATACCGCTCTTGTCGCTTTTCACCATGGCATTGTGTCCCATTTCCGGTTCAAACGGGATCCTCAATATCTCCAGTCTTTTACCGAATTCCTCGTTCAGAAATGTCAGCAGCTCCTGAAGATAGAATGATTCTATCCGTGGTTCAAAATTCACGATCCCCTTCGAACTGTTTTCGATCAGTTCCTTCACAAGGTCTGCCACATCATCGGCATTCTTTACGATCTTTTCCGCAACTTCGGCATCCGCTTCGTTTGCGATACCGTCTGCCTGATACAGACCGGTGCGGATCGCCTCTGCATACAGTTTGATATTGGCCACCGGCGTTTTTATCCCATGAGCTATAGTCGTCATCATGGTCATATGCTCTTTGTTCAGCTCTCCGATCTGTTTTCTGTCATTCTCAAGACGGTCGCTGAGCATATTGATCCCCCAGATAAACTGTCCGAAAGTCCGGTTTTTGCTTTCCGGGAGTTTCTCACTGATCTCATTTTTTGACAGCTTTTCCGGATAAGAAGACAGCTTCCCGAAGGGCTGCAATACGGATGTATTGATAAAGATGCACACAGACATTGTAATAAGAAATGAAACGGCCAGCGCCGCATTGATCAGGATCTGCAGCGGCACATAAGCAGACCGGCGAAACACAAACTCTACAAAACCTATTATCTTTCCTTCATGATGAAGTGCCCAGAGCGCCGGTGCGGTTCCCTCTTTATTGAGAAGCGCCACTTCGCTGTCACCCGCTTCTATGGGAATATAACGGATCTGCTCCGGCATAAGATCTGCTGCATCCTCCGCCATATGCTCTGCACGCAGCTTCTTGATCAGGGCTCCTATCTGCACAGGATCCTCATCACTGATGCTTTCCTGCAAAGCATAAAAGAAACGATTCATGTAAATATTTGCGCTGTCATTATTATGCGTGATGATCATCCCAAAGATAAAATTGGAAAGCAGAAACAGGAATACAAAAAGAAGAACTGTTGTGAGAAAAAGCTTTTGCGCCTTCTTCATATGCCGCTGCCTCCGAACTGATATCCGACTCTCCAGACAGTACGGATCAGCTTAGGATCTTTCGGATCATCTTCCAGTTTTTCACGCAGCCAGCGGATATGAACATTTAAGCTTCCCTGTTCACTGAAAGAATCAAATCCCCAAACTTCATTAAAAAGCTTTTCCTTCGGGATCACCTGTCCCGGATTCTTCATCATATATTCCAGCAGGGCAAATTCCTTTGTGGTAAGGACGATTTCACTGCCATTCTTATAAACGATCCGGCTTCCCAGATCCATGGATATGTTTTCGCAGGTGAGCAGCTGACGGTCTTCAGTAAGGTCATAGGAACGCCGCAGCAGCGCTTTGATCTTTGATCCCAGTACCGGTATAGAAAAAGGTTTGTCTATATAATCGTCCGCCCCGACTTCAAGTCCCGTGATCTTGCTCTGATCATCCGTGCGGGCGCTCATCATCAATACCGGAAGCTTCATGCTGCGCCGGATCTCCTGCAGCGCCTCATAGCCGTCCATTCCCGGCAGCATCACGTCAAGCAGCAGCATCTTGCATGCTGTTGTCTTTAGCTTCGCTATCCCTTCTTCCGCAGTGGTACACCATTCCACCGTATACCCTTCCCGCTTAAGAAAATCCGAGATCAGCTTTCCGAGTTCTTCATTGTCTTCGATGATAAGGATGTCAGTCATAGATTTACTTTAACAAATTACAGGAGCATTTTCAAGCTGCCCTCAGAAATGTCCGATGGTTACATATTCAGGCACATCATCCGCATAATAATCCTTTGTAAATGCCACCTGTATGTTGCCCGTAGCATAATCAAGGATCACCGTGTGTACCGTTCCGCTGTTGTGTACATTCACCACGCCGTATTCTTTCACATGCTCTTTAGCCATAAGAGCCTTAACATCAGCTGCAGAGAATTTTTCCTTTTCGTTTACCCACAGATTATATTTGGCGAAACGGTCGATATTGCCCTGCATCCCTGTAAATGAATCATTATTTCCTTTTGTCGCGAATGAATTAACGATACAGAAGGCATCTTTTCTGTCCCATAAAAGTCCCTCCATCAATTCCGTATCGGGGCTTCGCAAAACGGATACTGCCCTTCCCGCTTCCTGTACTTCGCGTGTGGCATTTTCACAGCAGAACACATCTTTTTTATCCGATACCAGCATATTGTTGCACCAGGTAAAATCGCCGCTCTCCGAAAGCAGATACTCTCCGGCATCCTTTGCATTGTCAAAGCGTTCCAATGCAGCTCGTATCTCAAAGGTATAGCACTTCTTTCCCTCGTATACATAAGGCGTTCCTTCCATAGCCGATGTATCCGAACCCACATCCAGGATACCTATCATCACGCCGTCATCATTTACAGCGGTGATGATATCAAAGATACCCAGCATGCCGATCACAGTGATAGAACGTTCAGCTTTTTTCATATGCGTAACAGCGTGGATAGCGGCTATCTGCGCATCACTGCCTAAGCTCCATTCCAGATTGCGCATGGTGATGCGCTGCCCCGAAGCAGTCATGCTGCCTGAAAGTGAGAGCGCGCTGCAGGCTGTGGGGCGCAGCGCATCCGGGATGATCTGCGCTGTAAGAAGCTCGATATAGCTAAGCTCTCCGTTCGCGCTGTATCCTTCTTCTCCATCTGACATTGCCTTTGCGAAGCTTTCTATCTCTTTCCTGTACTCACCGGGTATCGCAGCCTCAAGCGTCATGATGCGTTCTGTCAGCGCATCGTAATTCACATTTCTGCCACCGAAAGAATGCCGCATATTCTCATATAGATACGGCTCAATTACAGACTCATAATGCGGGGCAGCCTCTTTAAGCGTCGCAGCATATGCTGCACCTACTTCTTCAGGACTGCCTTTTTCATAATCCAGAGTCACGTCATAATAGGATGCATACTGTTTTATCTCACACAGACCATTCTGTGAGGCAAAGCTTGCGATCAGTTCATCTGCTGCGCTCTCATCACTGTAATGCGCTTCCTCTTCCACATTGACGGATCCGACTTTTACCATACTGCCTGCTCCCGTGACAAGCGCAGTCTGCGCGCAGCCGCCAAACAACAGTGGAAACGCCACTATAGCGATCGAAAGACTCTTCATACAAACTTTCCTATTCATCTCTTACCCTCCAGATCTGTATCTTATCCATTGTCTTAAAGGATATCAGCATCACCGCGCTGATCAGTAAAGCGATCCACAAAGGCAGCGCGATCAGTGATGCTGCCGTAGGCGATGCGATAATAAATTCCGCCACATGCAGTACCGCTACTCCTATCCTGTCAAATATGAATCTGTTCACAGTCAGCGCCATGATCACTGCAGCTGCCGCGGCAACACCCACCAGTATCAGCAGCCTTTCGTAATGCCATGCCCTTATGCTTTTCTTATCAATGCCCAGACTCTTTAACATTGCGATATCCGCTGTCTCATCTTCCATAAAGATCTGCTGGTACAGAAATGTCATGGCAAAACACGTAACAGTCATAATGATCCCCATCGTAATTATCAATGCGTCAAAGAGCGTTCCGTACTGACGTCCCAGATCATAATCCAGTACCTCGTCAAAATCCTGTATCAGTATATCTTTGTTGACAGCGCGCATTTTATCGATATATTCGTGATACTCCGAATCCTCTGCGTCTATACCCTGGTTGAATACAGACCAGTCATCCGAAACGATATCATCACTGTTTCCGGTCATAAATACTTTATTGTAGTTTGTCGATTCCACATAACCGGTCACGATAAAGTCCCTTTGCACTGTCCGTATCGTAAATCCGTCATCCTCATAGATCTTCATCTCCAGCGTGATCGTATCTCCGATATCGATTCCCCTTAACTTTTTAAACAGATGCGATATGACCACCTCGTTTGGCAGCTTTGGCGTCTTTGAACCTTTCACAAGCTTAAGCTTCCCGATATCGTAATCTCCGAAATGCAATACAGCCCCATCCCGTTTATCTCCGCTCAGGAGCGCCACCTCCTGCTCATCCGTGATCTGTGTGTTTAAAGGAATGCCGTGTTCGTTATAGTATTTTTCGTAGTACAGAAACGCATTCCTGTAACTTCCTTCCTGTTCGATAATACGGTCCCTTATCTCATCTTCCGGCCGTATAATAAGCTCTCTGTCGCCAAACTGCATATAAGTCCTGCGGTAATCATCGCTCACTACCGTCGCCTTTAACTGCACGGCCATCAGTATCACCACCATGCCCATCGTATAACTTACGATCAGATACAGATATCTTTTTAGCCTGCCTGTTATATCGCAGCCTGCCAGAAATAACGGTACTGATATTTTTTTACTTTTGTGCAGAAACACGCCGGGGAGTTTATGAAAACGCTCGCCTCTGTTCTCCCCATGTATGGTATCCATAACAGATATCTTACGCATCTTACTAAGCGCTATAAAAGAAAACAGGATCATCATAAGTATAAAGAACACGCTGCAGAGTACACCTGTCATGATCAGCACTGAATTATCCGGGTTAAGCGTATTGCTGATAAAATGCCTTATCATGAATCTGCATAATACGGTGCCTGCAATACTTCCGATCACACCGCCAAGCATGGCAAAAGCGATGTATTTTACTATAAATAAGGTCCGGTAGGAAAGTGAATCCACGCCTATCGCTTTCATCGTTCCGATCTCACGCTGCTCTCTCTTGATCGTTGCCTGCAGGCTGAAACGGATCGACATAAAGATAAGCACGATCAGCGCCACTCCCATTATTACCATAAAAATACCTATGATCAGGGATACCAGTGCTTCTTCCGTAGTTACATTTGTCTTTCCGGTGTTGATATTCTGCGGCATTGCAGGGATCTCTCCTTTTATGGCCAGCTCCTGCAGCCTGATCTCCAGATCCCAGCCCCAATCCTGCAGCGATGCAAAATCTTTAAACGGCTGTGTCAGTTTTATCTCGTACAGATCCGTCATGCCAAAGAATTCTTTTTTCAGAGCCTCATGATCATTATCCGAAAAGAGTATCTTATGTATTGCAGAAGTACTGGGATCTTTATAGATATGGGATATCGTAAACTCATAGATGTTCCCAAGATCCGTAGTAAGCCTTAAACTGTCACCGACCTTGTTTCCCGTACTGTTTGCTATATACTGCGGCAAAGCCACACAGCCGTCATTAAGCGTAAATTGCGAATCGTTGATATCATAAGGTATGTTCTGTGATCGGCTCACAGGGGAGATTATCACTACGTTCTCATACAGTCCGCCTATACGCCTGCGGTCGACGCCTTCAAATTCCAGGCGGGATGTACGCAGAAGAATACGCTCGGAGATCTCCACTTCACCTATGAGGGGATCCGATCTGATCAGTTCATCTATCTTTTTTCTCTGCCCTTCCTTATCGGATACAGACTGATCCACGGTAAAGATCACATCTGATGTATTGCATTTCTCGTAGGTCTTTTCTATCCCGCCTATCAGAGAGTAAAAGAATTCTACACTCATGACTAACAGCGTGGCGGCAATGATCATAAAGATACAGAGCACGATATTTAAGCCCAGCTTATCTTTCAGGTCTTTTTTTAACATTCTTAAATACATAGCTTACCACCCCATCTCATCCAGCCATTGCCTGAGTTTGCGTTCGCGTTTCTGCAGTTCCTCTCTCGAGTCCGTTTTATCGGACTTTACCGTAACCTTTCCAAGCTTCAGTTCTCCCTGTATATCACCATCCACAAGATAAATAATGCGGTCCGAACTGGCAGCCACCTTTTCACTGTGCGTTACCATCAGTATAGTGCTGCCCGCTTCATTTGCTTTGATGAGTTCGTTTAACACCTCTGATGAGGCTTTTGAATTCAGCGCGCCCGTAGGTTCATCCGCAAAAAGTACTCTGGGGCTGTTGATCAGTGCTCTGGCAAGACAGGCGCGCTGCAGCTGGCCGCCGGAAACTTCCGTGATCTCGCGTTCCGCAGTATCGATTATGCCCAGTCTGCGCATAAGATCTTCGGCGTGACGGTTTACTTCTTCCCTGGATACGAGCTTTGCCTGATAGCCCGGAAGCACGATATTATCCATGATGCAGAGCTTCTTCATCATATACATCTGCTGGAAGATGAAACCCATCTTCAAAAGCCGCAGCCGGGTCAATTCCTTCTCTTTCATCCCGGAAATGTCCTCCCCGTCAAAGATCACTTTACCGGCTGTCATGCTGTCCATTCCGCTGATCGTATAAAGCAGAGTGGACTTGCCCGATCCGCTGGGACCCATGATAGATACAAACTCACCTTCTTCGATCTTCAGATTGATATTCTGCAGCACATTATTGCTGTTGCCTTCCACTATATAAGTCTTGCAAAGATCGATCGCTTCCAGACAAACCTTTCCCATTTTTCTACCTCTTTCCGATGCTGTGTCGTTCACACTTTTCTTTTGACAATACCACCCTAACATTTCATTTCTTAAAAAATCTTTAATTTTACAAAAAAAATACAGCCCTCTTGAGAGAGCTGCAGTTTATCATAAATGGCAATAAATACCTATCCCTTATGATTTATTGATGATCGCGGCTATTTCTCTACAAATCTGATTGCACATCTACTTCATGATTTATGCTAAACTTAATGGCATTGGGTCCGTCCCCGTGGTTTCCGCGGTTTCCTGAAGCAAACCGATCCTATGCTATCTGTCCCTCTCCTCCAGGATATGCAGGATCGATGTACTGTTAAGTATCTCCTCGATCCGTTCCGGAACAAAGGAAGGTTTTATATCCGATGCTGCGACCTTGTCAATATCGATCCAGCACAGCTCTTCCCCGTCATCCGTCACAGTCTTTAAACCTGACATATCTTTTACCGTAAGAAGATAATAAAACTCCAGCACATGGCAGTCTTTGCCGTCAACAAAACCATCTTTTCCCTTAAAGAAGTTTTCCGCCACCACAGCCAGATGATCGATCTTTGCTTCTACTCCTGCTTCCTCACGCACCTCACGCAGGATGCAGTCTTTTGAAGTTTCCCCAAGATGAACCGCTCCGCCCAAAATGTAATAGTATCCGCCGAAATTGCTTTTTACAAAAAGCAGTTTATTATCATGCATGATGAAGCCGCCGGTACGGTAACGGAACCGGTTATTCCCCTGACTGAAAGAGCAATCTGCCGCTTCGTATTCTATCCTGTATGTTTGCGCTTCAAAAACCCTGCTCCCGTCTGCTTTCGTATACTGACTGTCGGCATAATAATGCATTCCCAGTTTTTCCATTACTCTTTTGCTCTGCTTATTGTCTTTGCAGAACTGCCCTTCCAGGATATTAACAGGCCTGATGCTTCTGACATGATCTATGATCGCTTTCATGGCTTCATAAACCAGCCCCTTCCCCCACATATCCTTACGAAGATTGTAGCCCAGAACCCACAGGCCCTTTTTCTCGCTGTAAACGATCCCGCCCATACCGATCAGCTCACCGCTTTCCTTAAGCACAAATCCCAGATCATAATTATCGGGATCGTCCTCATCTCTCGATTCAAGCCAGGTCCTGACATCATCAGCATTATCATAAAGATTATAGATCAGATACTTATTTACATCAGGATCTCCGCACCACTTAAAGCACGCCTGATGATCATCCGGCGAAACATTCCTGAGTATCAGTCTGTCTGTCTCTATTCTTACCCGCATAGCTCTGTCTCCTTTTTCAATATCGTCATTCGACACTTTATCCGAAAAACCACGAGGTCCGTCCTCATATTTTTATCTTTACCCATTTACCCATTCTGTATCTTATGCCGGCAAAGAGGAATCTGGAGATCTGATCCGCCAGCACACCCAGCCAGATACCCACAATACCAAATCCGAAAACAAAACCTCCCAGCCAGGAGACCAGCGTACGTATAACGGTGACCGACATGGTGGCTGCAAAAGCAGTATACAGCGTATCTCCGGCGCCTCTTAAACATCCCATGTAAATAACCTGTATTATCTGGAACAAAACGATAAAGATGATCACACGCATTATAGAAACACCTATCTCTATAATATGCTCTTCTTCAAAGAACATCGACATAAGCCATTTTGCGCCAAAGAAATAGAATGCGATAAGCACCGCGGCGATCATCATTCCCAGTGCCCTGCAGGTGCGTCCGTAATCCTTGGCCAGCTCAGGCTCCCCCTGTCCCAGCGATCTGCCTATGAGTGCAACTGCTGCCGCCTGCAGACCATCTCCAAAGCTGAAGGTTAGCCCCATCAGATTCATTCCCACCTGATGCGCCGCCATCGAATCCATGCCTTTCTTTGCTGCCATGACTGCCGTTGCCATAAAACCTATACGCATCAGTATCTGTTCAAAGAAAATACCATAGCCTATACTTATCAGGCTTTTTAAGGCTTTCACCGACGCCCTGATCTTTTCCTTTAAAATATAAGGTATGCTGATAAAACTCTCAGCATTCGCTATAGATATAATGCTCATGATCGAGGAGACTACCGTCCCCAGAACTGTTGCAAGCGCAGCTCCCACGATGCCCAGAGCCGGGAAACCAAAATGTCCTTCTATCAGAAGATAATTGAGCACTATATTTACCAGATTCGAAGTCACATTGGTCCTCATGGTTATCCTGGTATTTCCGGCGCCTCGCTGCGCAGAGTTTATCGCCATCTGTATGCAGTTAAAGATCATGCCTCCCATGATGATCCTGAAATAAGTCACCGCCGCATCATGTGTAGCCAGGTCTTCGGGAGTTGCATCAGAAGAACCGCAAAGCCTTATAATAGGATCCGCGCATGCAACGAACAGAATACTCAAAGCCACCGCGGCCGTGATAACAAACATCATTGCCGTCAGGAACACTCCGTTGGCATCCTGACGTTTTCCTGCTCCGAAGCGTCTGGCCACCAGCGCAGAAATTGATACATTGATCGCAAAAAAGAGCGCCAGTCCCATAAATTTAGGCTGTGTCGTAAGACCCACCGCTGCCACAGCATAAGACCCAAGCCGGCTTACCATAAGCGAATCCACCAGCCCTGCAAAGGCAACAAAAAAAGACTCTACTATGGCCGGCCAGGCCATAGCAAATACCACTTTAAAATTCTCTTTGTTATATCCCTTTATTATCATAAAAACCGGTCACAGCCGGATCCTCTCCCTGTGTTATACAGAAATATATTATTTCCTCTTAAACTTCATCTGTGAACTGTCCTCTCCTTCGCCTGCTGTATAGGTAAAGCTGTCTCCTTTTAATTCCACAGATGCAAAAACAATACTATTCAGCTTAAAATCATATCTGTTTTTCCCTGTTTCTTCCAGTGAAAGATCAAACTCGATCGGTTTGTCCAATAAAGCCATATTGCATGTATAATGAACAACATCTCCTTCTATCGAATATTCTTCCATAATACCGGCTTCTTCAAGATCATCCTCTTTCATAACCTCACCATCAGCCGTCACTTCCTCAACAAGGATCCAGTCTCCCTCTATGCCTTTATCTCCGCATCCTCCTAACAAAAACATACCGGAAGCAAGCGCCATCAGCATAGCATTTCTGAATAATCCTGCTTTTTTCATCATCTTATTTCCCCTTTTCTTTTGACTCCCGGCTTTATAACTGTTAAAAAGCGCCAGCTTATGATATTTTATCATATTAGCGGCGCATTGTGTATAACTGTTTATACCATGATCTATTTCCCGGGATCAGACCCCAATGGGGAAATGTGTTTTCTCTTCAAGGAATCTTTTTCCATCCTCATATCCCATCCTGATACGCCGTTTTGTCAGTTCCTTCGTCACAAGCATGAAAGCGCCAAGCGTTTCCGAAGGATACAGGTGATACAAGCGTCTTTGGCTTACGGGATCGTGATCCTCATCTGATTCAAGCCTTCTTTCCTTTGCTTCCTCCCTGGTATTGAGATGAAGTATTATTATTTCATCACAAGCTTGATCGATAAGCGGACGATACGGCGTCTTATCAGAAAAATCACCGTCTATACAGGTCTTACCTTTCACATGTCTATGCGGATAAACATACGGTATGGCTGATGAAGCCAGGAGCACATTCTTCATAGCTTTATAAGAAAGATCATTCAACAGGATATATCCGGGCCTTCCGGCTTCACGCCGTTTCAGATCTATCCTGTCCAAAGTACCGTCCTGTCTGTTTAATACTGATACACAGCTGTATATCGGCATACCTTTCTGCAGCCCGGACCAGTAATCTTCAAAGCGGTCAATGAGACCGGCATATCCTATCTGTGAAAACAAAGCTTTCCCGTCCATAAATCCTCTCAGTTTAAATAGATCTGACTGCCGTAATCCTCTCCAGATATCCTCCGCCAGATCCATATCACCATAGGCAAATAAAAGCGCATTAAGAGAACCTGCAGATGAACCGCTTATCGCTGTTATCTGTTTTTCCATACCGGATTCCCTAAGTGCTCTCCAGAAGCCGATCTGATATGCACCGCAGGTCCCGCCACCGCTGAAAACCAAACCAAGTTTCATATCTATCTATTTATTACTCCAAAGGATCTGTCTAAACCTATAAAAGCTCCAATTCATTAAGGAAGTGGGCATCCAGTCCACGCACTATGCTGCATCTGCCGTTATTCTGCTCCCAGAACTCATCCCAATACAGATTCTTATCCCTCTTTGAAGACTCATTTTGTTCCAAAGGTATACCGTATCTCAATGCGGTAGTGATAATTTGCTCGGCGATCTCTGACATATCATCAGTCCAACATTTCCTTTTCCTGAAACACCGATCAGGATGCGCTACTATCCCAAAGTATCCGCTTTCTATGCCATCACAGACAGCTTTGCCAAGCGCCGGAGCCTCTTCTTCATTCAGCCATTCCTGATCCCGGTTAAAGGAATATCCGCACTTCTCATCTTCGGCCATATGCTGCCCAAGAAGAAGCAGCTCTATTCTCTCATCATCCACCAGCTGTCTGTAATACGCTGCTCTATCAAATGAAGGGAAATACTCTGTTTCAAGGCCAATATGAACCGCTATCCTGCTACTGTACTCATTCTTTAGCTTCGACAGTGTATCAAGATACTCTTCCAGCTGTTCATATTTCATCCTGTGTCCAAAAGGATCTCCCGGGAAAGGAGCATGGTCTGTGAACCAGATCCCTTTAGCTCCCAGGTCGATCGCCCTTTCAATATATGTCCTATCCGGTACTTCTTCCGCATGTTGACAACGGAATGTATGTACATGAAAAAGTTCTTTCTCTGAAACCAATTGTCTCTTCTCCCCCAATATCCTTATGATCCTGAGCAAACCATTTAAGTCAGCTTTTGATTCAGATTTGTATGTGGGTGCGCCTCAACTTTTCATCTATACGCCCTCGATCTCAGGTAATACAAAAGCATCCAGATATTCCCCGGCAGCTTCATCAACTGATTCCTGCATTTCACCTTTTGTAGGCTCCTCTGCTATCCTTATTATTTCGGCAATTATCCTTGGATCATACGCTTTTGAAGGCCACTTCATTAACAGCTGCGTGATAATATTATATTTCCATATATTATCTCTTTGCTCCGGCTTCAAAAGATCCAAAAGGTACTTTTCAGTCAACTTTCTATGAACTATTAAAACCAAGGCGATAAGCTGTGAAACCGGCCAGTTCATATCCTGTATCCATATAAGCAGATCTGGAATTATCGCTTCTATTTCAACATCCCTTTCTCCCACTCCGGTGATCTTCAATCGAGCAGGCCGCCGGCGATCCGTATTCGATCAATCCTGCATCTGCCGGATCTATAGATATCTTTCCATCCTCAAATACGAATGCGGGGATCCCGACATCACCGGTCTCCTTGCAATGATCAAATACCGGGCTTTCATCACGCATTCTCATAAATGCACTCATATTGCGGATGTTCTCTCCGATGTTTATATACTCGAACTCACCTTCTCTTCCCACTATCTGTTCGTGAACATAATCACAATATGGACATGTAGGCATTCCGTAGATCTTTATCATATTTACCTCCTAAACTTAGTATTTGTCATAAAACGCTCCATTATTTTGCTTAATCTCTCAATCCCAGTCTTCAATACAATTATTTAAGACCTCATACAATCTTTGCCTCTGCACCTCTGACATGGAATTATATCCCTGCCTATCATTTTATCAGAATTATACCACCTTAGCCAGCGTTGTTTTCCGACACCTCTTAAACCGGACTCATATACTGAAACAATGCACTTTTTTTAAGAAAGAAAAATCGAACATATGCATTCAGTTGCATCTGTCACCGTATTACATATATAATAAGCAGAAATAATACTATCTTTACGGAAAGAACAATAGAAACGGACTTATAGTTGTTGCTCCGGGACATGATGACTTTAATGATATCAAACTATATGCTATCACCTTATCCGGCCCATCAATTCAGCATTTATAAGCTTAAATTACGGAGCTGACCGATGATGCTATCAAATATCAGAAAAGCAATCCTGCGGAAAATATAGATAAAGAGTTATACATGCAACATGATAAAGAGATACTCAACATGATCGTTTCATTTTACGAAGAAACACCATAAAAGTCACGATACTGAAAATACAACCTACAAAAGAGGAGTAATCACATGCTTGGCAAAACCAAAGGAAAAGAGTTAATAGAATACCTCTCAGATTATGTAATATTTGACCTTGAGACCACGGGTATATCCTGCTACAGGGATAAAGTTGTTGAGATCTCCGGCGTAAAGGTCATAAAAGGAAGTATAACGGATGAGTTTTCATCCCTTGTGAACCCGGAATGCCATATTCCCTTCCCGGCCTCACAGGTTAACGGGATCACCGATGACATGGTGGCTGATGCACCGCTCTTTAATACCATTCTTAAAGATTTCCTGGATTTTGCAGGCGAACTGCCACTTGTCGGACACAACATCACATCTTTCGATATGAAGTTCATATACAGGGACTCAGAAAAGTACTATGGCATGATTCCGGGAAATGACTATATAGATACTCTGAGACTATCCCGGATATGTCTTCCTGAGCTTAAGCATCACACCCTCACTGACCTTGCCGCATATTACGGTATCTCCACAGAAGGCGCTCACAGAGCCCTTAATGACTGCCATATGAACCGGGCCGTATTTGAAAAGCTTGGAAAAATACTTTCAGAAAGGTTAAAGAATACTGACAAATGTCCAAGATGCGGAAACATACTTATAAAAAGAAACGGGCGATTTGGCGCCTTTATGGGATGCACCGGATATCCGAAATGTACCTATACAGAGAATATCAAAAAATGATCAAGAAGCATATAAGGAGATCACCATGAAGATTTATGTTGATGATGTTCGTCCCCGCCCGGAAGGTTTTAATGTACTGGTCCATTCCGTTAACGAGGCGATCAGAATAATTGAAGCCAGCGAAGCCAAAGGAGAACCGATAGAGCTTATCTCTCTTGATCACGACTTAGGCGAGTTTGCACCTGACGGCGGAGACGCTATCTGTCTGCTTGATTACCTGGTTGAGCACGAGAAGTTTTATCCTATAGTATTCCATACAGCGAATCCTATTGGCCGTGCGAACATGCAGCGCATCATCGACCGCTTCTGGCCATAACGCAAGCAGAAAGGGCCGCCCTCATGTGTGCAGGACAGCCCTCTCTTTCATCTCCTCTATTCGTTTAATGTACATTTTATTCCAATATAATCAGTTTTGGGTTTCCGGAGAATTCCACCTAAAAATCGTATCTGCTTTTGTACCAATCCATAACTCGCCTTCATAGGACCATGGTTCATGATCAAACCATATCCAGCATTTATACAGGACCTCCTCGTAACCATCATAACGGTAAGCGAATTCCAGTTCCCATTCAGAATTGTTTATCTTTTCAACCAGCTGATCCAGCGTATAATCCTTGCGGATCGTCTGGCCGTCTGAATCAACAAATATATTTAGATAAACACCCCTCATTGGATCTATTACAAATTCAACTTCTGCCCGGCCTGTATTAGGCCAATCATCCGAATAATCAACATTAAAGAAACCATCCGGCAGTTTAAATATTAATCGTTCATTTATCAGTTCAACAGATGTTGAACGACAATCATGAAGACTGAATTTTTCTTTATCAGTGCTTGAGAACTCGTACTGCATCCATTTTACCTCACTATCTTGATTCTATGTTACCACTGCTCTGCGCTCTTGCTTGTAAATTATCCTGGAATTAAATCTTTCTTATCAGCCTTTGAATTTGATTAAGTTTTGCACTTGGA
>CAMOEK010000011.1:0-28279 GCA_946612125.1 uncultured Lachnospiraceae bacterium | reverse complement strand
CATTTCTATACCTTTTCCTGTCAATAATGTGCCCCGTCCATTCCCTGTACGGCACATTGTCCATCAGCAGATCATAAACTGCAGCGAATTCGTCATAACTCTCCATTTCTATACCTTTTCCTGTCAATAATGTGCCCCGTCCATTCCCTGTACGGCACGTTGTCCATCAGCAGATCATAAACTGCGGCGAATTCGTCATAACTCTCCATTTCTATACCTTTTCCTGTCAATAATGCATCCCGTCCATTCCCTGTACGGCACGTTGTCCATCAGCAGATCATAAACTGCGGCGAATTCGTCATAACTCTCCATTTCTATACCTTTTCCTGTCAATAATGCGCCCCGTCCATTCCCTGTATGGCACATTGTCCATCAACAGATCATAAACTGCAGCGAATTCGTAATAACTCTCCATTTCTATACCTTTTCCCGTCAATTTGCCACTATTTTACACGATTTACAAAAATAAATAAAGCATAATTACGCTTGTAAAAAACATTTCTCTTGTATAAAATGTCACAAAAGGAGCAATTTGTTTTGTTAAAATCGCAGAGGTGATAAGTCATGGCAATACAGGATTACTACAAAGCCCTCAAAATGGGTGAAAAAGATTTCAGATCAAACGGCAACTACCTGCCTGTACTGGACGAAATACTTGAACATGTCGAAATAGATTCGCAGGTAAACCTGGGGCTGGTTGAAATACCCATTAAATCAATAAAAGGAACTTACAGCGCAGGCCGCACCACAGCCTTCGCAAGCAACTTTATGCCCATACTGGATCCCAATTCGGAATTTGCAAACAAGTGGGCCCAATTATATGACGATCTTGAAGAAGAAGGCCTGCGCGATCCCATAAAAGCTTATGAATACAATAACCGCTTTTATGTTATGGAAGGCAATAAACGCGTGTCGATATTTAAATATATGGACGCCGCCAGTATAGAAGGCTACGTTACCCGCATGGTCCCCAAGCGCAGCGAAGATCATGAGGTAAAGTTATACTATGAATTCATGGATTTTTATGAGCTCACAGGCATAAACTATCTCGATATGGGACGTGAAGGCAACTACAAAAAGATCTTAAAGCAGGTCAAGGGCGAGGATCACTGGGAAGAGAAATGGGATAAGGAAACTGAGCAGGAATTCCGTATGCTCTTTATCAACTTTGAAAAAGAATATCTGCCCAGAGCCAATGACAAGTGGGATATAAAGAGCGGTGACGCTTTATGCCTCTACCTTTCTATCTTCGGCTACAGGGAGTCTGTCGATAAGACCCTGGCCGAAATACGCAGGGACATAATCCGCCTGTGGAACGAATTCGTAAACTACAGCAAAGGCACTTCCATGGCTCTGGTGCTCAATCCTACGCCCGAGTCGCAAAAGAGCGCCCTCTCACTTTCAAAGATCCTGGGCGGCAATACGCTCAAGATCGCTTTTATCCACGACCGTAAGGCCGAGATATCCGGCTGGACCTATTCGCATGAACTGGGACGCAATTATGTAGAGAACACCTTTGGTGACAAGATAGCCGTATCCGTTACCGAAATGGTTGATGATGAAAAAGCCGACGAAGCTTTTGACCGCGCTATCGAAGCAGGTAACAAAGTGATATTTGCTACTTCGCCAAAGCTCACTCCCGCTGCTCTGCGTGCCGCTGCAGCCCATCCGGAAACTATAATCCTTAACTGCTCCATGAGCTTGAGCCACAAGGCAATACGTTCTTACTATGTGCGCATGTATGAAGCGAAGTTCATACTGGGCGCGATAGCCGGATCAATCAAGGACGCCGGAAACATCGGTTATCTGGCTGATTATCCCATACACGGCACGACCGCCGATATTAATGCGTTTGCGCTGGGCGTACAAATGACCAATCCCGACGCAAAGGTTTACCTTGAATGGTCGATGCTAAAAGATCATAATGCTTTTGAAGAATTCAGGAAAAAGAATGTTACGCTGATCTCCGGCAGGGACTTAAACGCCACACTCATAGCCGGAAAGGAATTAGGTTTATATAAGATAGGAAAGACCGAAGAAGAGCGCGTAAACCTGGCAATGCCGGTACGCCACTGGGGTAAACTGTACGAAGAGATAATACGCTCCGTTATGCGCGGCGGATACAAAAATGACGATAACGTCTTCGGCGATCAGGCGCTTAATTACTTCTGGGGTATGTCCTCCGGAGCCGTAGATGTGATATACTCAAGAAATCTGGGAGCCGGTCAGATACGACTGCTCCGCAGCTTGCGAAGCGGCATACAGAGCATGGCCGTCAGCCCTTTTACCGGCCCTATCTATTCACAGGATGGCAGCCTGCGCTGCGCAGACGGCGAGGTGATCGCACCCGAAGCCGCAGTAAACATCGACTGGCTGGCCGATAACATAGACGGCTACATTCCGACTCTTGAAGAGATGCGGGAAGACGCTGTGGAACTGGTGCGCATACAGGGGATCAAAGAGGATTAAAATTATGAAGATACTGACGATAGCGGACACCGAGTCAAAAAATCTGTGGGACTATTTCACTCCGGATAAAGTTGAAGGCGTGGACATAATAATATCCTGCGGCGATCTCGATCCCCGCTATCTGTCGTTTCTGGCAACCATGTCACATGCGCCGGTATACTATGTGCACGGCAATCATGATGACAAATACGACCGCATCCCCCCCGACGGCTGCATATCATTGGAGGATGATATACTGGTATATGAAGGAGTGCGCATACTGGGACTTGGCGGATCGCTTAAATACCGTCCCGGCACCTGGCAGTTCGAACAGGAGCAGATGGACCATCGCATCTTCAAACTGAGGCACGCTCTTCGCAAGCATAAAGGTTTTGACATACTGGTAGGCCATTCCCCGGCCCGCTATATCGGCGACGGTGACGACCGTCCGCATATGGGTTTTACGGCCTTTACCAAGCTTTTAGACAAATACCGGCCGCGTTATTTCCTTCACGGACATGTGCATCCCAATTATTCAAGGGAGTTCAAGACACTTAAAGCATATAAGGATACGCTGATCATAAATGCTTACAGGGAATACAGCTTTATCTACGAAAGGGAGTGGGAAGAACAATACCCGAAGCTGACTCCGATAAACATTGACGACAGGCGGGGTTGAGAAAAATCCTCCGGCATGTTAAAATCCGATAGTTAATGCAAATTCCGCAGCAATTAAGAACCGGCAGGTTTTGAGCTGCTAAAGAATCCTTCGTTACATGCAGGATGACAGAGGTTTCTAAAAACATCTGATCCGGATGGTCATTAAGCTTTGAGATTCCTGAAAGTACGAAGAACACTATATAACAGGAGATAAATATGAGCAACTGGGAAGAAAACGTACGAAAGGTAGTCCCCTATGTTCCCGGGGAACAGCCTAAAAACAATAATGTTATCAAACTCAATACCAACGAAAATCCCTATCCGCCTTCACCGCTTGTGGCGCAGGCCATTAAGGATTATGACGCGGGTCTTCTGCGCAAATATCCGGATCCTGCATCCTCTGCTCTTGTTGACGAACTGGCCAAAACCTACTCTCTTAAGGCAGAAAACATCTTTGCAGGCATTGGTTCCGACGATGTTCTCTCACTTGCTTTTCTTACATTCTTTAATTCCGGCAAGCCGGTCATCTTCCCGGATATAACCTACAGCTTTTATGATGTATGGGCCGATCTTTACCGCATCCCTTATCAGACAAAAGCGCTGGATAAGGATTTCAATATCATCAAAGAAGATTATCTCTGCGATAACGGCGGAGTTGTGATAGCCAATCCCAACGCCCCCACCGGTGTGGAACTTCCTCTTGATATCATTGAAGAGATCGTGTCCTATAATAAAGACAGGGTTGTTATAGTCGATGAAGCCTATGTCGACTTTGGCGCGCACAGCGCACTGCCTCTTATAGATAAATACGATAATCTCCTGGTAGTCCAGACTTTTTCGAAATCCCGCGCTCTTGCCGGCATCCGCATAGGCATGGCTTTCGGCCAGAAGAAGATCATCGATTATCTTAAGGACGTTAAGTTCTCGTTCAACTCATACACCCTGAACCCGCTTACGATAGCTGTCGGCGCTGCCGCACTTAAGGATGACGCCTATTTTAAAGACATCACCGCAAAGACCATCGCCACACGCGAGCGTATGAAGGAAGAATTAAAAAGGCTGGGATTTTCCTTTGCGGATTCAAAGACCAATTTCGTATTTGCAACTCACGAAAAGCTCCCGGCTGAAGAGATATTTAAATATCTGAAAGAAAATAATATCTATGTGCGTTATTGGAACAAACCGCGCATCAATAACCACCTGCGTATTTCCGTGGGTACCGATGAAGAGGCAAAAATACTGATCAATGCACTGGAGGAACTGCTCGGATGAAGGATTTTATCGTAAATACTTTTGGCGGCAATATCATAACGCAGTATCTTTCATGCTTTATCGTATCGATGGTACCGCTGATCGAATTGCGTGGGGCGATCCCCATCGCACAGGTCTTTAAGGTGATGAACCCCGAGTTTAATATGGTACTGGCCTACTGCATCATTGCCATCGGCAATATGCTCCCGGTGCCCGTCATCTTTTTCTTCGCCAGAAAAGTGCTGGAATGGGGAAAGGATAAAAAAGTGATAGGAGGATTCTTTACCTTCTGTCTGGAGAAAGGGCACAAAGGCGGCCTGAAGCTGAAAGAGAAGGCGGGACGCAGCGTTTACCTTGCATTGCTTTTGTTTGTCGGCATTCCTGTGCCGGGTACCGGTGCGTGGACCGGGACGCTGGCAGCGAGTCTTCTGGATATGGACTTTAAGAAAAGTGTGCTGGCGGTTGTGGGCGGCGTAGCCCTGGCCGGCGTGATCATGGGCGTCGGAAGTTATCTGGTGGCCAGCGGTATCCTGGCAGCAGCAGGTTAAGAAAAATAAGTACTTATAAAAACAAAGGCGTTGGCCGTCATATGGAATAAAAGGGGCGCGATGAGCGCCTCTTCTTTATATACAAGATGTCCCATAACAAGCCCCATTAAAAACGCATAGATGCCCTGAAGTACATTACCATGATAAAAGCCAAAGAATACGGCCGTGAGCACTATAGTGATCTCTCTTGAAAACACGCGGCCTATACGTTCTTTGAGCAGCCAGCGGAATACCAGTTCCTCAAGCAGCGGTGATATCAATACATAAAGGACTATGCCTTCCCAGAGAGGCGTTGCGCGGTCATAGGTGGCCGCGTCAAAAAATTTCTTAACTTCTGCCTCGCCCATTATATGCGGCACTATCAGCTGCGCCGCCCGTGTAAGAAGCATATTCAGCACCGCAGAAAGAGCCGCTCCCATCACTATGATATACAGCGTCTTTTTTAATACATCCTTCTTTTTCCACAAAGGCAGAAAATGCATATATTCGCGCTTTCTGTATATAAGCCATAAGATGAGCGCGGTTCCTCCCTGTACCAGTATGCTGATCAGCACGCTTAAAGGTCTTGAATCTGCCCCGGAAAACAGCTTCGCCAGTGGTTTGGTAAGCCACATCACCACTCTCCACATCAGCTGAAGCACCACAAAATAGACCACGAAAGGCGACAGCATATACAGCGCCCTGAAGAAAGGCTGATCGGGAACCCCGGCCGGTTTTATCTTCTCATCCTTTTCAATGCGCTTTAAACGCTTATCCCTTATATCTTTATCTTCGCCCCCCAGCAGCAGTTCTTTAAGCTCATCCACGGAAGCCGCTATGGCATCCGCTCCGGCTGCAGAAAGCTCTCCCGGCTCCTGATATCCGTAGCTCACTCCTATGGCATCCACTTCCTGAGCCCTGGCGCCCTCTATATCAAACTTGCGGTCTCCCACCATTGCAGTCAGCGCTTTCTTATCCGCAATATCGCCGCTGCCCTTTGCATACAGCTGCTTTAATGCTTCTTCGACCACCTCTTCTTTTTTACTGCGCGACCCGTCAAGCTCACTGCCGATCACTACATCAAAATATCTGTTTATCTTAAAATACTTAAGTATCTTTTCAACAAAGACTGTCGGCTTGGATGAAGCTATGGCCAGACGCGCGCCTTTTGCTTTTGCTTCTTTTAAAAGCTCCGGTATGCCCGGATAGATCTCATTCTCCGACCAGCCCACATCACTGAAGCGCTCACGGTAGTACCCCACCGCTTTAAGCGCCTCCTCTTCATTCATGTGATAAAACTCCATGAAACTGTCCTTCAGGGGAGGCCCGATAAATGCAGTCAGTTCGTCTATATCCGGCGGTTCTATGCCGCTTTTTTTTAATGCATGCCGGACAGATTCGCAGATACCCTGTTTCGGGTCCGATATTGTTCCGTCCAGATCAAATAATATATACCGGTACATTTAACAGCTCCACCTCAAAAATTCTTCTTGACAAAGTAATAAATATTTTTTATAGTACCATATTGTGCAAGCGCTTGTACAGTAACAAAATATCTCACCGGGGGTGCAGAATCTGCTGAGACGGGTCAGGGACCCGAACCCTTAATACTTGAACCGGATAATGCCGGCGGAAGGAGGAAAAATCAAATGTCTTTTTTCATTGAACAAGCTGACGACGGATATGGTGGGGTGATATACAATTTCACCTCTGCGGGAAATGTTGCTCTGATCATCGGGGTCATTGCATTATTTTCTCTCAGTATGCTTCTCCTTAAGAAGAAGATCCATAAGATCAGCGAACAGCAGCTGGTATTCACAGCCATGGCTATAGCTCTTGGCACTGTGCTTTCCAACCTTAAGCTTTTCCATTTCCCTACGGGTGGCTCGATCACGCTTTTTTCCATGCTGATAATCTGCCTGCCCGGATACTGGTACGGCCTGGGCGTAGGCTCTTTATGCGGCCTGACCTACGGGATCCTGCAACTGATACTCGATCCCTATATCGTTCATCCCGTGCAGTTTGTAATAGATTATCTGCTCGCCTTCACGGTACTTGGGCTTTCGGGATGCTTCAAGGATAAGAAAAACGGTCTTACCTTTGGCTTTATACTAGCTGTGATCGGACGTTACATCTGCGCAGTGCTTTCCGGATGGATCTTCTTCGGATCGTACGCATGGGAAGGCTGGGGCGCCTTAAGCTATTCACTTGCTTACAATGCAATCTATATTTTCAGCGAAATGGCGCTTACACTCATAGTAATACAGATCCCTGCGGTCAAAAAAGCTCTGGCGCGTATCAAGCAACTGGCTGTATCAACGGAAACAAGGAGCCTGACCGAAGAAAAAGCTTAAACCAAAGGGGCTGTCGCACTAAAGCGGCAGCCATTTTTTATTTCATCAGATATGTTCTCCATTGTTTAATCTTGACATAAGCACCATCAGAACGCCGCTTTTCACTGTTATTTCGGCGCGATCGTCCGTCCACAGATTACTGACTCCGACAGGGAACGAATCGCAGAGCCCGATGTTTTCCACCTCATATTTGGTACCGCATATCGTAACGCCTTCACAGCTGTCGCTAAGCGCAAATACCGACAGTGAATAGCCATCGCGGCGGTCAATGACTTTATCCGCTGCGGTGAATACAAACGCCTCGGTATCCTTTCCCATCATCCTCACAAAAGCGCCGTTACGCGCCAGAAAAGCCGCAGTCTGGATATTGGCAACAGTATGGTCCAGACGGCCTCCGAAGGCGCAGCAGATATTGATCTTTTTATATCCCAGCTTAAGAGCGTAGCGCGCCGCATACATGGTATCGGTATCATCCTTGCGCTCAGGCAGACGGATGACCTCTGCGCCATCCTCCGGCGCCTCTGAGGAGTCGAAATCCCCTATCACCACGTCGGGCTTATACCCCATTTTCTTTGCATACTCCCAACCGCGGTCACAGGCTATCACCATTTTTATCTTATGCATATACGGGGGTATATCCTCATAATCACCCCCGCTTATGATCAGGCACTGCTCTTCTATAAGGCTTTGATCGTCCATATTCTGTCTTTTCAAACCTTCCTTATCAAGACTGTAAATGTAAAAGGAGGAGCTTTTAAAGCTCCACCTTTTTTTCAAACGGATTACATTCTTCAAGAAATCTCACTACCGATTCGTCAAGCTTGCCTTCCTTTACCATATCTTTCAATATGCCGAAGGCCTTGTTCACCGGCATGGGCCCTTTATAAGGCCTGTCGTCCGCGGTAAGGGAGTCAAAGATATCACATACGGTTATTATCCTGGTCAGCAGATCGAGCTGCTCTCCCTTAAGTCCTGCCGGATAACCGCTTCCGTCAAGATATTCGTGGTGATTTGCCGCTATGCGGCGCACCTTATCATACTTTTCCGTAAAATTGATGTCAGCCAGTATCTTATCCGTATACACAACATGCTCGTGCACCAGATTCCTCTCTTCATCGGTAAGCGTGCCTGCCCTTATATGAAGGTATTTCTTTTCCTCCTCAGTAAGGTAAGGGATGGGTTCTCCCTCCTCCGGCACATAGATCTGGCTGCCTATATCCTCTATACGCGATATATCCGTATCGGTAAGAAAGTCACAGATATTCAGGCGCTCAAGATTCGCAAGGAAATTTTCGATGCGAAGATCGTCCATCTTCCAGCTTGCATTATCCAGCCTGCCTTCGAGCATATCGATCTTCTTCATCAGACGTATCTTCTCAAGCCTGCTCCTCAAACCGTCATAAGCAGAACCGAGACGTGTTGATTTATTAAGTATTTCACGGGGTGTGATGATCTTTCCTATATCATGAAGCTGCGCAGCCATGGACAGCTGCTCTTTATCATTCTGGCTGATATAAACATCAGCCACGCCCCTGGTATACTGGGCGTTTATATAATCCACCACCATCATGCAGTACTTCTCGACGTGGCGGGTATGATTTGCATTATAAGGTGTCTTGGCATCGATAGCGGTTGTCAGACAGCGCACAAAAGATGCCAGCAGTTCCGTCATGTCCTGGATGAGGTTCATATTGGTAACCGTATTGGCCATCTGGGCTGTCAGGGAAGCAACTGTATGTTCGCAGTCCCTTGTGAACGGGATAACATTCCCTTCATCATCCAGGCAGTTATAAAGCATCATAACGCCCAGGACCTTCTTACCGGCCACGCAAATAGGCGCCATCAGCACGGATCTGGTCCTGTAGCCGTATCTCATATCAAAATCTTTGATGAACCTGGTATCGAATTCGCTTATATCATAGATATCAGCTATATTGATAAGACATTTCCTGTGATAAGTGTGGGTAAAGAGATTTCTCTCGGTATCGTCGGCTTTGCGCATATCCGCCTGGGATGCGCCACCCCTGATCTCGGCTCCCACATCAAGAGATCTGTTTACATCGAGCAGATGAACAAGGCGGCCCTCCTCTTCATCCAACATGTAGAGGATGCCCCCGTCAGCATTCGTATAATGCATGCAACCTTCCAGGATCGTGTCAAACAAAAGCATGAACCTGGACTCGGTAGCCATCTTATATCCAATGTCAAGCAAGCCCTTTTCGGCTTCCGTCATCTGCATATAATTTTTTACTCCAAATATAAGTCGATTTATTATAGCAGATAGGTCTAAAAAAATCTATCTGTTTGCATGAAATCACAAATATATGAAACGATCAATACAAAAAGAGTAGATCAGCTTGCTGCCGACCTTCTTTCCCCTTATCCTTGAAAGCGCCTCGGCATACAGTTCAAGCTGTATCTTATAACGTTTTTTCAGTTCGTCCTCTCCGTCAACCCTGTCAGTCTTATAATCCAGCAGTATCAGCTCGTCGCCTTCCTGCCAGAATGCATCGATAACGCCCTGTATCAGCACATTTTCCCCTTCGGGGAACGCAGGATTGAGTCTGGCAGCCGGAACAGACATAAAGAAGGGCTGTTCGCGCCAGAGCCGGGAATCCGCGGCAGCCGCGATCATGCGCCTGCTCTCATCATGATCCAGAAAGCGCTCTATAAGCGCCGGATCGATCATCTGCGCATATTCTTCCGTAAGCCTGCCGGATGCTTTTTCTTTTTCGATGCAGCTTTTTATCCACCCGGGTATATCCTTTTCATTAAAGCAGGCATAATCAAGCAGTTCCAGCATCCTGTGATATGCGCTTCCCCTTGCCGCTCCGCCGCGCTTTTCTTCTGCCGATGCAAAAGACGGCACATAAGCTTCCTTAATATCGGTCTCAAACACGGCATGCGCCTCTTCGTCTTCATAAGCCGCGCGTTTAAGCTCCGATACGCTGGTCTTTGTAAACAGCCCCTTCAGATCGGGATGGGAATAACTCCTTTCCAGACCTTTTAATATACCGGCTTTAAGCCTCTCATCAACAGGCAAAGCATCGGATATCAGAAGATCCCTGTCTCCAAAGGCGCGCTTAAGCTCTTTCTCCGCCGCTGCGCTGCTGCCGCCGTCGTTTATATACCTGATATATCCGCCCGCTATCCCGCTGTTATCCAAAGCGGCATATATAAGCCCGTTAAAGCTGTCTGCCTTGCGTATTATATGTCCGCGGGCTTCTTTAAGCTCGCAATCCCTGCGTTTGCCGCGCACATCCGTGATGATGAGCTTCTCCCTGGCCCTGGTCAGGGCCACATAAAGCTTGCGCATCTGTTCCGCCAGCTCATCGCTCTTCTTTTTCTCAGCAAGATAACGGCGTTTTATTCCGGCTATCTTTGTTCTGGCCACGGGATCGATAGCTTCAAGCCCTATGCCCAGACCCGCATCGGTCATCACGGCTGCGTTTCTGCCCCTTTTGTTAAAATGCCTGTAAAAGCCCATGCATATGACCACAGGGAATTCCAGCCCCTTGCTCTTGTGTATGGTCATGCACTGTACCATATCAGATACGCCGTCGAGCACCGTGGCTTCGCCGCTGTCAACTTCCTGTTTCTTGAGCAGGGAGATATAGCGCACAAAATGAAATAACCCCCTGTATCCGGTCTGTTCATAATCCGCAGCGCGTTCGATCAGGAGTTTTAAATTTGCTCGCCTGCCCGCTCCGGAAGGCATTGCGCTCATCCTGTCCAGATATCCGCTCTCGGATAAGAGCAGTTCTATCAGCTCCCTCACTTTCATAAAACGCGCATATTCCCTGTATCGCTTAAGCCATGCAAAAAACGTCTCTGCCTTTTCTTTCAGCTCACTGCTGCCTGCTGCGCAGAGCTTGAGCGCATCATAAAGAGAGGGAGTCTGCGCGGATGTTTTTATGCTCACCATCTCATCTTCGTCAAATATCTCAAGAAAAGCAGTCAGCACAAAGTGCAGCGGCTTATCCTGCCTGGGATTATCTATCACCCTGAGAGCCGCCACCAGCCCCTTCACTTCTATGGCATTAAAATATCCCGTGGATGCATTCAGATACAAAGGTATATCCGCCTGTCCGAATACATTTCTGAGAGCTTTTTCGTACGGTTTGGGCGAAGACACCAGCAGCACTATATCGCTGTAGCGCACGGTCCTGCTCGTCTCAAGGTCCTTATCCCATACTTTAAATCCCTCCGACATCAGCTGCTTTATGCGCCCGGCGACCATGCGGCATTCCATTTCTTCGCGGCTGCCGCCTTCGTCCTCATCATCTTCTTCCTCTTCTTCCGTATCTTCTTCCTCGACATTCAGCTCCGGCGCCTCTTCATCCGTGAGCAGCACATCTATCTCTGTCTTATATGCATCCGGGTCTGCCTGCTTATAATCCGCCCCCACATAAAGCCTGGCGTCGGCATCATAATCCATGCCGGCAGTATCTTCGCGCATTATCACTTCAAATACGAGATTTACAAAATCGATGACCTCTGCTCTGCTGCGGAAGTTTTTGTTAAGGTCTATGCGCTTCCCGCCCCTGTGCGCGCCGTATTCGCGATACTTTTCCATAAAGAGTTCGGGTCTTGCCTGGCGGAAGCTGTAAATGCTCTGCTTTACATCGCCCACGCAGAAGTAATTATCTTCCCGCGCCACGCTCTTTAGAATATATTCCTGTACATAATTGCTGTCCTGATACTCATCGACAAAAACATGCTCAAAATGAGCCCTGTAATCCTCTGCCGCGCGGGTCGGCTTCATATCCTTATCCAGTAATATCTTAAGGGCAAAATGCTCCATATCATTGAAATCCACCAGCCCCTTTTCCCTTTTGACCGCATCAAAGCGTTCTTTAAGCTCCCTGCAGAGATCGCATAGGATCTTTGCATTTCTGCCCAGGGCTGCGGCGGTATCCGCCAGCTGCTGCGCCCCTATAGAATAAAGCTCCGCTATCGCTTTATATAAAGTCTTAGCCTCGTCGAGCTTTGCATCGGCTGCGGCAAGTATAAGCGGATCCGCTTTATCCTTCTTGCCTCTGAGCGCCGGAATGGATGCAGCGCTTATTATATGGTGCCTGCCCTCATAGTCGGAATGCCCTGCCAGCGTATCCGCGATATTTCTGATGTCCGAAGAACAAGCCATATATGAAGCAGGGAGCTCTCCTCCCTGACTGCATATATCCACCGCCTCCTGCGCCACGCTCTGAAGCTCGGCTATCATCCCGTCAGCCTTATCCTGTCCCCATTTATACCATTCACTTGCGCTGATCTGCGAAAAATCCACGGGCGCTATATCCGCTGCCGCCTTTTCCAGCCAGCCTTCCGGGTCGGGATCGCTCAATGCATTCTGTAAAAGTTCAAGGATCATCTTCTGTGTAAGATCATCCTTTACTCCGCTGCAGTAACTGTCCATAAAGCTCAGAAAACCTTCGTCTTCTCCGGAATACTTTTCTTCCATCATTTCCGCAAGACAGTCGGCAAGCATCAGCTGTTTTTCGCCTTCATCCAGTATGCGGAAACCCGGATCCAGTTCTATATCCGCAAAGTTGTTCTTTACGACAAAAAGACAGAAACTGTCAATGGTTGTGATCTGCGCATTGTTCAGAAGCGTGCTCTGCCTCTCCATATGCCTGTTCCCCGGATGCTCCGCGCAGTATGCGGATATGGCTTTTCCTATCCTCTCCCTCATCTCTGCGGCAGCGGCGCGCGTAAAAGTCACTATAAGCATCCTGTCGATATCAACAGGATCCTTTTCATCGGTGAGCAGTGAGAGTATCCTGGCGCTCAGCACGGCAGTCTTGCCGCTGCCTGCAGCTGCGGAAACCAGCAGATTCTCTCCCCTTGTCTCTATAACCTCTTTTTGTTCGTCTGTATAATCCATTTATTCCTCTGTACCGCTTACTGCCTTCCTGATACGCTCCATCGCCTCATCCCTGCTTATTTCCTCTCCGGAATAGGCGCAGCCCGGAAGGTTTATATCAAACATGCATTCATCCCTGTGACTGCAATACTTACAGCTGTCTGCGTTTACGGGTTTTACTTCTATCCTGCCCTTGAGCATCTCACGGCCCAGGCCCAGCAGTTTAAGCTCCGCATACTCCATCAGAGCCTTCATATCTTCCGGTGACAAAACACTGTTGGTCTGTTTGTAGGATATCTCATTATCTTTTGTAAGAAACACGGGTATCACTTCCGACCAGCCCGAGAAGTTACCGTCAAGAGCATGTATCACATTCATATCGCTGCTTATCAGTCCCTGCGGCTTTAACAGCCCCGGCAGCTTTAATTCCGGATCGGAATACTTATTGTCTTTACACTTGACCCAGGGATCGGTGAGCGTATAGTAGAACAGCGCTGCGGGAACAGCCCCCTCTCCGGTCTTCCTCACGGCCTCGTACAGATATACCGGAAGCTGCAGCTGCTCTCCGCTCCATACCTTCTCCGGCATCAGCCTGCGCTTGCCCGATTTATAGTCCGTGATCTTGATATAGCATTTATCTCCCTGCCTGTATTCATCCAGTCTGTCTATCTTTCCGCTCAGCCTCATGTCCACGCCGGGCTCAGGCTGCGTATTTCTTTCAAATCTGTATTCATATTTTACCGGCTTAAAACTGCCTTTTGAAAGCTGATAAGCCACGGTGCGTATGCTGCGCTTAAGGATGCGCCCCATGCGTTTGTACACATACGCGCTTACACAATCCTGATAAAGCTTCTCCGTGCCGTATTCCGCGGCTACCGCGCTCATTATGCCCGGCAGGTTTTCGTCAATAAAATCAGACTTTACCGCGCCCCACTCCATGCCCTTTTCATCCAGCAGCTTTCCGAAACGTTCCAGCACATCATGATAGATGCTGCCCATATCGGGGCTTTCAAGCTCATTGCTCTCTCTGTCTTTGAGCTTAAGCCCGTAGCTCAGAAAATGCGCATAGGCGCAGGCCGCAAAACTCTCCATGCGGCTTACGCTTCCTGAGATAACGGCGCCGTACAGATCGCTGACAGCCCCTTTTGCCAGTACTTTGGGTATATAACGGTAAAAAGCGGTCTCTGTCAGCTTAGCCATCACTTCACTGTCTCTTTCTTTCAGAATGGCATAATCCGTATAGAATCCGGGCTTTTTATCTTCACTCATTATTCCCGAAGCATATTCGGAAAGCATAAGCGCCATCTCTCCCACAGCCGGCAGCTCGTCCTCCTGCCTGCCGGCGCGCTGTATCTTAAGGGTGGGAAACAGCTCCCTTATGCGTCCCATCAGATATGATACTCTCTGGCTGTCACCCTTACGGTCTGCCGACGAATACGACAGTATCAGCTTATGCGAAGGCCTGCCCAGAGCATGATAAAGATATAATCTCTGTATGAACATGCGCTGTCTGGGTGTGGGCGCCAGCACAAAACCCGATTCGCCCAGGAATTCGCGGTCTATATCCGATATCATTCCTCCGCTGCCCGAAGCAGCGGGAATAATGCCATCATTGAGTCCCGCAAAGAATACCGCCTTTACAGGCTTTAAACGGGTACGCTCCATATCGCCTATGACCACGCGGTCAATATCCTGGGGCAATACTCCCAGCTTTATCTCCTCTACACCCGATAAAAATATCTCTATAAACTCGCTGAGGCTTATCTCTTCACCCTCAAGCAAAGATGCTGTCTGCTCCAGAAGCCTGCATACCACCTCATATACCTGGTCGTATTCCTTTTCCCTGACCCTGTCTCCGTTCTCACGGAAATAGCAGCTGTATTCCGTCAGCTTTTCGTATACATCGCTCTGCTCAATGAATTCATACAGCGTCTTTGCATATTCTTCTGCCTTTGCCTTTGCACCGGGGCGCCTTAAACACTCAGTCTTATTCCAGATGAGCAGCCTGGTTTCGTTGACCCGAAGCAGCGCTTCATCATCCCCCTTCATATAAGAGGGGCGTCTGGCAAAAAGCCGGCTCCAGGCTTTGGTCCCGCGTATTCCGGTTGCCAGCAGGTAGTTCTCCAGTTCGTCTGCAGCTTCCGGATCTATTCCCGAAAGCCCGCTGCGCAGAAAATGCATCACGCTGTCAAAGGCATAGCCCCTGTCAACGCACTCCATTGCCGAACGCAGATATTCCGTAAAGGGATTGTGTTCCAGCTTTTGATTGATATCCACAAAGCAGGGGATATCATACATGCGCGAACACTCCGTGATATAAGGCGAATATCTCTCCAGGTCGCCCGTTATCACAGCTATATCACGATAAGCCAGATCACTTTCATGGGTAAGCTTTCTGATCCTTCTGAATATCTCCGCCACTTCCTCATGGGGATCGGCGGCAGCAAATGCAGAGATCTCTCCCCTGAGATCTTTGTCGTATACCCTGTCTCCTCCCCTGAAAATATTACTGTCCAGGAAGGCCAGAGCCGGATATGCTGCAAAACGCGGCGCGGGGCCGCTTAAGAAAATGTCTTCACCGCGCTCAGCCCCTTCATCATGAGCCAGCTGTTCAAGAGAACGGATGGTCTTCATGCTTAACGCAAAAAGCCTGTGATCGTCAAAATCCGCCCTGTAGGAATCGTATTCGTCAGCCGGCATGATGATCGTGAATATCAGCTCATCACAGCAATGAAACAGCCTGCGGATCACGTTTTCCTGCACGGGCGTAAAACCGGTAAAACCGTCAAAAGCCACCACACTGCCTTTAAGCAGCTTTGACTTTTCTATCTGCCCCGCCAGTATATCCAGCTTTTCTTCCTTGGTGATATAGCGCTCCCCCAGATAGGAATTAAAAGCCTCATATACAGTCTTAAGATCCTTAAGCTTTGCGCAGAGCGCCTTCTTTCCGGATGCTGCCTCTGAAAGACGGCCTACGGATTCCGGCCCTATGCCGTATTGCATGAATTCCGATATGACTGATTTTACTTCGTGGATATAGCCCTTTCTCGAAAGAGAAGAGCCGATGGCCGGAAGCTTTTCGGCAAGCTCCGCCGCCAGGTGCTTGAGCACCAGATTCTTACCCGTATCGTCTAAGACGATACGTTCTTTAGCGCCGACTTCATCAGAAATACGATGGCAGAGCCTGCCAAAGCTCTGCACATCTATATTCATTATTCCTCCCGCCGGATGCCGTTCTACCATTTCCTTCTGGGTCTGCATGGTAAACTGATCCGGTACTACTACCATATACTGCCGGCCGGGCTCTTTTTCGGCCCGTCGTATTATTTCATTCTGAAGCGCGCTGCTCTTTCCGCTTCCGGAGCCGCCTATGATAAAACGCAGCTTCATACTAAGCCAGAAGCTCCTTAAGCAGGGCGTTCACCGTTCCGGGATCCGCCTTGCCCTTTGCAGCCTTCATAGTCTGACCAACCAGGAAACCTATGGCCTTTTCCTTTCCTGCCTTGTAATCGGCAACAGACTGGGGATTATCAGCTATTACCTGTTCGCAGATCGCCTTTATAGCGGATGAATCGGTCTCCTGCTTTAAGCCCTTTTCCTCTACATACTTAACGGGATCGGTATCATCCTCAAACATCTTCTCAAACACTTCCTTGGCAACGGAAGAGTTGATGACCTTCTTTTCCACCAGGTCGATCAGCGCTGCAAGATGCTCGGGTGAATAGCGTATGTCAACGGCGTCCATGTTCTTTTCCTTTAAAAGACGCAGTGTCTCAACCATAAGCCAGTTGGATACCTTCTTGGGCTGGCCGCAGATAGCCGTGGCAGCCTCAAAGATATCTGCCATGCGCTTATTATCGGTAATGATGCCTATATCGTATTCGGGTATGCCGTACTCTTCTTTATAACGCGCCATCTTCTCGGGACGGAACTCGGGCTGTTCGCTCTTTATCCTGTCTATCCACTCCTGCGATACATCAAGAGGGATCAGATCGGGATCGGGGAAATAACGGTAATCCTGGGCGTCTTCCTTGCTGCGCATAGCATAGGACTCTCCCTTGTTATCATCAAAACGCCTGGTCTCCTGTATAACGCTGCCGCCGGCTTCGATGATATCTATCTGTCTCTCACGCTCATTCTCTATCGCATGGGTAATGGCGGTAAAGGAATTCAGGTTCTTCATCTCTGTCCTGGTCCCGAATTTATCGCTGCCCACCGGACGCACGGAAAGGTTAACATCAGCTCTCATAGAGCCTTCCTGAAGCTTGCAGTCCGATGCTCCCAGATACTGTATGAACATGCGCAGCTTTTCAAGATATGCGATAACCTCTTCGGCGCTGCGCATATCAGGCTCGGATACTATCTCTATAAGGGGCACGCCGGAACGGTTGTAATCCACCAGGGACACATCCCCCCATTCATCATGGATCAGCTTGCCCGCATCCTCTTCCATATGTATCTCGTGGATGCCTACTTTCTTTTTTCCGCCCTTTTCGGTCTCTATCTCGACATAACCGTTCCTGCAGATAGGCAGGTACAGCTGGGATATCTGATAATTCTGGGGATTATCCGGATAAAAATAATTCTTGCGGTCAAATTTGCCGTGTCTCGTGATCTCGCAATTGGTGGCAAGACCTACGGCAATGGCATATTCCACCACCTGTTTATTAAGCACCGGAAGCGATCCGGGCATGCCCGTACATACCGGGCAGGTATGGGAATTCACTTCCCCGCCGAACTGTGTGGAGCAGCCGCAGAATATCTTTGTCTTTGTGGCAAGCTCAACATGCACTTCCAAACCTATGACTGTTTCGTACTCTCTGGACATCAGTCGTTCTCCCTCTTATCCTCATCATTCTTTGTATCGTCGTCTTCATCACAGCCGCACCGGCCATTGCCGCAGCCACAGCCGTCAGCAACATTATTATTGCCGTTATCGCAGCCCATCTTCAGCTTTCTGGGCGGTGCAATAAGTATGCCTATGATAATGCCCGCAAGCAGGGCTACCAGGGTCTCAAGGAACAAAACCCTGCGGGTTGAAAGAACACTTGCATCAAGATCTTCGAAGTATGCTTTTATTTTCTTCATGCTTTTTTCCTCCCTAATGTAATATCAAAATTTCCCGCGGATCTTTTCGTATGTATAACCGGCACGGATGATAACATCCTCCTTAAAACAGTCGCCAAAAAGCTGCATACCTATAGGCAGCCCTGCCGCATCCCTGCCAACCGGGATCGACAGACCGGGTATGCCTGCCAGGTTGGCAGATATCGTATAGATATCGCCAAGATACATCTTCATCGGATCCGACAGGCTCTCGCCCAGTTTGGGAGCGGTAGTGGGAGCCACAGGTCCCAGTATCACATCATATTTTTTGAAGGCTTCATCAAAAGCCTGCTTGATAAGCGCTTTTACCTTAAGCGCCTTCAGATAATATGCATCATAATATCCCGAAGAAAGCACGAAGCTTCCCAGCATTATCCTGCGCTTAACCTCGGGTCCGAAGCCCTCGCTGCGGGTCTTCTTATACATATCATGAAGATCTGTGTAATCCTCTGTGCGATAGCCGTATTTAATACCGTCGAAACGCTCGAGATTCGAACTTGCTTCCGCATCTGCGATGGTATAATAAGTGGGGATCGCATATTTGACCAGCGCAAGATCAAATTCTTCAACTGCAGCACCTGCCGCCTTAAGATCTTCGGCCGCTTTCTTTACGGCGTCTGCAACCTGCGGATCCAGGCCTTCACCGAAATAATCACGGGGTATGCCTATGCGAAGTCCCTTAACATCATCTTTAAGGGCCGCGGTAAAGCAGGTATCTTTTCTGTCTATTGAAGTGGAATCCTTCTCATCAAATCCGCTTATTGCTTCCAGGATGGCTGCCGCATCGCTCACATCCTTTGCCAGCGGTCCTATCTGATCAAGTGAAGATCCATAGGCCACCAGACCGTAACGTGATACGGTACCGTAAGTAGGCTTGATGCCTACCACGCCGCAATAGCCTGCAGGCTGGCGGATCGAACCGCCCGTATCGGAACCCAGCGCATACCAGCATTCATCTGCTGCCACTGCCGCAGCCGATCCGCCCGAAGAACCTCCGGGTACATGAGCCGTATTGCGGGGATTTCTGGTTACGCCGTAGGCAGAAGTCTCTGTTGTCGATCCCATGGCAAACTCATCCATATTGGTCTTTCCCAGGATGACTGCTCCTGCTGCTTCAAGCTTTTCAACTGCGGTCGCAGTATATGTCGGAACAAAATTGCAGAGGATCTTTGACGCGCAGGTGGTAAGCAGACCTTCCGTGCACATATTGTCCTTTATTGCCACGGGCACGCCGGCAAGGGGCGACTTGAGCTCCCCTTTATCGATAGCCTGCTGCACGCGTTCGGCAGCGGCATACGCGCCTTCTTTATCGATGGTAATGTAGCTGTGTACCTCCGCTTCCTTTGCATCGATAGCAGCAAAAGCAACGTCCACTGCTTCTTTTACCCTGACTTCCCCTTCAGCTATGCTTTTGCCCAGCTGAAGAGCGCTCATCTGTGATAATTCCATTTTTTCCTGCCTTTCAAAACTTATATTACTTATCGTTTTAATATGATCCTTCGCCGGAGCCGTATGCTTTCCGGCGATGTATTCACCTCAGTCCTGCGTTGATCAGCTGCTCCAGCTGGGATGTATACCACCCCTGTTCATCACTGTTGCGCCTTATGATCTGGCAGTTTGCAGGCAGATCGTAGGTAAATCTGTTCCTGCCGGTATGATCGATCGAAAGATTTATATACTCAAGATGGGTAAGGGTTTCTTCCATGGGAAGGCATGCCGCCCACAAGCAGAAGGGATCCCAGGCATATCGTCCGCCAACCATCGAAGTATTGTTTGCCTTTCCGTAATCCCTGTATGCCATAGCCACGGGATCACGGCCTGCAGTGTCAAGATGCTGTATTCCTGCCCCGCAAAAGATGCTGCTGCCGTCTTCATTGTCTATAGATGCGCTGGAACTGAAGATCAGCGTTACCGGACATTGAGCCAGCACATATCTGGCAGATTCCGCGATATCGGTAGTGCAGATAAAATTATGATCGTCTCCCTGCATATATACGCCGCCGGTCACCCATACGGAATCCACATAACGGCTTACCAGACTGTAGCCTTCGGGATCCTGCAGCAATCCTGCCACATTCACAAGATATCCCGTGGTCACTATCTTTATCTTCTGAACCGACTTGAGTTCTTCGGGAAGTTCATCATCGCTGCACTCGAATTTTTTCTTATAACGCTTGCGTTCCTTCTCTTTCTCCTTCTCGATGCTGTCCATCTCTCTCAGAACGGATTTATAAAGCTCGACACTGTTGTATACCCTGTAATCGCCGGCAGTAAAATAGTGATCGATCAGATCATCCCAGTAAGGCGATCCGCCGGGAGTATTCTGGGCAGACGCTCCTATGGGCACATTGCCGTATCCGTCGTAGGAAAGCTGGGCATGCAGAGCCTTGCAGACCTTTTCTCCGCCGGTAGAAGCCATAGCCGCCTTAAGATGCACTCTTCCCATGCGGTCGAGCATAGCCGCTATCCTTAATGCCGCAGTATCGTCCACATCAGAATTATAATCAAGGTCTATTATCAGATCAACGGGGGTAGGAGCAGGACCTGTCTCCTCCTTTGCATTAAGGATATCGTCCTTATCCTCCGTCCACTGCCTGCAGGCGCTTATCCCTTTTAACGATACCGGCTGTCTGAAAGCGCCTTCTTCCTCAGTATCTTCTTCCTCTGCCTGTGTGGGTCCTGCCTGCGGAGTAGGAGAAGGCGTTACTGTCACTTCACCGAAAAAAGCGGCCTCATCAGAAGACACAGCGTCCTCCGAGACCGCAGAAACCCCATTTGCTTCCTCTGAGCCCTTGGTGCTGCTGTATACATTTACCATAACCAGAGAATAAGCAAAGGTAGTAACTACTAATAGAATTACGATGGCTATGTTTTCTCTCATCAGCCTCCGATCATCTAGTCAAATGTGCGCGGCACCACAAACGCCCCGTCTCTTTCTTCGGGAGCGTTCTTAAGTATTTTTTCACGCTCATCACCGTTGGTAACAACATCCTCACGGAAACGGTTGCTGACGGGATGGACATGGCTCATGGGCTCAACGCCTTCGGTATCGAGCTCACCCAGCTGGTCAATATAATCAAGCATCTCTTCAAGATCCTTTTTTGCCTGCTCTTTCTGTTCATCATCCAGTTTAAGCTTGGAGAGTATGCCTACATATTCTATAGTTTCGTCACTTATCACATTTGCCATTTTTAATCACCTGTATTAAGATCTGCTCTCAAAACGACCTGTCAACAATCATCCCGAGATCTTCAGTCTCTTACCTTAATATGAGTTTCCCGAAGCTGCAGCTCGGTAACTTCCGAAGGAGCGCCGCACATAAGATCCTGGGCGGTACCGCTCATAGGGAATGCTATAACCTCGCGGATGTTCTCTTCGTTCTTGAGGAGCATGATCATGCGGTCCACGCCGGGAGCCATGCCTGCATGAGGGGGAGCTCCGAACTGGAATGCATTGTAGAGAGCGCCAAACTTGGCAGCCAGCACTTCTTTATCATAGCCCGCTATCTCAAAGGCCTTCTCCATTATCTTCATATCGTGGTTACGTACCGCTCCCGAAGAAAGCTCAACGCCGTTACATACTATATCATACTGATATGCCAGTATCGAAAGAGGATCCTCCTCCTCAAGAGCCTTTAAGCCGCCCTGGGGCATGGAGAAAGGATTGTGGGTGAAGCCGATCTTCTTTTCAGTCTCATCATATTCATACATAGGGAAATCATTGATATAGCAGAAGCGGTATGCATTCTTCTCTATCAGATCCAGCTTTTCGCCCAGTTCCGTGCGTATCTGTCCCGCAAAGAGCGAAGCCTGCTTTTCCTTATCCGCAATAAAGAAGATGGTATCGCCTGCAGACAAACCTGCCAGTTCGCGTATCTCTGCCTTCATATCATCGGGAATGAACTTATCGATAGGCCCCTTATAGCTTAAGTCCTCCTGAACTTCAAGATAGCCAAGGCCGCCCATGCCAATACCCTGAGCGAACTTGAGGAGTTTCTCATGGAAGCCCTTGCTCATCTGCTGATGAACATTGATGGCGCGCACGGTCTTTCCATGAAAAGGCTTGAAGGTGCAGCGTGAGAAGAACTCACTGACATCTATTATGCGCAGGGGGTTGCGCAGATCCGGCTTATCGCTGCCGAATTCCAGCATAGCCTGCTTGTATGAGATAATGGGGAAGGGCGCATCGGTAACAGCAAAGCCCTCTGGCGCAAACTTCTTGAAAGTCTCTGCCAGGACTTCCTCTCCCACCTTGAAAACATCTTCCTGGGTTGCAAAACTCATCTCAAAATCCAGCTGATAGAACTCACCGGGTGAACGGTCGGCTCTTGCGTCCTCATCCCTGAAGCAGGGCGCGATCTGGAAATACTTGTCAAAACCGGATACCATGAGCAGCTGTTTGTACTGCTGGGGTGCCTGGGGCAGAGCATAGAACTTGCCCTTATATCTTCTGGAAGGTACTATATAATCTCTTGCGCCTTCGGGTGAAGATGCGCAGAGTATGGGGGTCTGGATCTCCACAAAGCCCATATCCGTCATCTTTTTGCGCAGGAATGCGATAACTTCCGAACGGAATAATATATTATCCTTTACTTTCTGATTTCTCAGATCAAGATAACGATACTTAAGACGTACTTCTTCACGGGTCTCCTTTGAAGTCATTATCTCAAAAGGCAGCTGGCGGTATACCTTGCCAAGAACGCTGATGCTCTTTGCTTCTACTTCTACCGTACCGGACTGTATCTTTGGATTGTAGGTCTCTTCATCTCTTTTTTCGACGGGTCCCTCTATCGATACGCAATCTTCACGGGTTATGCCTTCCAGAAGCGATGTGTCCCTTAAGACTACCTGTACCACTCCGTACATATCACGAAGATCGATAAAGGATACGCCTCCGTGGTCACGTATATTCTCAACCCAGCCGGCCACTTTGACTTCCCGGCCTATCTTATCCTCTCCTATCTCGTTAAGTGTCAATGTTCTGTACTGTTCGCTCATCTTTACTCCTCCAAAAATAACAATTAAATGATTTTAGCATATAATACGGCTTTTTTCAAGCTGTCGTACAAACTAAAAAGCCTGCCACATACACCCTTTGGGTGTATGTTATCACACCTCCCGAACCTTTTTAAAACCTCTGTCAGTTCTATAATATTTGAAGTGCAGAAAACTACACCCGGCAGGAGGACGACCCGATGAAAGAAAGTATTCTGGACAGTGAGATAGGAGCGCGTATCAAGCAGCTGCGAAAAGCCCGTCATATGACGCAGGAACAGCTGGCCGAAACGCTTGACATCACAGTAAAACATATCAGCAGCGTTGAACGCGGCGTAGCCCGTATGTCACTTGAGAAAATGGTGGACTTATGCAAAGCCCTTGATACCGGCATGGATTATCTGGTACTGGGCCGCACCCCTCTCGGAGGCGATGTCCCCCTTCCCGAATCGATCATCGAAGTCCTGCGTTCCGGCGATGAGAATAAACGCGCTCCGCTCATGGAATATCTTTTCCTCTATGACCGGATAATACGTAAGGACAGCTGATCATTTTCCACGCAGATAATACCATCTTCCCACAGCGGTGCCTATTATTATCACATATCCCACAATACTCAAAGGCACAGGCGTTTCATTCAAAAAGATCATTCCAAGCACAGCTGCAAAGATCACCTGTGTATAATCGAATACCGATATCTCTTTAGCCGGCGCAAATTTATAAGCGGTGGTTATCGAAAACTGCCCAAGGGCCGCGGATACTCCCGCCATTATCAGGCAAAGCCACTGCCGCGCGCTCATGGGATGAAAATCAAACAGCAGAAAGGGCGCCGTTACCAGGCAGGAGAAAAGCGAGAAGCACAGCACTATCACAGGCGTCCTCTCTCCCTTTATACCCAGCCTTCGCACAAATACATAAGCCGTGCCGGCTCCGAAACCGCCGTAAAGTCCCATAAGCGCCGGGAAAACAGAGACGTCTCCCCCCGGTCTTATGATGAACATCGCACCCGTAAAAGCCAGCGCCGTAGCCGCAATATCCACCAGATTGGGCACTTCTTTGACAAGCGGTATGGACAGCAGTATCGCAAAGAAAGGAGAAAGCTTATTAAGCATATTGGCATCGGCTATCCCCAGTCTGTCTATGGCATAAAAGTTACAGATAAGTCCGCTGGTCCCGAAGATGCAGCGGAAGGCTATATCCGGAAAGCAGCCCTTCTTTATGCGGAATTTGTCCTTTGATCTGAGTATGGGCACAAGCGCTATCACGGCTGCCACCGCATTGCGGAAAAAGGCCTTCTGCATGGTAGGCACATCCCCTGAGATACGTACAAAAAAAGTCATCATCGAAAAGCCGAGGGCCGCCAGCATTATGCAGAGTATGCCCTTAAGCATGCCGCTGTTTTTTCTTTCTTTTTCCGCCTTTTCACTCATATCGCATCCTACAGCAGCTCACCGTAGTCCATATCCATGGAAGCATTGATCTCCAGCTCCGGATATGTTTCGCACAGCTCTGCCATAACCTCACGAAAAAGATCTATGCGGCTGGCCGCCTCAAAGCTGACCACCAGGTCAAAACGGACCGCTTTCTGCTTCTTGTTGTAATAAAAACCATGCATCTGCTTTATATGCTCATGTGAAAGCGCCTGCCTGCTCATTTTATCCCGCAGCTCTGCAACATCCGGATCCTTGGTATTTACCGAATAAATGCCTATGGCAGTCAGGAGTACCCCGTGTTTTTTATATACCTCTATCGTAATATCCCTGCTGAGCTCGTCTAATTCCTCCATCGTATGAGTATCTTCGATCTCTATATGTATGGATCCGTTATAATTATCCGGGCCGTAATTGTGCAGCACCAGATCAAAGGCTCCCTTTACTATATCAAAAGATCTTACGGTAGCCTTGATATCCTGCAGAAGCTGCACATCTCCGGGTTCTCCCAGTATCTTGGATACGGTCTCTTTAAGCATCTCTGCGCCCGATTTTACTATGACCGCAGATATGACCGCGCCCAGCCAGGCCTCCAGCGAAAGTCCCGTAAACATAAATACCAGCGCCGCGATCAGCGTAGATGTCGATATAACAGAATCAAGCAGCGCATCCTTGCCTGAATTGATAAGGGAATCGGAGCTTACTTTTTCTCCCGTCTTCCTGACATACAGTCCCAGTATTATCTTTACAAATACAGCCACGCCCACGATGATAAGAGATACCGTCGAATAATCGGCTTCTTCGGGCTTTATGATCTTTTTTACGGATTCTATAAGCGAAGTAACACCGGCGTAGAGCACAATGACAGAGATGACCAGCGCGCTCAGGTATTCTATCCTTCCGTATCCAAAGGGATGCTTTTTATCCGGCTCCCGTCCTGCAAGCTTTGTCCCTATGATGGTTATGACAGAGCTCGCGGCATCCGAAAGATTATTCACCGCATCCAGAACGATCGCAATGGAATTACTGATGACGCCGACCGCTGCCTTAAAAGCCGCCAGCAATACATTTGCCAGTATGCCTGTTATACTGGCCCTGACTATCACCTTTTCCCTTGATCTTTCTGCTGATCCGTCAACTTTACTTCTTTCTGCATTTTCTGCCATCGCACACCTCCCTGACCGCACTGCGGCGTTATCGTCTGACCTTTACAAAATGTTCCCTGCTGGGTTCCATCTGCGGATCCTTAAGATAAAACTCCGCAAAAGTTCCGCTTATGATCTCGCTCTCTGTCGCCTTCTTTTCCTTTCTTGAAAGGATCACCAGCAGAAAACAGACCGTCAGCGATATGATCATTGAAAGCAGTGCACAGCTCAGATATAAAAAGACAGTCTCCATTATTCCTCTCCTCCCTTTCTGTCAAGCTGCGGCAGCGGCATGCTTGTCATTATATTGTACTGCCCCAGTGCCGCCAGCTGCGATATCAGCGTTCCCGTCATCATAAGTATTATAGAGATATAGCTTGCCATTTGAAATTCCGGAACGATATACATGGTTATAAATCCTATGAGTGAAGCAATAAATACCGTCCAAATACCCGCTATCATCCATCCGGAATTCTTACGCCCCCCTGTGTATATAAGCTGGGTGCATTTTATGACCATGATCTCCAGCGCCAGGCTCAATAAGCCCTGCAAAAACAGTTTTATTATCCGGTTATCCTTCACAATAAAAGGCTGTATAGCGCTGAGCGCAAATAATATTGAGAATAAAAAGAACGTGCCTACTTTTATGAGAATACCCATCTGCCGCTTTCTGAGCTCTTCTGTCGCCTCTGTTCGCGTTCTTTCCAGATATCCCAGTCTGTTGAACCTGCTAAGATATCCTCTGTCATCAAGTTTCAGATCACGCACCGTGATCTTATTTACCATATGGCAAAGCAGCGCTACAGCCAGCGCCGCAAAAACTTCCGATGTAATAAGAAGCGCATCCATTGTCATCAGTATGGTGAAACTGAGCAGGATAAACATGGGGATCGCAGCCAGCAGGGATGTGATCACAAATTTTTTCCTGTCTACAGGCAGATCCGCGGCAACGCGTCCCGTCTGTCCGTTTACCACAGCATAAGACACGCGGTCATCCGTCTTGTGTGACAAGAACCATACAGGAAACAGCGACATATAAATACCGTTTATCTCTACATCCATGGCCGGTCTGAAAAGCTCAAGCTGATCATCCGAAAATGTGGTATAAGGAAAAGCCTTGTGAAGCTGCACGGATTCAAAAACCTTATTCTCGGCTATGCGCAGAGCATTATCCTCATATACGCGATAGCCCACATCGCCCATATCCGCATAGAAGCCGCTCAGATATGCCGGATTAAAATCCACCAGCGCATGGGAATCAAAAGGCGCGATCTGAAAGCTGAAATGATCATCAAAAGCTGTAGACGCATCATAAAAAATACCCTGGTACTGGGCGTCCAGCCAGCCTCTGCATTTATAACTCTGTCCGTATACGCTCCCGCCTTCCCTGATGGTCTTTGTCCCGTACAGCGATAAAAAGCCGCTTATCCTGGCATCATAGCCCCAATAGGGCATATAGATGCCGCGGAAATTATCCAGATATTCCTCCTTCTTTATCTCATCCGGAACAAACAGAGCCTTCTTAACAAAACTAAGATACCTTGCCTTGCAGGCTTCCTTGGTTATCATAAAAGGCGCGAGTGAACGCGGCATTTTCATCTTTTCGAGCCGGCTCTGAAGCATAACATTGCTGCCGCAATAACTGCAGAAACCACTAATGGAATTATCTGTTGAATATACGCTGCCGCCGCACTGAGGGCATACAAATAATGTAAACTCCGATTCCGCCTCCTGAGCATAATCAACAGCCTCCCTCCGCTCCTTAGGATCATCCATAGTGCCGCAGGAAGAACATATAAGCATCTGCGATCTTATATCAAATCTGACTTCTCCGCCACAATTCAGGCATTTGCTCATATTCAAATCTCTCCAAAACTTTTAAAAAAGACGAGACCCTGACAGGCCCCGTCCTTATAATGATAACTAAAGTGATCCTCAGCCTTTTTCAAGCGCAAGCGTTACAGTTGTAAGATCACAAACCTCGGAAGGTCCGTAATACTGGATAGCGCCGGGATAGGTATATGCGGTCTCAACCGCCCACTCTTCCCTGTGAGCCTCAAAGTACTTGAAGGGCTTGCCATCCAGCTCAACCAGAGCCTTTCTGATAACGGGCTTGTCTTCACCGTTTCTTCTTTCCATGTTCATCATCTTGGTGATGGGCATACCGCCTGCAACCCACTCCTCTGCGGGCTTAGCCAGGTTGGATACCTTTGAAAGATAACCGGTGTAACCATACTGGATCAGCATAAATGCATTGTATCCCAGTGAGTAGCAGTAATCTGCATCAAAATTTGAAGGGAATGCGCATCTGCCTTCGTATCCGAAGAAATGATGCTGCGCGCCGAACTTGCCCTTGTAGCTTCCCGCTGCCTTTCTCTTAGCCAGCTCGTTCTTTACCATCTCGGAAAAAAGCTTCTCGGACTCGATCAGGGAAACCTGAACGTTGCCGTGAGGATCTCTCTCGAGGAAGAGCTGCTGCTGGATTCCTACAGGAAGGAGAT
>CAMOEK010000010.1:0-29159 GCA_946612125.1 uncultured Lachnospiraceae bacterium | reverse complement strand
TAATGAATTTGTATGATTTTCTTCTTAATGAGAACAGCCTTGATATGTAAGGAATGTACATTCTAACAGCAGATATTCTATTCCAATAAAATAGTTAACCTGAGTTCCCGAAAGTTTTTTAGTCTACATTTTGCGCCTGACGCGGTATAGTCGCCGGGCATTGCACCTTGAAAGCCTTATATGCCTCATTCATTTTTTTGACAGGCTCAGTGGTTATAAACTCCTTGTCGTACACGATGGCATGCTGTTCATGTAGATTCATGAACATAGTCTCCGTTGTAAGTGATGTGTTGCTGAGCTTATCTGACATCATTTTAAGGGAGGCGGCAGAATACTCCAATATTGGCATGAACAAGATCAATGAGATGCTCAGAAATCCCATGTGCAGCTTTGTACTGTATGTCGGAGCAAAAAAAACTGGTAAAAAGAAGGGAATTTGAACAGTTCCTGGCAGGACGAATGGAGATATGAATGGAAGGCATAAAAATTGCGAAAAATGCTGAACTTGTTCTGTATTTTGGATTGATTTTTGAGGAATCGGAATCCGATAAGTGCAGCACTGATTGTAGCACCTAAAAAAGTAAGGGTCTTGCAAACCCTTATAAAATAAGGGTTTCAGGAGGTTAAAAAAATATATGAAATTAGGAATCGAAATAATCCGTCTGGTTTCATACATCTCCATATAACCCATTAAAAGCCTATAAAGCCCTATAATTAAAGGATTTCTTTCAAATCTTACTTCGACAGAAGTTGTTATAAATCATTATAAATTTCAGAAAATTGGTACACCTGCTGGTACAGTGGATCCGGCAGGTTAGCGTAGTAAATTATCTAATCAACGAAGCCCCGGAATAGCGTGATCAATAGCATTGCAATACGTAATAATACGTGATATGATATAGTTGTATAGAAGGGAACAAAGAGTGAAAACATCAGAATTGATAAAAAAGCTTAAGGAAGCAGGATGCAGTCTTGTAAATCACGGTAAAGAACATGATACATGGATAAGCCCTATTACCGGTAAGAAGTTCAGGGTACCGCGACATGGAAGCAAAGAGCTTAAAACGGGAACTGCTGACAGTATTATGAAAGATGCCGGGCTGAAATAGGCTCAGCAGGAAGGGAGATAAAATGGCAAAATATGTATTTCCGGCAGTTTTTACCCCTGAAGATGGGGGATATTCAGTGGTATTCAGGGATCTCGAAGGGTGTTATACCTGTGGAGATACTCTTGCTGATGCAATTATCATGGCTGAAGATGTGTTAGCATTGACGTTATGGGATTATGAGGAAGATAAAAGAGATATTCCGGCTCCGTCAGACATGCATTCGATCAAACTGAAAAAGGGCGAATTTGTAAATCAGATATATGCAGATACTGAGGAATATGCAAAGAAAGTAAACACGCGATCCGTTAAAAAGACGTTGTCTATCCCTGAATGGCTTAATGTCAGGGCAGAGGAAGCAGGTGTGAATTTTTCTAAAGTCCTTCAGGAAGCATTAAAGGAAAAGTTGGGAGTTGTCTGAAGGAAAGTGTTACGGTGAGTTCGGATCCGTTGTCAAGATCCATAAAATATACCTATAAGGCTGGATCGGGGGGATCGCATATAATCGTACCTGAGAACACCATGATAGAAAACTCAATGTAGCTGACGTTGAAGTTCTGATGATACTACGCAGATAAACATTAAAAGTTTGAGCAAGAATAGCGGATCTGTCTAAGACTAAACCTACCTTCAACTGAGGAATTTCATAGATTTTAGCCTTAAGCGTACGTAGGGCGAAGTAAATTAATCAGTTGCATGTAACATGGTAAGGCAGGGGAATCACATACCCTGCTTTTTGGTTTACGCGCCATGGGTGGGCTCTAACTGGTGAAAGTCCCGAGTGCGCGTAGACAATGACGAAGCACATAACCAAACAGCAAGGGTATCCGTCGCGAGGTGGAATCTGAAGGAAACTGTAGGCAAACCCTTGGACTGACGAACAGGAACCACATATAAGGCTGGGAAATACGGATAAGGTGGCAAAAAGAAACTAAAGGCCAAAAGTTGCAGAAATTACCAGTAAAATCGGCAGGTAGATGCAACTTATAAAATATCATCCGGTAAGATTGAAGGTATGAAGAAGATTAAGATGATACTTGCTGTAGTTATATATATTTTACTTCTTGCAGGGTGTGGATTGACGCCGGACAGCTATCCGCCTGTTGATGATGTATCACAAAAAATTAAAAAAGAGGTGGGAAAAGATTTTTTGTTTTATTCCCGTACAGTATCAGATGATGATACTATAATGTATTCGTATAGGACAATGAATTTTGATGCTGAGAAAATAAAGGATTTTTGTGATATTTGTAATGAAGTGCTTCCGGAGGATGAGAGAGTTACTTTTTGTGTAAATCTATACTTGTCGGGAGGAGGTGCTCCGATGTTTTATTTACGGAATTACAATGATGATGAGATATGCGATAGACTATGTTATTTGCAGATTGATGATCAATCATATTTTAATGAAGCAACATGCGACCCCACATTATACGCTCAGATTGAAGGAATAAAAGAACTTCACGTGGATAAGGGTATACAGGATAAAGCAGATGATATGGGGATAGACTGGTATAGTTACTGGCCGGACCTGGAAAAGGTTGTAGTTAAGGAGAGAAAGAAAAATGGATTATAAACGGATGGCAACAGGTCTAGTCGGTCTTGTATGTTTATTGACTTGAGGGATGTGGATTACAGGACAGATATGTTAAAGACGCTGAAAAATATATGGATTTGGGGCTGGATGGTAAAGCTATAGCAGTATATGAGAAAGCGATAAAAGCATCACCGGAAGATGAATGTATTTAAAAAGGGATCATAGAAGCATACATGGAAGCGGGAGACAGGGTAAGTGTATTAGAATATCTGGAACAGGCAGAGGAGAAGCTGACTAAAGATCACTATAGAAGATTTGGGACAAAAAGCAGGTAAAGCTACGGGCGAAATATATTGGGCTTATTATAGGGCGCTTACAGACCCGGAAGTGATATGTGCTCCCGGGTTTAGTGATGAATATCATAAGTTTCTTAAAGAATCACATTGTCTTTATGATATCGAAAAAAGGTAATGGTCCGATTGAAGATTATGTGTTACAGACTCTAGGTATCGGAAAAGGTGAAGAATTATTTGATAGTATTTTGCCAGAAAGATAGGGGCATTTACTAATATACTGGAGATTGAATAATGAAAAACATCTATATCATAATACTTGCCATATTGCTTATGTCTCTTTGTGGATGTGTAAGTGATACATCGGATAATAGCCCCGTTGATGAAATATCCCGAGAAGTAAAAGAAGCGATGGGAGATAGTTTTGGGTTTGACCATAGGAGGGTATATGGCAATGGAGCTATAGACTATAATTTTGTGATACATACATATGATGCTGCCGTGATAAGGGATTTTTATAATATATGCAGTGAGTTACTCCCTGGCGATGAAGAGAAAATTGTTTTTTCGGTATGTTTTGAAATATCCGGGGGAAGAGCGGTCATGTTTTCTGCTCGAAACTACAATGATGTCGGTGATGTTTATGAGGGATTGTATTATTTACGTATTCTGGACCAGTTGAACTATTATAACGAAGAAGCAAACGATCTCACATTATACTCACAGATCGAAGGAATAAAAGAACTTCACGTGGATAAGGGTATACAGGATAAAGCAGATGATATGGGTATAGACTGGTATAGTTACTGGCCGGATCTGGAAAAGATTGTAGTTGAGGAGAGATAGAAAAGTGGATTATAAACGGTTATCAGCAGGCCCGGTCTGTCTTGTATGTGCATTGACAGTTGTGGGATGTGGATTACAGGGCAGATATATTAAAGATGCTGAAAAACGTATGGATTTGGGTCTGTATGGTAAAGTTATATCAGTATATGAGAAAGCGATAAAAGCATCAGCTTAAGTGAAAAACATAGGATTGAATTATAAGCCCCTTTGTAGTAATATACATATTGCTGTTTTGGGGCTTCTTTTTATAGAAAGGAGCCGTCAAATGGGAAAAGACCTTAAGGGTAAAGAGCTTGGCGTGGGAATCGTTCAGCAGGCTGATGGTTTATATGCAGCGCGCTTTACGGATAAGCACGGCAGGCGAAGATCAAAGCGTTTCACAAAACTACAGGAATGCAGACAGTAGATCGCGGATGCTACTTATATTGATGGACATACGGACATTGAAAATGCTGCTGATATGATGGTGGAAGCCTGGTTCGAGTATTTGATCGGGATCAAGGAAAAGACTGTTCGCCCCAATACCGTTCGGAACTATCGGGAACGATACGAAAAGAATATACGGAAGGTGATAGGAACCAAACTGCTTACGGAAGTGAAGCCTATCCATTGCCAGAAGATATTCTCGGATATGGCAGATGATGGGTACAGGACATCCACAATCTATCAGGCCGAAGGTGGGACCGCCGAAGAGTAAATCCGGGTATCGTACGGTTCCGCTGACTGAGGAAGCAATCCGTATCCTGAAAGCGCAGAAAGAGAAGAACAGCAGGATCAAAGTTGTCTCATTGGAATGGGCAGATTAGGTATTCCTTTGCAGAAAGGGCGAACCTGTCAAGAACAGCACTTACGACACAGGATTATTTAAAATCTGTGATGAGGTCGGGATCAAACGCTTTTCGATGCATGTATTGCGGCATACCTTTGCAACCAGATGTATTGAAGGCGGGATGAAACCGAAGACACTGCAGAAGATTCTTGGACATTCCAATATCGGGATCACGATGAATCTGTATGTTCACATTACCGTGGAAGAGAAACTGAAAGAAATCAATCAGGTATCCGCAGTGCTCAATGTCGGATAAAATTCCCTATATCTTTAAAAGATATAGGAAACAATTGGTACAGTAATTGGTACACCTGAAAAGAGGCAAGGGCCGGAAATGGCTTAAAATATAGGTTTTTTAGGAGGATATAGAGAAAAATGAAACTGGGAATCGTGGGTCTGCCCAATGTGGGCAAGTCGACCCTTTTTAATTCACTGACCAAGGCGGGGGCACAGGCGGCAAACTTTCCGTTCTGTACCATCGATCCGAATGTGGGTATAGTTCCGGTACCGGATGAGCGTATTGAAAAGCTGGGAGAGATGTATCACACAAAGAAGGTGACGCATGCTGCCATTGAATTTGTGGATATCGCCGGTCTGGTGAAGGGTGCCAGCAAGGGTGAGGGCCTGGGCAATCAGTTCCTGGCAAATATCCGTGAAGTCGACGCCATCGTCCATGTGGTGCGCTGCTTTGAAGATGCAAATGTTATCCATGTGGATGGTTCGGTCGACCCGGCGCGTGATATCGAAACGATCAATATGGAGCTGATCTTTTCCGATATCGAGATCTTAGAGAGAAGATATGCCAAGGTAGCTAAGCAGGCCAAGATGGATAAGACGCTTCAGAAAGAAGTGGATATGATCGAAGCACTGAAAAAGCATCTTGATGAGGGCAATACGGCCAGGACATTTGAAGTGCCTGATGATGAAGATGTGCAGAAGGCGTTTGCAGAATATAATCTGCTGACTGCCAAGAAGACTATCTATGCAGCCAATGTGGCTGAGGATGATCTGGCTGACGACGGCGCCGGCAATCCCTATGTGGCAAAGGTGCGTGAGATGGCAGAAGCGGAAGGCAACGGCGTATTTGTGATATCTGCCAAGCTGGAAGAGGAGCTTTCAGAGCTTTCCGATGAAGAAAAGAAGGAATTTTTAGCCGACCTCGGAGTGGAATCTTCGGGTCTGGATAAGCTGATCGCTGCAAGCTATAAACTGCTGGGACTTATCAGTTTCCTTACGGCGGGAGAGGATGAATGCCGTGCATGGACTATAAAGGAAGGAACTAAGGCTCCTCAGGCAGCAGGAAAGATCCACACTGATTTTGAACGCGGGTTCATAAAGGCGGAGGTTGTTAATTATCAGGATCTGCTGGATAACGGTTCTTTGGCTGCTGCGAGAGAAAAAGGTATCGTAGGTATGGAAGGCAAGGATTATGTGGTCAAGGACGGAGACGTGATCCTCTTCAGATTTAATGTATAAGGTGGAGACAAATGTCTGACTGGATGAACGAAGGCGATATCAGCTTTCCTAATTTGGGCATATATCTTAAGGATGTGCCGAGAAGTTTCAGTGTTTTTGGCTTTACGATCATGCTTTACGGCGTGATAATCGGCGTGGGCGTGGTTCTGGCCTTTTTGCTGATCTCAAAAGTGGCTAAGCGCGACGGCCAGAATCCGGATGACTTTTACGATATGGGTATATACACGCTCATATTCGGAGTACTGGGCGCGCGTATCTATTATGTGATATTTGCGTGGGAATATTATAAAGACGATCTGCTAAGCATCTTTAACATCCGCCAGGGAGGACTGGCGATATACGGCGGCGTTATCGCCGGAGTGGCTACGGTATTTATCTGGTCTAAGATAAAGAAGAAAAACGTCTTTGAGATGCTGGATACTGCCTTTACCGGTGTGCTCGTCGGACAGATCATGGGCAGGTGGGGAAATTTTACAAACAGAGAGGTGTTTGGCGGATATACGGATTCACTGTTTGCAATGCGTATTCCTGTTGAAGCGGTGCGGTCAAGGGATATAACACCGGCTTTGTATGACCATATACCGGCCGGGGCCAATTATATACAGGTTCACCCCACATTTCTTTATGAGAGCGTATGCAACCTGATACTGCTGATCATCATACTTCTCTACGGTAAAAAGAAAGCTTTCAAGGGAGAGTGCGCCCTGATGTATCTGGGCGGTTATGGCATAATAAGATTTGTGATAGAGGGTATAAGAGTGGATCAGCTGCTGATACCGGGGACGCATATACCTGTATCACAGCTGCTGGGGATCTGCCTGTTCATCGGAGCGGTCGTGACAGATATCGCTGTAAGGCTCAAAATGAAAAAAGATATGCCTGCAGCGGAAACGGAGGCTGAAGAAAACGTAAAAGAGACTGAAAAAGCAGACTAAATATTGTACGCGAATACAGGTTCGATACCATATAGGAGAAATCAGTAAAAATAAGGCTTTGGGCCTTATTTTTTTTTGTAAAAATCCTTGCTTTTTGGCAATTTTTGTTCTAGAATTGAGTTTGCCGAGGAATATTGTGGGAAACAAGGGTATAAAAGTGGGGAACATGAAGGAAGATATCGATAAAAAAGACAGAGCCAATGGAGAAATCTGTCATACCCTTGATGAGAAAGACCGTCTTGCCATACCCTCGCGATTCCGCAAGATACTTTCAGACAGTTTTGTGCTTACCAGGGGACTGGATCACTGCCTGTGGCTGATGACGACGGAACGCTGGAAACGCCTTGAAGCCGGCATAAAAAAGATGAACCACAACCTGCTGAGTGTACGTAATTATGAAAGAACCTTTCAGGGCGGCATGTGTGAAGTGGAACTGGATAAGCAGGGACGTTTTGTACTGAAGAGTACTTTGAAAGAATATGCAGGTATAGACAAGGAAGTGCTTTTCAGCCAGGGCACAAGATATATAGAGATCTGGGCTAAGGATAAGTACTTTGAAATGCTTTCGGATATTGATATGGCGGACTGCGCAGAACAGATAAGCCTTATCTGGCCGGATGAAGAAGATGATGATATGTGAGGCGGATAATGGAATTTTCTCATATCCCCGTATTATTAAATGAAGTCCTGGACGGGCTGGATATAAAGCCGGATGGCATATATGTGGATGGCACCGTGGGCGGTGCCGGACACAGCGGCGAGATAGCTAAAAGACTTGGAGATGACGGAAAGCTATATTGCTTTGATCAGGATGCGGAAGCGCTGAGCGTAGCGACTGAAAGACTTAAGCCGTACGGTGATAAGGTTACGCTGATAAGAAACAACTTTGAAAATGCAGTTTCCGACCTCATTCAAAGGGGCGTAGCAGGAGCGGATGGGATCCTGCTTGATCTGGGGGTTTCCTCCTACCAGCTGGACAATGCAGAGAGAGGCTTTTCCTACCGTTACGATGCGCCCCTTGACATGAGGATGGATAAGGACAATCCGGTCAGCGCATACACGATAGTAAATGAATACAGTGAGACGGAGATCTTTCACATTATAAGAGATTACGGCGAAGAAAAATTCGCAAAGAACATTGCAAAGAAGATAGTGCAGGCCAGGCAGGATAAGGCGATAGAAACAACCTTTGAACTCAACGAGATCATAAAGGCTGCGATACCCGCCAGAATGCGCCAGGACGGACATCCTTCCAAAAGGAGCTTTCAGGCGATAAGGATCGCCTGCAACAGGGAACTGGATGTGCTGGAAGAAGCGATAGAGCCTATGACAGATTTCCTGAAACCGGGCGGAAGGCTCTGCATAATAAGCTTCCATTCACTGGAAGACAGGATAGTTAAGGATACATTCAGAAGGCTTGAAAGACCCTGCACCTGCCCCCCGAACTTTCCACAGTGCGTATGCGGCAAGGTATCCAAGGGCAGAGTGGTCAGCAGAAAAGCGATAACCGCGACCGAAGAGGAACTTTCGGAGAATAACAGATCAAAACCGGCCAAGCTGAGAATATTTGAAAAAGCGTAAAAAGGAGTCAGAAAGATGGCATCAGCAGCAAGAATGAACGCAGTAAGAAGAGAAGAGAGAACAGCAGCGGATATTCATCCGATAAGAGAGCAGAGACGCAAAGAGAAGAACGGAGTCAGACTTACCGTGTCCACACTGCTGATCCTTTTTGCGGGCTTTTCGCTTGTTATACTTTCTGTAATGTATTTTATAAGAACCCAGAATACCCTGACTATGAGCAGGAATCAGTATTCATCAAAGCTTTCGCAGTATGAGGAACTTAAAAGGTCCAATGATCTGTATGAGGAACGTATCATAAGCAAGGTCGACATGAATGAAGTGGCAAGGATCGCGGAAGAAGAGCTGGGAATGCAGCGTGCGAGCGAAGGACAGATAATATCCTATTACGGACAGATAGATGATTATGTGAAACAGTACACGGATGTACCGGCCTATGAGTAGATGATGTAAGAATACGAAAAGAGAACGTAAGTTGGAAGAACAAAAAAAGGTCAGGCGAAGAAAAAGAAGAAAACATTCCTCTGAAACCTCAATGTCTAATACTATATCAAAAAAGATCGTTTTCATGGCGCTGGTCATGATGCTCTTTTTTGCTTTTTTGGTATTCAAGACATGGACCATTATGAGAGACGACGGGGAAAGATATAAAAAGCAGGTTCTTAACCAGCAGAAATATGACTCGCGCGCTATCCCCTATCAGAGAGGCGCGATAATGGACCGTAACGGAACACTGCTGGCATACTCGGAGCGTGTCTATAATGTTGTCCTGGACAGCAAAATGGCCTGGAACGACGAGGAGTCGATAGATACGACGATCAATGCGATCGAAAGCACTCTGGGGCTGAAACGTGAAGATATCACTAAGTATCTGAATGAAAATCGGGAGAGCCAGTACCACATCCTGGGCGTTGTGGATTACGATCAGCGTCAGGCGTATGAAACTTATGTGACCAATTATAACGAGACGGTTGCTGAAGAAAATAAGAACAGTGAAAACAAACGCCCTGCGATCAATAAAAAGTTTATATGGTTTGAAGATAAGTTCAGGCGGACATATCCCGCCGGGACTCTTGCCTGCGATGCTATAGGCTTTACGACTGCTGACGGAAGAGGGCAGTACGGACTTGAAGAATACTATAACGATGTGCTGACCGGCAGGAACGGCCGTGAATACGGTTATCTTACGGCTGAGAATGCACTCGAGCGCACTGTGGTCCCGCCTGAAAACGGATATACTCTTGTAACTACTCTGGATTCTTACATACAGCGCGTATGTGAGGAAAAGCTTAAAGCCTATGATGAGGCACATGCCGGCGAATTCCGTGAAAATGAAATGGGCGCCGACAATACGGGTGTTATAGTGATGGATATCCACAGCGGCGAGATCCTGGCCATGGCCAGTTACCCGTATTATGACCTTAACAATCCGAAAGATCTTTCCATGTACAGCGATATAGAGGTTGAACAGCTGGCCAGGCTGGGAGGCTGGAAGGAAGAGTTTACCGAAGGGGAAACGGCGGAGGAAAGGAAAAAGAAAGAGGATGAAAGACTGGAAAAGGCCAGACAGACCCTCTGGAAGAATTTCTGTATCTCACAGTCCTATGAACCCGGATCGGTATGCAAGACATTTACCGTGGCCGCGGCTCTTGATGCAGGCGTTATACATGACAGCGATACTTTTGACTGCCGCGGATTCCTTACTTTTGGTGAAGGTAAAAACGCTACGACCATAAGATGCCACCAGAGATATGGCGACGGCATCATCACATTAAAGCAGGCTGTTGAAAAGTCCTGTAACGTAGCTCTGATGCTTATAGGATCAAGGCTGGGCAAGGAGGATTTCCTCAGATACCAGAGGAATTTCAATTTCGGTCTGCGCACCAATATAGATCTGGCCGGTGAGATGCGTACGGCTACGCTGGTGTTTAATGAAAAGAACATGGGCACCACCGAGCTTATGACATCTACTTTCGGACAGGGCTTTAATGTGACTATGATACAGAACATCAGCGCATATGCCAGTCTGGTGAACGGCGGATATTATTACAAGCCGCATATGGTCAAGCAGATCAAGGATTCGTCCGGAGCTGTGGTTGAGAATGTAGAACCTGCCATTGTACGTCAGGTTGTTTCGGAGAGCGTATCCCGCCTCATGATCGATTACTGTATAGGCGTTGTTGATGAAGGAACGGGTACAAGAGCACGTCCGGCAGGTTACCGCATAGGCGGAAAGACCGGTACGGCAGAGCGTTCCGGACAGGGTAAGAGAGACTATACCGTTTCGTTTATGGGCTTTGCACCTGCGGATAATCCCCAGATTGCGATATATGTGGTAATTGACAGGCCCAATACCGCAACACAGGAAAACGGTACCAGAAATGCCTGCCTGCTCTGCAGGGATATACTTACGGAGATACTCCCGTATCTTCATATATTCATGACGGAGCCTCTTACGGCAGCCGAGCGCAAGGAGCTGGAAGAGAAGGGACTTAAAGATACACTGTCACAGAACAGTATTTCAGGAAACTCGGCGTCACAGAATGAAACTTCGGCGCCTGTGCCTATGGAGCCACAGGAGGATATAAGGGTTCTGCCGGATAACGGAACGGGGTATATTCTTGACCCTGTGAACCATGAGCCGCTTGATCCTGAGACGGGAGTGCCGCTTGATCCGGATTCGAGCATATTCCAGGATGGTGAGGGCAATCCGATCGATATAACAGTGCTTACGGATGAAGAGACGGATATACAGGATCCAAGAGAATAGCGTGGAGAGTATAGAATGAAAGATGTAATGATCGCCATAATAGTATCTTTTGCGGTGAGCGCAGCCCTTGGCCCTTTTATCATACCGCTTCTGCTGAAGCTTAAAGTGGGGCAGACTGTAAGGGAAGAAGGACTTGAGAGCCATAAGGTGAAAAACGGTACACCTACCATCGGAGGACTTATCTTCCTGGCGGGAATAGGCGTGGTATCAATAATATTCGGGAAAAAATATCCGATGATGATGCCGATGATGATTTTGATCGTTGCTTTCGGCCTGATAGGTTTTATAGATGATTTTATAAAAGTCGTTCTCAAAAGGTCCAAAGGCCTTGCTGCATGGCAGAAGTTTACTTTGCAGTTTCTTGTGACTGCGGCCTTTGCGTGGTTCCTGGTAGTGTATGAAGGCATCAATCTTGATATGATAGTGCCTTTCGTGAAGAAAGAAGTGGATCCGGGTTATCTGGGAATGCCTATCCTTTTTGTAGCCGTGCTGGGTACGGATACGGGAGCGAATTTCACAGACGGCGTGGACGGACTTGCAGCATCTGTTACATCGGCGATAGCTTTGTTTTTTATCGTTGCGGCTTATGTTCTGGGAGGCGAAGGAGCGCCTGCGGTTGCTGTAGTGGCTGCATCTGTGCTGGGCGGACTGCTTGCGTTCCTGCTCTTTAATGCAAACAAGGCAAAAGTGTTTATGGGAGACACCGGGGCGCTTGCGCTTGGCGGTTTTGTGGCCGGCGCGGCATATATGCTTCATATACCGCTTTTGCTCCCTATAGTTGCGATCATCTATGTGATAGAAGTGGCATCGGTAATGCTGCAGGTATCGTACTTTAAACTGACTCACGGAAAGCGCATCTTTAAGATGGCTCCGATCCATCATCATTTTGAAAAGTGCGGATGGTCGGAAACGCAGGTGATGACGCGTTTTACTGTAATAACGATAATAGCGGCGGCAACAGCTTTGCTGTCACTGGTCTGAATGAGGAGAGAATATGGAACTCAGAAATCAAAAGGTTATTGTAATGGGCGCCGGAAAGAGCGGTATTGCTGCGGCGCAGCTGCTCGATCAGATAGGGGCAAAGATAGTTCTTTTTGATCAGAATGAAAGACTGGATATAGAAGAGCTTATAAAGAAGATCCCGCCTGATGTACATGTTTATGCGGGAGAACTTCCGGAGGAAGAGAAGAAGGATGCGGCGCTTCTGGTGATGAGCCCCGGTATCCCTGTGGATACGCCTTTTGTGGACAGCTTCAGGGCTTTGGACATCCCGGTATGGGGTGAGATAGAGCTGGCCTACCGTTATTCGAAGGGCAGGCTGATAGCCATAACGGGCACTAACGGGAAGACTACGACCACTGCGCTTACCGGACATATCATGAAAGACTGGTATGCTGACAGAGGCATTGACGGAAATGTGTATGTAGTGGGCAATATCGGAGAGCCTTATACGGAGATAGCGCTCAAGACCAAAGAGAATGATACCGTGGTGCTGGAGGTTTCGAGTTTCCAGCTGGAAACGATCGATCTTTTTCATCCGCAGATATCGGCTATACTGAATATCACGCCTGATCATCTGAACCGTCATCATACCATGGAGGCTTATACAACCTGCAAGGAAGCTATATCAAAGAATCAGACTTCAGGTGAGTACTGCATACTGAACCATGAGGATGAAAGACTCAGGGAATTTGCGGCTGAACGCTGCCCGGCCAGAGTATCCTTTTTCTCATCCGCGCAGAGGCTGGATGCGGCTGACAGGCCGGCTGTGAATCTTTACTATGAAGACGATAAGATATATTCGGTATCACGCTTCCCGGCAAACCTTGATATGGGCGGCGAAACACAGCTGATGGATATCCATGACATGAAACTTCTGGGCATCCATAATGTGGAGAATGTAATGGCTGCAATAGCAATGTGCACTGCTGCAGGAGTACCGATGGAAAGGATAATCAGTTCCGTGTGTTCGTTTGAGGCTGTAGAGCACAGGATAGAATTTACCGCTACGGTCAACGGCGTGGACTATTACAATGACTCCAAGGGTACCAATCCCGATGCGGCGATCAAGGGTATTCAGGCCATGGTAAAAAAGACCGTGCTGATCGGCGGCGGATATGACAAGCAGAGCGAATATGATGAATGGATAGAGAGTTTTGACGGAAAAGTGTCGTATCTGATACTGCTGGGGCAGACGGCGGAAAAGATCAAAGCCTGTGCGGAGGCGCATGGATTTACGGATATTGTAATGGTTGCGGATATGGAAGAAGCGGTCAAAAAAGCGGCCGAGCTGGCCCGCCCCGGAGAAGCGGTGCTTCTTTCGCCTGCCTGCGCAAGCTGGGGAATGTTTAAGAATTACGAGGAACGCGGACGTATCTTTAAAGAACTTGTCAGGAGTCTGTAAGGGATGGAGGAAGAAAAGAGAAAAAAACACAGACGGAAAAAGCGCCCGCAGAAAGAAGCTGTGGTCATTCCCGATCCTGCCACTCTGATAGCGCTTTTTGCGCTGATGATAATCGGAGCGATCATGGTGTATTCCACTACATCATATACTACCGATCTGAATGCTCAGTCAAACTTTTTGAGAAAGCAGCTTACTGCGGAACTTATCGGTATCGTGGGAATAGCATTTGTATACCTTATGCCGTATGATTTTATCAGAATGTTCGGCGGTAAATTCTGGAGAAGGCTTATACTTATAGCATCCGCAGGGTCGATACTGCTGCTTAAAACATCCATGGGTAAAACCGTTAACGGCGCTACCCGCTGGCTTGAGCTGGGGCCTCTGGGCCAGGTGCAGCCCGCCGAGATAGTCAAGATAGCGGTACTGGTATTTATTGCGGGCTATATTGCGGAAAAGAAAGAAGAGATAAACGACCTGAAGACATATGGTCTGCCGCTAATAGTAACGGTAGGCATGGCCGGACTGGTTTATCTGATCTCCAATAATCTTTCGAGCGCGATAATAATCGCGGGCATAGGCGTGCTGATGCTTTTTGCGGCAACCAAGGACTGGAAGTGGCAGATCATAATCTATGCCGCGCTGCTGGTCATTGCCGTATGGGCGCTTATAAGCAAGGCACACGCCGAAGCTGCAGCCGGTAATATCGATAACATGAAATTCCGTTATAAACGTATCCTTATCTGGGAGGATCCCACGAATCCGGATTTTTATTATGAGGGTGCGTTCCAGACACTGCAGGGACTTTATGCGATCGGTTCCGGAGGCGTGACCGGTAAAGGTGTAGGCAAAGGCATACAGAAGCTTGATAAAATACCTGAAGTTCATAATGACATGATCTATTCGGCTATATGTGAGGAAACAGGACTTGTAGGCGCTACGGTAGTATTGTTTTTGCTGGGGCTGATAGTATACAGATGCCTGATGATAGCTTTAAACGCCCGGGATACCTACGGGATGCTGCTGGCTGCGGGAGTAATGATACATATAGCCCTGCAGACGATATTGAACGTAATGGTTGTGACGAATACCATGCCCAATACGGGCGTCAGTCTGCCCTTTATAAGTTACGGCGGTTCGTCCGCGCTGTTCCTGATGCTGGAGGTGGGGCTGGTGCTTCGTGTGGCAAGGCATAACCACCGGTGAGAGATATGGATGATTCCATAAGAACAAGACGTAATATCCTGATAGTTGAAGTGATAATATGCATATTGCTGGGAGTGTTCTTTTATGTGCTCAATGAATTCAAGATCACCAGCATTATCGTACAGGGAAATAAGCATTATAGCGTATCGGAAATAAGCAATATCATAGAAAACGGCTGGTTTGGTGATAACTCGCTTATAGTGGCGCTCAAGTACCGGCATAAGGCTTTTAAGAACCTGCCTTTCGTAGAGACTATGGAAGTCAAAGTAGAGGATCGTAATACCATCAGGGTTGTGGTATATGAAAAAGCGCTGGCCGGGTATATAAGATATCTTGACCGATATATGTACTTTGATAAGGACGGTATCATAGTAGAGAATGCCGATGTGCCTACAGAAGGCATACCTCTGGTAACAGGGCTGGAATTTGAACGCCTGACCATGTATGAACCGCTGCCGGTAGGAGACAAAGCGGTATTCCAGACGATACTGGATGTGACCAAGATACTGTCAAAGCATAATATGAGCGCGGATAAGATCTACTTTAACGAGAAGCTGGAGATGACGCTGTACTTTGGCGAGATGCGCATACAGATGGGCAGCAGCGATATGCTGGAAGAGAAAATACAGCAGGTTGCAGCCATCATGGAAACCGTTAAAGGACAGGAGTTCAGCGGGGTGCTGGATCTGAGCTCATATGACAGTAATACAAGCAGTTTCAGCTTCCAGGGAGACGAAGAATAATTGACTATTTTGGTCAACGCCCCTAAAATGCGTGTTTTTTTAAGGCTCAAAGCTGTTGCGCAATAAAAAAAATAATTATATTATAAAAAAGCGCTAAGACAGTGTTTACACTATGTAGTAGGAGTGCAGAGGGCTTTTATACAATATCCTGTGCGCTATCACCATTAGGAGGTAAAAAAATTGTTTGAATTAACAGATGAGAAAGCAAGTGAGATTGTAAAGATCAAGGTAGTTGGTGTAGGCGGTGCAGGAAATAACGCTGTTAATCGCATGCTGGAAGAGGGAATAGCCGGTGTTGAGTATTACGCCGTTAACTGCGATAAGCAGGCGCTGCTCAATACGTCAGCAAGACCTGTTCAGATCGGTGAGAAGACAACCCAGGGCTTTGGAGCCGGAGCTGACCCCGAGGTCGGCTGTGCTGCAGCTCAGGAGAGCATAGACGAGATCAAGGAAGCTATTGATGGAGCTGATATGGTTTTCATAACCGCAGGTATGGGCGGCGGAACCGGTACCGGAGCTGCTCCTGTTGTGGCTAAGGTGGCAAAGGAAATGGGCGCGCTGGTTGTAGCGGTTGTGACCAAGCCTTTCAGCTACGAAGGTGATGTGCGTATGCAGAATGCATACACCGGCATCGAGAATCTCAGAAACAATGTTGATACCATGGTGGTCATTCCCAATGATAAGATCATCGAGATAGCTGACCGCAGCATGACCAAGAAGGAAGGCTTCAAGAAAGCTGATGAGATTCTGCAGCAGGTAGTACAGAGTATCACAGAGCTGATAAATAACGTTCTGGATGTTAATATCGACTTTGCCGATGTAAAGAAGGTTATGTGCAATGCCGGTATAGCTCATGTGGGCGTAGGCTTTGGTTCAGGTGATGAGAAAGCCATGGATGCTGTTAAGCAGGCTGTTGAGAGCAAGCTCCTTGAGACGAACATTAATAATGCAAGAGCAGTGCTGCTCAATGTTACGGCCGGCAATTATACAATGTATGATGAGCAGACCATTTCCGAGTATATCGTATCCCAGACCGGCAGGGCTGTTAACCTGATCATCGGTTCCAATGATGTTGAGGATGAGGATATGCAGGAGAAATGCAAGGTCGTCCTTATCGCAACCGGTATAGATGATCCCCTGCTTCATTCTGCAGGAAGGATAGTTAATCCCAACCAGTACCGCAGCAATGTGCGTCCCGGACAGACAAGCACTCTGCCCCAGCTGAACAGGGGACAGTACAATCCTGCTCAGGGCATGCCTCAGATGCCCCAGCAGCAGATGTCCCAGCAGCAGATGCAGCAGAATGATTTCGCTCAGCGCGGCATGAATAATCCTGCGGCAAGAGGTGGTATGGCACAGTTCCCCGGAACGGTTCAGGATATGCAGGAACAGAATATGCAGAATATGCAGCAGTATGATGAGCCCAACATGATGCCTTCACAGGGAGTGCCTATGGGAACAAATAATATTCCCCGTTTCAATAACGGAGTGGCTAACGGCGGATTTAATGCATCTGCAGGTACGGGCCGTATTCCTACCAAGCCCCGTGAGCAGTTTGACATTCCCAGTTTTATCAGCCGCAGCAAGAACAAGAAGCGTGATGATTAAAATGCACTGACAGAGATGCGACAGAGCCCCCTGGATAAGGGGGCTCTTTTAAAGAGATTAAGGGAGGAGCTTATTGTGAAAAGCGGAAAGCTTGAGCTTGGCAGCGGCAGAACACTGATAGCCGGAATATTGAACCTGACGCCTGATTCGTTCAGCGACGGAGGCGCCTGGGAACGCGAAGGCGTGCTGAAGATCATTGAACGCATGATAGCTGAGGGCGCGGATATGATAGATGTGGGCGCAGAGTCCACCCGCCCGGGAGGGGCGCCCGTCAGTGAAGCTTTGGAACTGGAGCGTCTGATCCCTGTTCTGGCTGCTATACGCAGACATTTTGACATATATATATCTGTAGATACTTATAAGCCCGCGGTTGCCAAGGCAGCTATAGAGGCCGGGGCAGACATGATCAATGATGTAAGCGGCCTGTGCTATGAGGACGGCAGGATGGCAGAGGTGGCCGCGCATTATAAAGCGCCCATTATTATAATGTATAATGCGAATTATCCTCATGAGGATAAGGAAAAGGACCTGATGAAACATATCAATGCCGTTCTTTTTGAAGCGGCGGGCAAAGCAATGCAGGCCGGCGTGCCGGAGGATAAGATCATTATCGATCCGGGAGTGGGCTTTGCCGGCGGCACGGAGAATGATCTGCGCATTTTGCGTGAGCTTGAAGATATTAAGAGCTGGGGCTGGCCGGTAATGCTGGGAACTTCGCGAAAATCCGTGATCGGCAATACGCTTAAACTGCCTGTGGATCAGAGAGAGGAAGGCACGCTTGTTACCACCGTGCTGGCGGCGCAGGCAGGCGTTGATATAGTGCGGGTTCATGATGTGCTTGGGAACCGAAGGGCGATCGATATGCTGGAGGCGATAGGCTGATCTCTGCTGTATGATAAATGAAAAAACGACCTGTCAAGAAAAAATACTTGACAGGTCGTTTTCATTCTGGCATAATACGCTTTGTTATGGAAAAAATAGTGGAGCAGGGCATACTATACGATTTTTACGGGCCTCTGCTGACAGAGCATCAGCAGGAGATATACGAGGCCTGTGTTTATGAGGATCTAAGCCTTGCGGAAGCGGCTGAGCGTTTTGGGGTCAGCAGACAGAATATACATGATCTGCTCAAACGCTGCGATAAGAGCCTTAAGGAATATGAGGAACGTCTGGGGCTGATAGCGCGATTCCGTGAAAACAGGGGCAGCCTTGAGAGCATCAGGCAGCTGATAGCAAAGGACCGCAATGCGGATGGTTCACGAACATTAAATACGGCGGAGACAGACGGACTGTTGCAGGCAGTCGATCATCTGCTGGATGAGATATAGGATACTGATATATGGCATTTGAGAGTTTAAGCGATAAATTACAGAATATCTTCAAGGGCTTGAAGGGCAAGGGCAAGCTGACCGAGGCTGATGTCCGCGGAGCCATGAAGGAAGTTAAGATGGCGCTGCTTGAGGCAGACGTTAACTTCCGCGTGGTAAAGCAGTTTGTAAAGTCTGTTGAGGAGCGCGCCGTGGGCGAGGACGTTATGAACGGACTCAATCCCGGACAGATGGTCATCAAGATAGTAAACGAAGAGATGACAGCCCTCATGGGCAGCGAGACAACGGAACTTAAGCTGCAGCCAGGTAAGGCTACCACGGTCATAATGATGTGCGGTCTTCAGGGTGCAGGTAAGACCACCACTACAGCCAAGATAGCCGGCAAATTAAAGCTGAAAGGCAAAAAGCCCCTGCTGGTAGCCTGTGACGTTTACAGACCTGCCGCTATCGAACAGCTGCAGATAAACGGAAAGAAACAGGAAGTTGACGTGTTTGCAATGGGCACGGATCAGAAGCCTGTAGATATAGCAAAGGCCGCTATGGCTTATGCAGAGAAAAACGGACATAACGTGGTCATCATTGATACCGCAGGCCGCCTGCATATAGATGAAGATATGATGCAGGAGCTCATCACCATCAAGGAGCAGATAGAAGTTCATCAGACGCTGCTGGTCGTCGATGCCATGACAGGTCAGGATGCGGTCAATGTTGCAAAGGAATTCGATGAGAAAGTAGGCGTCACCGGCGTTATCCTTACAAAGATGGATGGCGATACAAGGGGCGGTGCGGCTCTTTCCGTAAAAGCCGTAACAGGCAAGCCTATCCTGTTTGTAGGTATGGGAGAGAAACTCTCCGACCTCGAGCAGTTCTATCCGGACAGAATGGCCGGACGTATCCTGGGCATGGGCGATGTGCTTTCCCTTATCGAAAAGGTTGAGCAGAGCATAGACATCGATCCTGAAACAGAGAAGGATATGGCGGGCCGCCTTAAGAAAGGCAAATTTGACTTTAATGATTTCCTGGAATCAATGAAGCAGATGCAGAAGATGGGCGGTTTGACGAGCATACTTTCGATGCTGCCCGGCGTCGGTTCAAAGATGGGCGATATCAGTTCCATGATAGATGATAAGCAGTTGAAGCAGACCGAGGCGATCGTGCTTTCAATGACTCCGCAGGAGAGAGCGAATCCCAAGCTTTTGAATCCCCAGCGTAAATTCAGGATTGCAAAGGGCGCGGGAGTAGATATCGCGATAGTAAACCGTTTCATCAAGCAGTTTGAGCAGTCGCAGAAGATGATGAAGCAGATGCCCGGAATGATGGGCGGTATGGGTAAGAAAGGACGTGGAGGCTTTCGCTTTCCGTTTTAATAAACAATCATTAATCCAAAGGGAGGAAATTAAAAATGGCAGTAAAGATCAGATTAACAAGAATGGGAAAGAAGAAAAAGCCCCTGTATCGTATAGTTGTGGCTGATTCCCGCAATGCGCGCGACGGAAAGGTTATCGATGAGATCGGAACCTACGATCCCAACACCGATCCTTCTACATTCAAATTAGATGAGGAGAAGACAAAGAAGTGGCTTTCTAACGGTGCGCAGCCTACAGAGACAGTGGGAAAGATACTCAAGCTGGCTAATATAGAAAAATAAATTTGCCGGGGGGTATTTGAATGAAAGAATTAGTTGAGGTGATGGCCAAAGCCCTGGTTGACAAACCTGAGGCTGTGCAGGTCACCGAAGAGGTTGATGGTAAGCATATTACCGTCAAGCTTAAGGTAGATCCCTCAGATATGGGTAAGGTCATCGGAAAACAGGGCAGGATCGCCAAAGCGATCCGTGCTGTTGTAAAGGCTGCCTCCACCAAAGATGATACATATGTGGATGTAGACATAATCGAGTAAAATTAATCGCAGGTGCCCGGAATCATTCCGGGCACTTGACATAATACAGGGAGAAAAGATCCTTCGCTGTGCTCAGGATGACAATGTTTTCATGTTATTCCGGACACAGTGAGAGATATTATCGGAGACAATATGGCAGAGGAATATTTCAGGATCGGCGTCATCACCGAGGCCCATGGCATAAAGGGAGAGGTAAAAGTCTATCCCACCACCGATGATGTGGATCATTTAAAGAAGGTTAAGGATTACTACATGTCCGGCAGGGACGGATATGAGCCGCTGCACTGCTGCGGAATGAAAAAACAGAATGACCGTATCATCCTGCAGTTCAGGGAGATAACGGACAGGGATATGGCGGAGAAGCTGCGCAAGAGAGAATTATATGTGGACAGGGCTCATGCCGTGCCGCTTTATGAGGATGAATATTACATCTCGGACCTTGAAGGTCTTGAGGTTTACGAAGACGGGGAACTTATCGGAAAGCTGGTTGAAGTTATGCAGACCGGCGCAAACGATGTTTACCGTATAGAGAGGAATGACGGCAGCGAGCTTTTGCTGCCTGCGATAAAACAGTGTATACTTAAGGTTGATATCAAAGAAGGCCGGATGGATGTTTCGGTCATGGAAGGCTTATGAGATATTATGTGATGACGCTCTTTCCGGAGCTGATCGATAAAGGAATGCATACCGGAGTATTATACCGTGCTATGGAGGACGGCATTTTATCGCTGGATTGTTTTCATATAAGGGAATATACCGCCAGCAAACATAAGAGGGTGGATGACTACACTTACGGAGGCGGCGCCGGTATGCTTTTGCAGTGCCAGCCGGTTTATGACTGCTATCAGGCGGTAATGGCAAAGATTGAAGAACGGGCGGCTGCCGAAGGAAAAACCGCCGGTAAGAAGCGCGTGATCTATCTTACACCCCAGGGCAGGGTTTTTGACCAGACTCTGGCTGAAGAACTGGCAAAGGAGGAAGACCTGATCTTTCTCTGCGGCCATTATGAGGGGATAGATGAACGCGTTCTGGAAGAGATAGTAAGCGATAATGTCTCGATAGGCGATTATGTACTTACGGGTGGAGAGCTTCCGGCGCTGGTAATGATGGACAGCATATCCAGGCTCATACCCGGAGTGCTTAATAATGACGAATCCGCAACGACGGAGAGTTTTAATGAAGGGCTGTTGGAGTATCCCCAGTATACCAGACCCGAGGAGTGGATGGGGAAGAAAGTGCCTGAGGTTTTACTGTCCGGCGATCATGCGAAGGTAGACCGCTGGCGTCTGCTGCAGTCGCTTGAAAGGACGAAGGAGCGCCGGCCCGAATTATATGAAGAATATGAAATAACCCACGCCGAAGAGCTGGCTGCCTTAAGAAAGAAGCTGGAAAAGGAAAGAAAGAAGCTGGAGAAAAAGCTGAAAGCCGAAAGTAGTGAAGAATCATAGTATATGAGAGGATAAGGCATTGAGAATAGAAGCTACGGGACTATGCAAGAGCTTTACCAGGCTGGTTAATGATGCGGGAAAAAAGAGCCGCAAAGAAGAGTTTTTTGCGGTGGATCATGTGGATATTGATGCGAAGGAAGGCGAGATACTGGGGGTACTGGGGCCTAACGGCGCCGGAAAGACCACGCTGTTGCGTATGCTGGGCACTCTGCTGGAGCCCGAAGAGGGCGTGGTACGCATCATAGATGAGTCGGGAGAGGAAATATCCGATCCCATACGCATCAAGAACTGCATAGGTTATCTTTCGGAGAATACAAGGCTATACGGCAGACTTTCGACCAGAGAGCTCATGCAGACCATAGGCGAGATCTACGGCATGGAAGCAGAGCAGCGGGATAAGCGCATAGAAGATATCATTGAGGTCCTGGATATGGGCGGCTTTGTGGATAACCGTATAGAACGCCTTTCAACCGGTCAGACCCAGAGAGCCAATATTGCCAGATGCCTTATTCATTCACCGGGAATATATATTTTTGATGAGCCGACGCTTGGTCTTGATATCTTAAGCAGCGAGGCTATAGTCAATTTTATGAAAAAGGAGAGGGATGCCGGCAGGACCGTGCTTTATTCCACTCACTATATGGAAGAAGCGCAATACCTCTGCGACAGGGTGATCATGCTCTACAAGGGCAGGATAATAGCCAATGCGTCCCCTTCATCGCTTATGGAGCAGACGGCTACGGATAACCTGCGCGATACCTTCAGGGCTATCATTAATGCGGGGGAAACGGAGGCGAAAGAGGATGCGTAAAAATATCATCTTTTCACTATATAAAAAGGAAATGCTGGATATACTGAGGGATAAGAAAACTATCCTTATGATGATAGTGATCCCTTTGATACTGTATCCCCTGATATTTGCAGGATCGATGTTTTTAGCTTCATCTATGCTGAATGCATCGACCAGCAAGAGTTACTATATAGGTTTTGAAGGGCTGAGAGACGAGCAGGCTATGGTAGATGCTTTTGATGCCCACAAAGATGAGCATAAATACAGTTTTGTATATTACAGAAATGCTGTGGGCGTAGATAATGAGAGCTATCTGCGTGACGGGAAGATAGATGCTTATCTGAAAGAAAGCGTATCGGATAATAAGCCGTATTATGAGATAGTCTATCTTGCTTCGGAGACGGATTCGCAGACTGCGGCAGGCATGGTCGAAAAAATACTGCAGGATATAAAAAAGGATACCACGGAAAGAGAGCTGACAGAGTTGGGGCTTGAACCTGATGATATACTGCAGCCGTTTGGGTATACTTATGCTAACCATGCTACCAACGAAGAAAATGCAGGCTATCTGGTGGGAATGATCGTTCCGTTTCTTTTGATAACCAGTATACTGATGGGAGCGCTGTATCCCGCAATAGACGCGACCGCGGGAGAAAAGGAGCGCGGCACGCTTGAGACCCTATTAACTCTGCCGGTCAGAAATCTGGAACTGATCATTGCCAAATTCCTGGCTACATCTACCGTGGCGGTGGGGGCAGCGTTTCTGAATATCGTATCGATGGTATGCATGGGCATATATATGCTGGACAGCATGAATACCATGGGAGCAGCAAAAGGGCTGGATCTGGCATCATTTATACCGGCGGCTGTTGTAACTCTGTTATGTGTATTTACATTTGCGATGTTTGCTTCGGCGGTATGCCTTTCAGCATGTATTTTTGCCAGGAGTTTTAAAGAGGCGCAGAATTTTACTACGCCGGTAATGCTGGTATTCATGATAGGAGGCATGGCGGGGATGATACCCCAGGTCAGCCTGAATGCGACTACGGCCCTTATCCCTGTGGTCAATATAGCCCTGCTTATCACGGAGATTTTCCGTTTCCATTTTGAACTTTCGCAGATAGCTGTTGTACTTGTATCCAATCTTGCGTATACTGCCGTGGCCGTGGTCATCATGGGCAGGCTTTTCTCTTCGGAGAATATACTCTTTGGAGATGCGGCCGGCGGACTCAGGCTTTTGGAGAGCAGAAGCCACATGAAGGACAAACAGATCCCCGGCATAGGCGATGTCGTGCTTCTGTTCGCGGTGCTGCTTTTAGTGGTATTGTTTGGCGGCGGACTCTTCGTGATGCATTTCGGCCTTTGGGGAATAGTGCTGGAGCAGGCCCTGCTCTTTGGCATAACAGCCCTTTACGCCTGGTATATCAAGACGGATGGGAAGGTGGTCTTTCATCTTCATGCGCCCAGACCGTTGGGAATAGTATCGGCGCTGCTTTGCTGGGCCGGATCCTATATCGTGATACAGCTGCTGGGCAATCTTGTAATAAGTATTTTCCCTGATCTTTCGCAGGCGAATACGGATGCTATCGCCGGCCTCTGGGAGGGGGCACCGCTCTGGCTGATGGTGCTTTCGTCGGCTCTTATGCCTGCGATCTGCGAAGAGTGGGCGTTCAGGGGATTTTTCCTTGGCGCTGTGGAATTCAAACTTAAGCCCGCAGCTGCGATAGTGCTGACGGGAATGTTTTTCGGGGCTTTCCATATGAGTCTTCTGCAGTTTATACTGATATCGCCCCTGGGCATACTTCTTACCTATATAGTATGGAAGGAAAGGAGCATATTCCTGTCGATGCTCATGCATTTCCTTAATAATCTGACCTCTGTCCTGATGGAAGAATATAAGGAGGAAGTAGAGGCAGCCTTTCCGTTCCTGGCTCAGGGTCAGATGACCGCCGGGCAGACTGCGGCTTTTGCGGCAGCGGGCGTGATACTTCTGGCAGCAGGGATAATGTTGCTTAACATTAAAAAGAAAGAGCCGGCCGCGGCGTAAGCGAAGCTTCCCGCCTTTTGAAGCTTTTGTGGTTTATAAAAAAAGCTTGCATAATAAACTGACATGTGTTAAACTGTCAAAGTTGCGAAAAGTAAAGAGATGTTCCGCTGGTATTCGAGATACGTAAGAACGTCCGATGAAATCACAGGAGGATTTATAAATGAACGCAGAGATCATCAAAGAGCTGGAAGCAGAGCAGCTCAAGAGCGAAGTACCTTCATTCAACGTAGGTGATACCGTTAAGGTTCACGGAAAGATCAAGGAAGGTGAGAAGGAGCGTATCCAGATTTTCGAGGGTATCGTTACCAAGATCCAGAACGGTGGCGCGCGCACTACTTTCACCGTACGTAAGTCAAGCGGCGGTGTAGGCGTTGATAAGACCTGGCCTCTTCACAGCCCCAATGTAGAGAAGGTAGAAGTTGTTCGCCGCGGTAAGGTCCGCAGAGCAAGACTTAACTACTTAAAGGGACGTGTTGGTAAGAAGGCAAAGGTTAAGGAAATTATACGCTGACAGGCGCATGATCCGAAACAGGGCACTTGGCCCGTTTGCGTGACACTAAAGGGGCGGATGTAATCTGCCCCTTTTTACTGTTAGAGAGGATAGATATGCCCCGAAAGAAGGGCTTGACCTTTTATACAAAAGAGAGGAAAATAAACAAAAAGCATGTGGGCGAGGTTTTCGGCTGGCTTTTCAGCGGAGCGCTCATGGTGCTTTTGGCGTTCATGTTTGTTTATCTTTTTGGCCTGCGTACCAGTATTATCGGGGTATCCATGGAACCGGGGCTTCATAACGGTGAAGAGATACTGATAGACAGATTTGTTTATCTTATACGCCAGCCACAGAGCTCCGATGTGATCGTTTTCAGGCCTAACGGCAACGAGAACGCCCATCTTTATGTCAAGCGCATAGTGGCTGTTCCCGGAGATACGGTGCTGATCCGTGACGGGCTTTTGTATATCAACGGTAATGTCTATGATGAGGCAGGCATATTTGACCGTATAGAAAACGGCGGAATAGCGGAGCCGGGTCTTACCCTTGGCGAAGATGAATACTTTGTGCTGGGTGACAACCGTAACGACAGTGAGGACAGCCGGTCCAGCAATATAGGCCTTGTCAAACGAAGTTATATCATGGGACGGGCATGGTTCCATCTGAAATTTAAGAAAGAAAGCATGGGTTTTATAAAATGAACGTACAATGGTACCCCGGCCATATGACAAAGGCCGTACGCTCAATGCAGGAAGACATCAAGCTGGTCGATCTGATAATTGAGCTTCTGGATGCGAGGCTTCCCATGTCAAGCCGCAATCCCGATATCAACAGACTGGGGCAGGGAAAGGCCAGACTTATATTGCTGAACAAGGCAGATCTGGCTGATGCAAAAGAAAACGAGAAGTGGCTTGGATTCTTTAAAGAGTCCGGGGCGCAGGCAGTGCTTCTGGATTCGCGCAATAACAGCGGAATGGCAGAAGTGAGGGCGGCTGTTAAGGCGGCCTGCAGGGAGAAGACGGAACGTGACAGACGCCGCGGCATAAAGAACAGGCCGGTGCGCGCTATGGTGGCAGGAATACCGAATGTCGGCAAGTCCACCTTTATAAACAGTTTTGCAAAGAAGGCAGTTGCTAAGACGGGCAATAAGCCCGGGGTTACAAAGGGCAAGCAGTGGATACGCTTAAGCAATGAGCTGGAGCTTCTGGACACGCCCGGAATACTGTGGCCCAAATTTGATGACGAATCTGTGGGACTGCATCTTGCTATGACAGGCAGCATAAATGATGAGATCCTGCCTAAAGAAGAGCTGGCCATGGCGATAATAAGCCTTATGAAAAAGGATTATCCCGGAAGACTTTCTGAGCGTTATGAGGCTGATGAACAGGGATCTGACGCAGAGATCCTGACTGCCGCCGCAAAGCGGCTGGGCTGTATCAAAAAGGGCGGAGAGCCTGATACGCTCAGGGCTGCGGCTCTGATCATGGACGATCTGAGGGCCGGAAGACTGGGAAGAATAAGTATTGAAAGGGCATGAGCACGATGAAAGATGTAAAGCTTGATGACGAAAAGCTGGATGACGATCTTGAGATGGTGAGCATTGATGATGAAACCGAAGGTGACGAGGGAAACGAAAAAGAAGCAGCAGCCAGGCGCAGGAGAGCTATAGCAAAGGATATTTTACAGAATTCCATTTTCCTGCTGGTGGTACTGGTGATCACCTTGCTGATAGTAAAGTATGTGGGTCAGCGTACCGTGGTTGTGGGACACAGCATGGAGACCACTCTTTCTGACGGAGACAGTCTGATAGTGGACAAGATAAGCTATCGTTTCAAGGATCCCAAGCGTTTTGACATCATAGTTTTTCCCTTTGAGTATAAGGAAGAGACTTATTACATCAAGCGCATTATAGGGCTTCCCGGAGAGAAGGTGCGCATAGACCGGGAAGGCGTGATCTATATTAACGGCGAGGTACTCGAGGAGAACTACGGCAGTGAGAGGATCAAAGATCCGGGGACTGCGATCGATGAGATCACTCTGGGAGATTCTGAATACTTTGTACTGGGGGATAACAGGAATCATTCTTCGGATTCCAGAACGCCTTCGGTAGGTCTGATCAAGAAAAAGGACATCATAGGCAGAGCTGCCGTGAGGATATATCCGTTCAACAAGATGGGAGGATTATAAGTGGCCACGAAGGCAGAAGAAAAACGTCTTGAAAAAGAAAGAAAACAGGCCGAAAAGCTTGAAGCCGAAAAAAAGCGCATGTATGCAATGTTCTCTTATGAAAGGGAGCATGCCGACTGCGCTTTTATCTGCGGTATAGATGAAGTGGGGCGCGGCCCCTTTGCCGGACCGGTGGTGGCCGGCGCCGTGATACTTCCAAAGGATTGCAGTCTGTTATATCTAAATGATTCAAAGAAACTCTCCGAAAAAAAGAGAGAGGAGCTTTATGATCAGATAATGGCAAATGCCGTATCCGTAGGCCTGGGCTTTGTTGATAATGAGCGCATTGATGAGATAAACATACTTAATGCCACCTACGAGGCTATGAGACAGGCTATATCCAAACTGACGCCCCAGCCGGACATACTGCTGAATGATGCGGTAACCATACCGGGTGTGGATATCCCGCAGGTGCCCATAATAAAGGGTGATGCCAAGTCTGCTTCCATAGCTGCCGCCAGCATCGTGGCAAAGGTCACAAGGGACAGGCTTATGACGGAACTGGATAAAAAATATCCGGGTTATGATCTTGCCGCCAATAAAGGATATGGCACTGCAGCTCATATCGAAGGGCTTAAGAAGCTGGGACCCTGTCCCATCCACAGAAGGAGCTTTATCGGCAATTATGTATAAACGGTGAGAACATATGAGTATGCTGTCACAGATATTCGGTCCGGGGCGTACGGCGCCCGCAGCCGATAACAATCAGAATATCCAGCAGCAGGGCCCCGACAATAAAGGGAATGAGTATCTTTCGCGCATGTCCTCCGGCCAGACGGTGGAGGGGAAGGTTACAGGCATAAAGGGCAATGATGTTCAGATCGAACTTCCAAACGGCGGAAAGGTAACGGCAAAGCTGGATAATGCAATGAGCTTAAGTGAGGGTCAGACCCTTACTTTTGAAGTGCGCGCCAATTCAGGCTCGCAGATCAGCTTAACTCCCCTTTATACCAATCTGACAATGGACCCCACCGCAGCCAAAGCGCTGACGGCAGCAGGCATGAGCGTCAACCCGCAGACCATGGCCATGACTACGGCTATGATGGAAGGGGGCATGAACATTGACAGTAAATCACTTGGGGATATGTATCATATAATAAACTCCATGCCCGGCGCCGATACCGGCAGTCTGGTGGAGATGCAGCGCCTGGGTCTTCCCGTAGATCAGGAGAACTATGAGCAGTATACCGCTTTTAAGAATTATGAGTCGCAGATCTCTGAAGGAATGCAGGAAGTGGCCGACGGCGCGATAGCTCTTTTTGATGAGCTAAACATGACAGAAGGCGACGGTAAGGCCCTTCACTTTATGAAGGAACTGACTGATGTATTTGCGCAGACCGAGCAGCCGGCAGATGCGGCAGCAGAAGGCGGAAAGATGATACTTTTCGAAGACGGCACAATGAAGCCGGCTGTAAATAACAGCACTGCTGCGGATACACTGATGGCGGATATCGCGGAGCTTTTTGAAGCGCAGGCCGATAAGGAAGCTGCGCCGCAGAAGCTGAGTCCGCAGGAAGAAGCGCTTAAGCTGATAAGGGATGCTTCTTCGGATAAACAGGCTGCTGATATGCCAAAGAGCGGCGATCCGGCTCAGAATGTAAAT
>CAMOEK010000009.1:0-31884 GCA_946612125.1 uncultured Lachnospiraceae bacterium | reverse complement strand
AAGGCCGGCGATGTAGTTGATGTTGAAGGCTTCCTTTACTGGTATGAGGGCGTAAATACCCACATTACAGCTGTAACAGTAAAGTAATATCATAAGGACCACTAAGGATCCGCTTCCTTCGTTTGCGCGCAGGGAGCGGATCTTTTTTTATGCTCATGGCCGCCGTAAGGAATATTTTTACAGAGATGAAGGTGGTCATATAAGCGGCTTTTATGTTAAACTATGATATCAGTATCATAAAGAACTTAAGAGGAGTGTTATGGAAAAAGCATATACGGACTGGGTGTTGTCACAATATGAAAAACGCGCTGACAGACGAAGCACATCTATCGGCGAGGGTATATTGCGCGAGCGCTTTGCAGGCAAAGGCAGCAAGAGAAAACGCATCGCTTTTAAAAAGAGTCCCGAATACAGACAGGAACTGGAAAGACGCAGACAGGAGGATGAGGTTTTTACTTATTTCCATGGACGGACAGAGATATTAAAAACCGATGAAGCGTATTATGAGGCCAATCGTGAATGGATAGAACGAATGGCGGCTGAAGGGCTAAGGGATTTTTCCGAGTATGCCGTCAGGGATTACCGGATAAAGACAGAGAATGAACAGCTTTTGAAAGAAGCTCTGTCAAAGCTGGGCTATACGGATATAACGACGTTAGTGAAGTCGCAGTATCCGGAAATGGGAGCGATGATGCGCCGGACTATAGAAACATATCTCTCTTCGGAAAAGATCAGCATCACATTTGCGGATAAGGGGGGAAGAGGCGGTCATAAGGAAGATCTGCTCAGCATAAAAAACTATGGGGACTACATAAACAGGCTGCCTGATAAGAGCGGATGGGCATCCTTTTACTGCGACCTGGTCATTTCGCAGGGCTATTATTATCCTGAGCAGCCTTTTTGCGAATATGTACTGGGCCGTTTAAGGGAGGCAATGCCCAAAGGCGTCAGCAGACAGAGAAAAAAGGATATCTGTGATCATATATATGATGAGGCGCTGGATGCAGCCTACAGGTGTTTATGTGAATACTCCGAAGAAGCCATGCCGATACTTGACAGGGCGGAAGCCGTTAAGCTTATCAGCGGCAATCCCAATCACAAAGGCATTGATAAGCAGTATGAGCGCATGAAGAAAAAGGAGCTGGCTCTTAAGGCGGCGGTGCTGGATCACATTCCCGATAATATGATAGACCTTTATCCGGCAGCCAGACAGATAAGCAGAAAGTTTGTGCTTCATATAGGCCCTACCAATTCCGGAAAGACCTACAAAGCCATGCAGGAGCTGATAAAAGCGGGAAGCGGCATATACCTGGGACCGCTCAGGCTTCTGGCTTACGAACAGTATGAGAAGTTTAAGGATAGGGGACTGTCCTGTAATCTGATCACGGGAGAAGAGGAGATACTCTCAGAGGATGCGCCTTTTCAGGCATCTACTATAGATGTGCTTGACTTTAAGAAAGGCTACAGCTGCGCCGTTATAGATGAGGCGCAGATGCTGACGGATGAGTTCCGCGGCGGGAGATGGACTGCTGCTGTCATGGGCATAGTAGCCGATACCATACATGTATGCGCAGCGCCCGAAGCCGAAGAGATACTGAAGAAAATGATAAAGGCCTGCGGCGACGAATATGAAGTGGAATACCATAAGCGCTTGAGCGCGCTGGAATGTGACGTGGATTATTGCGAATTTCCTGATACAGTTCAGAAGGGTGACGCCCTTATAGTATTCTCCAGGAGATCCGTGCATGCCATAGCCGCGGCGCTGCAGAAGCAGGGATATAAATGCAGCGTTATATACGGCGCCCTGCCCTATGATGTGCGGCATGAAGAAGCCAGGAAGTTTATGGAAAAAGAAACGGATGTCCTGGTGGCTACGGATGCTATAGGAATGGGGCTTAATCTGCCCATAAGACGCGTAGTGCTGATGGAGATATCCAAGTTTGACGGAAGGGAAAGGCGCAGTCTGCTGCCGGCTGAGATAAGGCAGATAGTGGGCCGCGCAGGCCGTGCCGGAGTATTTGATAAAGGCTATTATACGATCGAGATAAATACAAATATGATGCTCGAACAGCTTAAGCATAAAGTTGAGAACCGCCTTCCAGCAATTAAGAAGGCCAGGATAGCGTTCCCGGAGAGCCTGCTGGGAATAGACGGAAAGGTATCCGAACTGATAATGCAATGGGATAAGATACCCGTATCCGCGCCGTTTGAAAAAGCTTCTTCACAAAGAGAGATAAAGCTTGCCGAGATGCTGGAAGAGTACACTTCCGACAAACAGACCATATATGAGCTGATAACCATACCGTATGATGAGAGCAAGCCCGAGCTTTTAGAAAGGTGGCTGGGCTTTGCGATAGAGCATATAAAGGGCAGGGAAGCACATTTTAATATAGGCTGGGGCATGGATCCCATCGTGGAGGCGGAAGGCCTGCGCGACGCGGAACGCATGTATGAGGCGCTGGATCTGGAATACCAGCTCTGTAAGAAGTACGGGGATGCACAGAGCTCCGGGACGATAATGATGCAGAAGAATCTGATCTCGGAAGAGATAAACAGATTCCTTGCGACCCAGGCACTAAGGGAAAAGGAATGCGTGATATGCGGCAGACCGCTGCCCTGGGATTTCAGCGGGAGCAAATGCATAAGATGCAGGGGCGGCCGCAGAAGAAGGCACTAGAAGAAGCACGATATAGATGTTTTATCTTTGCCGGATATTTGTAAAATAAGCAAAAATCTGATATAATAAACTTGGTGTTTTAGGTTTTATGGGTTTTCTGAGTTGATCGGAGAGAGGGGGGCCTATGAAAACGGAAAAAAGAATCCCAAGGGAAAGAAAGAGGAGACTTGATTCTCTATTTGAAGCGTTTTCCATCATAGGTGAAGATACATATGTATATCTGTGCGACATGATGTACGATTGTTCACGCTGGTCCAAAAACCTGGTGGACATTTTTGGATTGCCGTCGGAATACATGTATGAAGCCGGAGCCATATGGGAGGATCATATCCATCCGGAAGATAAAAAGGTCTACCGCGAAGGCATAGACGCCATATTCAGCGGAAAAGTCAAGGGCCATGATATGCAGTACCGCGCCAGAAGGAAGGATGGTGTGTACGATGTATGCACCTGCCGCGGCATAGTCATAACCGATGAATACGGACAGCCGGAGTATTTTGGCGGAGCTATAAGAAATCACAGTGAGCAGAGTCATATTGATAACCTTACCGGTTTAAGGAATCAGTATGGCTTTTTTGAAGATGTGGAGAGCTGCATCAATAATAAAACAGAGATCAGGATCTGCGTGGTGGGCATAGGCAGGCTTACCGAGCTTAATGAAGTATACGGCTACGGTTTTGGAAATGCCGTGCTGCAGCGCTTTGGCAGATTCATGATGGATCATGTGGGCAACCGCGGCGGAACCTACAGACTGGATGGATCAAAGTTTGCTGTGATAACCCAGACCCAGTCGGAGAAAGAGATCAGAAAGACTTATGAGGAGCTTCGCAGATATTTCCGCAAGGGCATACAGATAGAAGACCGCTTTATATCGCTTGAGCTGAATTCCGGCGCGCTGGCGCTTAATGAGTTTAATACCGATACACAGACTATTTATACCTGTCTGAATTTTGCATATGACGAATCCAAGGTCAGCAGGCATGGGGATCTGGTGGAGTTTGAGGATAATCTGGCGGGACGGCAGATGCGCAACATAGAGACGCTGCATATGATAAGGAATTCCATTTCCCGCGGATACGAAGGCTTTTATCTGCTATACCAGCCTATCATAGAAGCGGGGAGCGGAAGGATCACCGGGGCGGAAGCGCTGCTGCGCTGGAAGAATGATGAATACGGCGTGGTGCCGCCTGATGAGTTCATACCGCTGCTGGAGAGGGATCCCAAGTTCCCGGTGCTGGGTGAATGGATATTGAGAAAGGCTATTAAGACTGCGAAGAAGATGATGTCCATAATGCCGGATTTCGTGATAAATGTGAACATCTCGTATGCCCAGCTTGAGAGGCCTGATTTTACGGATACCGTATGGAATATACTTAATGAGCTGGAGTTTCCTCCGGAGCATCTGTGCCTTGAGATAACCGAGCGCTGCCGCCTGCTGGATATGGATCTGCTGAGGAATGTGGTGGTCACTCTGCGCGCCGGGGGTGTAAAGATGGCGCTGGATGATTTCGGCACGGGCTTTTCCTCAGTGGGACTGGTAAAGAACATACCTATAGATACCATAAAGATCGACAGGAGCTTTATACAGAATATCGAGGAAGACGAAAAAGAGGGCTGTCTGGTCAACAGCTTTACTGAGGTCGCCGTGCTTTTTGGCGCAAATGTCTGTGTTGAGGGTATTGAAAATGCTGCCATGCGCGATCTTTTGAATAAATATGACATTAAGAGTTTTCAGGGATATTTTTATTCGCGGCCGATAGAAAAGGATGAGCTTCTGAAGCTGATAAAAGGGAGCGATAAATGATAAAAGAAATCTATATCAACGATCTGAATGAACTGCTGCCGCTTTTGACGGAACAGGATTTCAGAAAGGATCTTAACAGAAACCGCAGCTCATATATTTACCGCGGTATGCCGGATTCGGGTTTTAAAATGAAGACCTCCCTTTCCAGAAACTGCAAGGGGCTGGAAAGCAGGCTGGAGCCGGCTATTCTTGAGAATTTTGCCAAATATGCAGTGATAGGCGATCCTTCCATAGGCCAGTCCGTATGGCGGCAGATGATAGAAGGACAGCATAACGGCCTTCCCACGCGCCTGCTGGACTGGACACATTCGGCGCTGGTGGGGCTGCACTTTGCCATGAGCGAAACCGAGCTTAAGGACATGGATAAACATGACTGCTGTGTCTGGAGGATCGATATGGCAGAAATGGTATCTCATCTGCCGCAGAAATACAGGAATATAGTTGAGCGTCAGGAGGTGACCATTTTTTCTGTCGATACGCTGGCAGAGGCAACGGGTAACAGTCTGGCGCAGTATGATAAGGATATGGGCGACAGCGCGATGGTGGTCATGGAACCGCCTTCGATAAACCAGCGCATAGTCAACCAGTATTCTTTTTTCAGTGTGGTTCCCATGGCTATAGATGACATAGAGGAATTCCTTAACCAAAAGACTGAGAATACCATCAAGTATATCATCAATAAGGATCTGCGCTGGCGTATAAGGGATATGCTGGATCAGCTTAATATGAGTGAGCGTATAGTGTACCCGGGCCTTCCCGGACTGTGCAAATGGATAGCGCGTCACTATTATGTAAGGGACTGATACGGGAACGCGGAGTAAACAAGAGAAAAACAGCTGGATAATAAAGACCGGAGGACAAAATGACCGAAGAAAAAATAACTGCAGGGAAAGACGTAATGACTGAAGAGGAGAAGAGTTCTTTTGCCAGCGGCATAGCCGCAAAGGAAACGGCAGTGGGGAATGAAGGAAGCGCGCTTGCGGAGCGGGATGATGGGATAGAGCCTGTATGCCCCGCAGATATCGCAGCTGCGCGCGATGGCGTAAAGTATGCGGAGTACACACACGGGACCTATTATTCAAAGACCTGCGCGATGGAGAGAGGCTACAGCATACTGCTGCCGGCAGATTACAGCAAAGAAAAGAGCTACCCTGTGCTTTATCTTTTGCATGGGATATTCGGGGATGAGTATTCGTTTGCGCGCGACAAAGCCAACAATATCCCTGAGATCGTCGGGAACATGGCTGCTGACGGACTGATAGAAGAGACGATAATAGTATGTCCCAATATGTATGCGACGGCGGATCCGGATCAGAAGCCTGCCTTTGATGAGGCAAGCTGCCGTCCTTACGATAATTTTATCAATGAGCTTATAAATGATCTGATGCCGTATATAGAGAGCACTTATCATGTTCGCAGCGGCAGGGAGAATACTTATCTGGCAGGCTTTTCCATGGGCGGCCGCGAGACAATATATATTACACTTAAGAGGCCTGAGCTTTTTGGCTATGTGTGCGCTGTATCCTCGGCGCCGGGGGTGGTGCCGACAGCCGATAATTTTATGTCTCATCCCGGACAGATACAGGAGAGTGAGATGAGTTTCGCAGAGGGCGCGGTCATACCCGAAAAGTTCATCTTATGCTGCGGTGATCATGATTCGGTGGTGGGGAAATATCCCGAATCCTATCATGAGATATTAAAGGCCAACGGAGCAAGACACATCTGGTATGTGGTGCCGCAGGCCGATCATGATAATAACTCTGTTAAAAGCGGACTTTATAATCTTTTTAAGCAGATCGCATATGACCGTGCAGGGACTCATAGCTGAGCGGCCGGCTGTGTGATAAGGAGAGGAAAATGGCGATTAAAGTAAGTTCTGTTAAGTGCCCCAACTGCGGCGCAAACGTGTCTTATGACGGCAGCAGCAAGACAGGAAAGTGCGAATTCTGCGGCACGTTGCTGGATTTTACCGAGGAGTACGGCCCTAAAAATGACCGTATGCGGGATGATATCCAGGATATGCAGATAAAGCATATCATGAACAATATGAACGGTACGGGAAGATCGTCTGCCAATATCAATAAAGCAAAGAATACGGCCCTGCTTATAGTGCTGTGCATTGTGGGAGCGATCATACTTTTTAATATTGTCGGGTCATTCATATATGCGGCTGTAGTGGGCGGGCTCATGGCGCAGTCGAAAAAAAGCTCAGGCAGCGCAGCTTCGCAGGAAGTAGAGATAGACCCTTTTGCAAAGGTCGAGATCAGCTATAGCGGGATAAGCGGCGGAGCAGACGGATGGGTGCACGATGGAAATATCCACGCCATATCCGTTCTTGAAAAGTCGACGGGCAAGCTTGAGGGTCTGAGCAACGGGGATACGATCGCAATAAGCTACCCGTCTGACAGAGTTAAGGACGGCAATAAGACTTATATCTTTACCAGGACCGAAAATACGTATACGGTCAGCGGACTGGACGAATATGTCGGCAATATATACGATGTGGGCGAAGAAGACCTTGAAACGATGAAGAAGAACGCCATAGCTCTGGCAAAGTCGCAGTGTGATGAGGATTTTTCCTGTTATCTGCCGGGGACATTTGAAGTGTGCGCCATATATTCTATGGTCAAAAGAGATTATTCAAAGCAGGACAGCGTGTTTGTGGTGTCCTTTGACTATCAGATGGACGGAGCAGTAAATAAAGGATATTTTATGGCAGAGTATTCTAATGTTACAAAGCTTGCGTCAGGGGATTACAGGATAAACTTTAATCCCGACGTCTATATATATGGCAGGGAGTCATATTATATGGGCTTCTGCCTTACGTCGGCGCATTCGACCTGGGATGCCACTTACGCAGAGGTATATCTGAACAATAAAGCTGACTGGTTTGTGAATGAGGATTATATCAGTGATGAGTTAAAGCAGTGAGTCTGCCCGCCATGGAAACATGGAAACTCAGATGGAATAGGTGTTGAAAAGCTTTGCATTAACGCATATAATATTGCCTGGTTTCATAAAAAGGAAAGGAAAAAAGCTATGTACGATAAAAGGATCAGACCCGATGAAAGACCGGTTTTTCCCAAACGCTGCGTTATAACCGGAGGCATGCCCTATGGCAATAAGGAACTGCACTTCGGACACGTGGGAGGCATGTTTGTTCATGCCGATGTTTTTGCGAGATTTATGCGCGACAGGATAGGAAAGGATAATGTTATCTTTGTTTCCGGAACCGACTGCTACGGCTCGCCCGCGCTCGAAAGCTACCGCAAGCTTAAGGAAGGCGGATACCGGGAATCGATAGAAGATTATGTGCGTTCCAATCACGAAAAGCAGAAGGAAACGCTGGCCGCATATAAGATAAGCCTTGATCTCTTCGGCGCATCTGCGCTGGGCGAGGCAGGCAAGATGCATACAAAGACTTCGGCAGAGGTCTTTAACAGCCTGTATGAGAAAGGATATCTCGAGAAATTATCCACCCCGCAGTTTTTTGATGATGAGCTGGGAGTATTCTTAAACGGCCGCCAGGTTGTGGGACGCTGTCCTATCGAGGGCTGCTGCAGCGATAAGGCTTATGCTGATGAGTGTTCACTGGGACATCAGTATATGCCCAGCGAGCTTATAGATCCGGTAAGCGTTTTATCGGGAAAGAAGCCTTCTTTTGTAAACGTTACCAACTGGTATTACAAGCTGGAGGATGATATAGATTATCTGAAGGGCTGCATCAACGAGCTGCGCGCCAATACCAACCGCCGCAAATTTGAGATGCTCATCATTGATGAATTCTTAAACAAACCGGCTGTTCACATACCTAAAAAGTATCTTGAGGATAAGGATCAGGATGCGCTTCTGGCCAAATTCCCCGAGCATGAGCTTATCGATGAAGAAAAGAGAAAATCGCTGCTCTGTGTGTTCAAGTCTTTAGACGACCGTGATCTGGCCAGAAAAGTGCTTGAAGAAGCGGGCGTGCATTATACAGCGGGAAAGACCCTGGTGCCTTTCCGCTTATCGGGTAATGTTGAATGGGGCGTTCCCGTGCCTGAGAAAGAGGGAGAGAAGGATCTTACCTTCTGGGTATGGCCGGAATCTCTCTGGGCGCCCATATCCTTTACGCGCGCTTATCTGGCATCAAAAGGCGCGGATGAAGATGAGTGGCAGAAGTGGTGGAATGATGAGGATTCCATGGTATATCAGTTTATCGGAGAGGATAATATCTATTTCTATTCGATAGCAGAGATGGGAATGTTCCATGCGCTGGGCAATATCAGACCTCCCCACATCATCCCCAACCGCCACATACTGTTCATGGATACCAAGGCCAGCTCAAGCTCGGATATCAAGCCGCCCATGGCAGCAGAACTGCTTGAGCATTATTCCGTGGATCAGCTTCGCATGCACTTTATCAGTCTGGGACTCTCAAACAAGAGCACGGGCTTTAAGCCGCAGGTATATCTGCCGGAAGACCAGAGAGAGGGCGCAGATCCCGTTGTCAAGGAAGGCAATCTTCTGACCAATGTGTATAACCGTCTGATCCGTTCATGCTTTTATTCAACCCAGGCAGCTTTTGACGGTGTGATCCCCGAAGGAGAGGTGTCGGAGAAGATACGCGCTCTTGCAGAGAAGAATGTGCTGGATTATGAGAGACATATGTACAATCATGATTTCCACAGGATCTCATATACGCTGGATGAGTATATCCGTGAGGTTAACAAGAACTGGGCGGCGGTGAGCCGTGAAGCAGATAAGAATAACGATCTGGAGATGAAGAGACAGCTGCTTGTGGATACCTGGTATTCCTGCAAGGTAATGGCTGTTCTGTTCCACCCGATAGCGCCGGACGGCTGCGAGATGTTCCGCGATTATATCGGCTTTGATGAGAGGATATGGAGCTGGGATCTGATCCTGGAACCCTTGAGCGCATATGTTCCCGATCTTAAGACGCATAAGCCCAAATTCCTTGAGCCCAGAGTAGACTTCTTCAAAAAGCCGGAATGGCAGTTTGAGAAAGAATAAAGATAAAGATAAAGAGAAAAAGACTGTCGCTTCAGATGAAGATCATCCGGGCGGCAGTCTTTTTACTTTTGGGAAATCCGGGAAAACAAAAAAGCTGTTACACATTTTTGTGAAACAGCTTACTCATAAGAGCGGGTGAGGGGAATCGGACCCCCGTGTACAGCTTGGAAGGCTGTCATTCTACCATTGAACTACACCCGCATATGTTGGCTGCAGAAGTTCTGCTCTCAACAGTTCGCCATTATACCAGAAAATCCGTTCTTGTCAAGAGTATTTGCAAATTTTATGTTCATCTTTATTCTGAAATTTTGTAATCATTTCGTAATCTTTTCTTACAGAATTGTAACTTGCTTTTATACCTGTGTAAAGGTATAATGTGTTCTTGGTTGCCATCGGACACAAGTTATAATTACGTAAAGATTTCGGGAGCTGAAATGGAAAGACCGGTGATCCAGGTCAAGGATCTTTATAAAATATATACCATAGGCACCAACAAGGTGCGCGCGCTCAACGGAGTGGATTTTTCCATACAAAAGGGAGAATTCTGCTGTATAGTCGGTACTTCGGGTTCGGGCAAATCAACGCTGCTCAATATGATGGCAGGGCTGGAAAAACCCACCAAAGGCCAGATCATAATTGCCGGAGAGCATATAGAGAAGAAGAACGAATCGCAGCTGGTGAATTTCCGCCAGGCCCATGTCGGCTTTATTTTCCAGTCATATAATCTGATGCAGAATCTCACGGCTATAGAAAATGTGGCCATGCCCCTGACTTTTCAGGGAGTGAGCAAAGCGGAGAGGGAAGCACGCGCCATCAAGATGCTCAAGCTGGTGGGGCTTAAGAAGTATATGAAGCACAGACCCGGTCAGATGAGCGGTGGCCAGCAGCAGAGAGTGGGTATTGCCAGGGCGCTGGTGGTTAATCCGGAGATAGTATTTGCGGATGAGCCTACGGGAAACCTGGATTCCAACACTACGATGGAAGTGCTGCAGCTGATACAGAAAATATCTCATGAACAGAACCAGACCATGGTCATGGTAACGCATGATAATCATCTGGCTTCTTTCGGGGATAAGATAATCCATATCAGAGACGGAAAGATACTCCGGATAGAGGATAACAGGGAGCAGGCCCTGAAGCAGACTGCGATGCTGAACAATGCCGAAGCCGCGAAGAAGGAAGAGACGGCAGAGGCAGAGGCGGTCCCGGAGATCTCCGTGGAAGCGCAGGCACCGGCGGAGACGGAGCCTGAAAAGCTTAAGGCGGATGTCCCCGAAACTCCGCAGATAATCGTGCCGGAGTACGACCCGCTTAAGGCGCTAAAGAAGGAAGAATAGGATCACGCAGATCCTTATAGCATATAAGAAGATTACACACAGATCAGGGATCTTGTGACATGGAGGAGAATGGAATGAAAAAGATTTTAAGGATGATGGCAATGGCTCTGCTGAGCGGGGCGCTTATACTGGGGCCGGCATCGGAGGTGATGGCAGGTTTTGATGTTACTTCGCTGGTTACCAAGGATGAAGGCGCAAAAGCCACCGATGAAGACAGGGCTGCGGCATATGCTTATCTGGTTGAGCATATGGAGACGCTCAAAAAGCTTTATGATCTGTCTCCCGAAGGCTGCAAGAGGATGAATCATGTTTTTTATGAAGCCAATGTTTTCATCGCCGAAAATGATATGACTGTCGGGCAGCTTGTAACTTATGTTAATGAGGTGGAGGCAAACCTGACTACAGCTGCGCAGACAAATGTAAAGAGCGCGGAGCAGTTCCTTTTCATAACCAATAACACGGCTATTCCCAAGGTGTCCTACGGACAGACCGTTAATATCGGTTTTTCAGTGGCTAATCTGGGTACGGCGCTGGTACAGGATGTGCTTATCACGCCCGTGGTTGATACGGATATAAGCAAATGGCCTTTTGATATCACTACTGCACAGGAAGTAAGAAAGATATACAGGCTTGAACCTATTGCCGATCCTAACAAGGAAGCAGAGTCCGCCCAGCCCGTGAGCTGGAATTTCAGGGTGTCCAATGATGTTCTTACGGGAACCTATCCCATAAAGTTTCATGTGAAGTATTACAGGGATGGAGCGGTAGAAGAAACGGATCTGGTATCCTATGTGGATGTAACCGGCGCTCCCGGAGCGGGATTTTTGAATCCCGGCGAGAAGGACGGGGGCAAGACTTCAACACCCAGGATCATAGTTACCGGCTTCACCACAGATCCCGCTGAGGTCTATGCGGGAGATACTTTTAATCTGACGATAACCGTTCAGAATACAGCAACCTCTACTTCGGTCTCTAATATCCAGTTTGATCTTAAGGCAGCGAAGGAAGGCACAGGGGAATCGGCTGTTGAGGCATTCCTGCCTACATCCGGATCTGCTACCATCTTTGTTAAACAGATACCTGCCGGCGGAACTGCGGATCTGAGCATAGAGATGACAGCCAGGAGCGACCTGACGCAGAAACCTTATATTGTTGAGCTGGATGCTTCTTATGAGGATGAGAAAAATAATCCTTACCAGGCTTCAACCAGTGTATCTATCCCTGTAAAGCAGGAGGCGCGCGTTGATACCGGTGATGCAGAGATAATGCCTCCGTCGGTGGAAGTGGGCGGTTCCAGCAACATAATGTTTTCCATTTACAACAAAGGCAAGACTACGCTTTATAACACCTCTGTCGAGTTTGTGGGAGACAGTATAAGCGGCGGTTCTGCTTTCCTGGGCAAGATCGACCCCGGCGCAACCGGAAACGTTGATTCCATGGTGACAGGCGTCATGCCCACACAGGATGACGGCACCATCAAGGCTGTGATAAGCTACGAGGATGAAGCGGGAAAGGTTACCACCATCGAGAAGGAGATGAATCTTTTTGTCTTTGAAATGCAGATGGATGGCGACTTTGAAGGTGACTGGGATGATGGAATGATAGAAGAACAGCCCAAGAAATTTCCCTGGGCGATACTGATAGGCGGTATCGTTGTGTTGGTGGTTGCAGGCATAGTGGTTGCAGTGATACTTTCTAAAAAGAAGAAGGCTAAGGCTCTTAAGGAAGAACTGGATTCACTGGACGATGACGATGAGGAATAAACATTGAGACTTGGTGATCTTTTGGGGATGAGCCTTTCGTCCCTCTTCAAAAGAAAAGTGCGTACCATCCTGACGGTATTGGGCGTTGTTATAGGAACAACTTCCATTGTGGTCATGATAAGCCTTGGTATCGGCATGAAGCAGACGCTGCTCGATGAGATGGAGAATTATGGAAGCCTTACGGCTATTACCGTAAACTCTCCTGACAACGGAGGCGGCATGTACACGATGGATAGCGGGGGGGCTTCTTCCTCCAAGGATAAGGAAGAGCGGCATCTTGATGATGCTCTTATAGATACGCTTTCCACGCTTGAGCACGTTAAGGCGGTGGATCCCCAGCTTAACTGCAGCGCTATCATAAAGTGCAAGGGTTATATGAGCTGGGTGACGCTTTACGGCACTACTACGGATTATATGGAGAGGCAGAATATCCCGCTGGGCGATGGAACATATCCGGCTTCTGAAAGCGAACTGCAGCTTCTGATGGGTAACACCGTGCTGCAGGATATGAGCAATGAAAAGACGAATAAAGGCTACTGGGAGACCGGTGAGATACCGCCTATAGACTGGATGAAGGATCAGATATTTTTGATCCTTGATACTGACCGTTACTTCAGAGCGGGACAGCCTGATGAGAACGGACAGCTGGTGCCCAGTCCCAAGAAGTATATCGCTAAGGCTTCCGGCGTGGTAAAAGGCGGTATAGATGAGTGGAACCAGTATTCATATTCGATCTATTGCAATATAGATGTGCTCAAGAATACCTTAAGCCGTGAATTTCGCGGCAGGACAATTCCCGGACAGCCTACCAGGAAGAACGGAAAGCCTTATAAAGAGATATTTTACAACCAGCTGATAGTATCGGTTGATAATATGGACAATGTATCCGCGGTACAGCAGATCATCAATGACATGGGCTATCAGACCTATGCCAATGCGGAATGGATAGAGCAGGAGATGAAGAGTATGAATGTCATCCAGGGCGTGCTGGGCGGCATAGGTGCCGTATCCCTTTTTGTTGCAGCCATAGGTATCACCAATACCATGATGATGAGTATTTATGAGCGCACAAAGGAGATAGGCATCATGAAGGTGATCGGCTGCCGCATTAAGGATATACAGGCTCTTTTCCTGATCGAGGCGGGCTATATCGGCTTTATAGGCGGAACTCTTGGAGGGGGGCTCAGCTATCTGCTGTCGATGGTCATAAATAAAGTATTGGGAAGCGGCGGAGCCGAAGCCATGGGCTTTTACATGGAAGAGGGGGCCGGTGGGATATCGCGTATCCCGCTTTGGCTTTCGGGCGTGTCAATATTGTTTGCAGTGCTGATAGCCATGCTGGCCGGGTTCTTCCCTTCTCTGCGAGCCATGAAATTGAGCCCTCTTGCGGCTATAAGGGCAGAGTGACGAAAAAAACAATAAAAAATACATTTTATTCTGGTAATTTGTCAATATAGACTGTATAATATAAACGTGAATTTTCAGACTTGTTCTTTTTGGGGGATACATGGAACGATCAGAGATCAGCAAAATCTGTCTTCGGTGTATGAAGGTCAGTGACGCAGAGGAGATCTGCCCTTATTGCGGAAGAGAGAAAGCCGGCCAGCAGACCTGGTCAAAAGCTTTACCACCGGGGACTATTCTCAACACAAAGATACTTATAGGAAACATTCTGGGAAAGGGAGGATACGGAATAACCTATATAGGTTATGACATGCTCCTTGAGTATCCTGTTGCCGTAAAAGAGTTTTTCCCGGACGAAATGGTAGACCGTGCCGATGACGGCAAAACGGTACTGGTTCTTGATGAAGTCAACGCTGAGGAATATGAGAAGGAGACAAAAGCGTATCTGCGTGAGGCGCGCATACTGGCAGAGTTCTCCAAGTTCCCCGGTATCGTTGCGATCAAGGATCTTTTCTACGAGAATAATACCGGTTACCTTATCATGGAATATCTCCAGAGCGGTAACCTGCGTAAATACATAGATGATCAGGGCGGATGGCTTTCGGTAGAAGAATCGCTGAGCCTGATGGAACCTGTTATAAGCATACTGGGCAAGCTTCACAAGTCCGGTCTGCTCCATCGTGATATCAGCCCCGATAACATAATGATGGATGAGGACGGCAGCATCAAGCTTATCGACTTTGGCGGATCCAGAAAGATGGGCGTTGCCAATCAGCAGGTCTTCCTTGGTAAGTGGGGCTTTGCGCCGCTTGAGCAGATGCTTTCAAAGCTTTCCGAACAGGGACCATGGACAGATATCTACGGTATCTGCGCTACGCTGTACTGCATGATGACAGGGGATGTGCCCCAGTCTTCTTATGAGCGTAACGAAAAAGATGAGCTGGTAGATCTGGCAAATTATACCATTCAGATAGATAAGAAGCTCTCAAAGGCTATCATGAAGGGACTCTCCATGAGACCCAGAGACAGACAGCAGAGCATAGAAGAGCTTTATAAGGATCTCTACGGCATTTCTCCCGATGAAAAGAGTGTGCCTATAGTGACATCTGATGAAGGACCGCATATTTTAAAAGACCGTAACGAAAGAGTCTGGTTTGGTGAGTATCCCATGAATGAGATCACGGGAGCCCAGCTTACCTCTGATCTTGTATATGCGGAATATGATGATGATAATATCGCCACGCTCAACGGTGAAAGATATCTGAGACTGCCTGTCATGAAGACAAAGGGAGCAGACTCACATGATATTTTCATGCTCCGCCGCAGCGTTGTAAAGGAAGAAGAAGGAGAGATATCGGGCTACCGTTACTTCAAATTCAACATGCTTTCGTGGCGTATAGTGCAGAACAGGGCAGGCAGGGTAACCCTGCAGTCCGAATATATAATAGAGTATCGTGCTTTTGATAAGAAAAAGTATCTTGATATGACCGATCGCGAGATCTCAAAGATCCGCAGTGGTATATATTGGGAAGAGAGTGAGATAAGAGCCTGGCTCAATTCCCGCTTTATTAAGAAAGCGTTCAAGGAGGAGGAGAGAGGATTTCTTAATGTTACAAAGATCAATACCCCTATCTCCGCATTCTCTGACAGGACCACTTATGATAAGGTTTATCTCCCCTCAATAGAGGAGATACGTCAGGGATTTGATATCGACTTTACGCTTTCAAGGGGACTTAACAAAGCAAGGACGGTTGTTGAGGCATCACCCTGCTCACAGTATGTGGCTGCTTTGGCAGACAGGGTGTTGTCGCATTCCAGTTTTGGTCTGCGTTCCAGGGGACATATCGACGGTAAGGATTCATATAAGTGCGCCGAGAATTATGAGGGCCACGCGCTGGTGGATGATCATCTTACATTGTGGAAACTCAATGAAGAGATGGGCATCAGACCTGTTATTTGTGTGAATGCTTCGGACATCGAGGAAATGAATTAGGGGGAACGGAGATCGACATGCGGACATTCGTCGTAAGCGATATCCACGGACATTACGATACCTTTATGAAGCTCCTTAAGCTTATTGATTTCCAGCCTGAGGACATAATGTATATAAACGGTGATGTAATAGACCGCGGAAAAGAAGGAATAAAACTTATAAAGTACATCATGAAGCAGGAAAACATGGAAATGTTTCTGGGCAATCATGAGATGATGATGCTTAAGGCCATCGAATACCAGAGGGATCTTAAGGAGGGGAAGATCGATCCGGGGCAGGATGAGGAGCATCTGACTCCTTATGAGCTGTGGACGCATCCGGCTAACGGCGGCGAAGATACCTTTGCGGATTTTTATCGCCTTAGTCAGGAAGAACAGGATGAGATAGAAAGCTTTCTTAACGGGCTGCGCCTGATCAAGCGCATAGATGTAAACGGCGTGAAATATCATATTTCACATTCATATTCCCTCAACCGTAAATTCGGAAAAGAATTGTTTTTGAAGGATGCCGATCCTTTAGAAGCAGAGACCATCGTATGGGAATCTCTGTTTGACCGCATGGGCAACCCGTATGACAAGAAAGAAAAGTGTCCCTTCCAGTATAAGAAAGACCGCTATATCGTGGGGCATATCTTTACCCAGAGGCTTAACCACCTGGATGATCTGGGAAGAGGAATGATATTTATCAGCGAGAAATACAGGGGCTGTTATGTTATAGATATGGATTGCGGCATGGCCATCAATTCGCGCTCCAGCCGTCTGGGCTGTCTGCAACTGGAGACCATGAAAGAATTCTATGTAGCTCTTATGGACTATGAATGAGGCGTGAATGGATCTTTTTTCTGATATAGCACAGGCTGAGATAGATAAGATGCTTAAATGCTCGAGGGCGGTAAGCAGAAAATTGTCTGCAGGCGAATACATCTTCCGCCAGGGAGAAGTGCCGCAGATGATTTTTTTGTTGCAGGAAGGCGAAGTGGGCCTGGTCAAGGACTTTGCCTCGGGCAAGCGCAATCTTTTATACACGGTAGTGGCGGGAGATGTTTTTGGCGAGGCATTTCTCTTTGCGGGACAGTCGCATTACTGGTATGATGCTGTGGCAATGAACGGATGCAGTGTGCTGCAGATACCGTGGAAGTTTTTCTACGGTTTTTGTGAAAATGCCTGCGGGCATCATCAGATGATAACCAGGAATCTGCTGGAGATACTGGCCGGCAGGAATTTTTCGATGACCAAGAAACTGCATCTTTTAAGTTCCACTTCTCTTAAGGAAAAGCTGGCGATATATTTTCTTGAGAATGCCGATGCCAAAGGGCGCGTAAGACTGTCCATGAACCGTGAGAATTTTGCGGATTTCCTGGGCGTGGCAAGACCGTCGCTTTCGCGTGAACTTATGAATATGCAGAAGGAAGGCCTTATCGAAGTGGATAAGGAAGAGATACGCATTCTTGACAGGGATGCGATAGAGAGTTTCTACTGATCTTTTTTTCTGTTTTTTTCAAGATTAATTTTATATGGGAATTATCTGTGCGCGTAACAATTGTTACGTACAATTCTTTGGGAAGATGTTATTATTTGCTCGTAAAGAGGAAAAGGCCGGCGGGCCATAACATAACATCAGATATAAGGAGGAGAAAAAAATGGGAGAATCAAGCGCACAGGTAAACAATCTGGTATCACTTCTGGATGGATATGCTACTAAGGGCGGTCATCATCTTAATGTAAACGTACTTAACAGGGACACGCTTCTGGATGCACAGGCGCATCCCGAGAATTATCCCCAGCTGACCATCAGAGTATCCGGATATGCTGTTAACTTCATCAAGCTCACTCCCGAGCAGCAGGCAGACGTTATCAGCAGAACCTTCCACGAAGCCATCTGATACAACAGAAGACCCAAAGAAAAGAACAGGCCGTACTTGTACGAGCCTGTTCTTTTCTTTGAGGGATTCGCAAGAACATGAGCAAGTAGCAAGATGCCGGAAGGCATCGAAGCGGATTGCGAATGTTCTTGTAGGATTGCGGGAGCTGCGAAGCAGCGTAGCAATCCGTGTTGTATCAATAAACAAATTGACGGATGGCACGACTGGGGGGAGCAAGATGCCGGAAGGCATCGGGAAAAGCCCTGTTTAATCCCCAATACATAATTGCAGCAGCGGATCTCTGCAATGTTTCGATAAACATGCTCTGTATGTGGGCGGAGGCATCGGGCACCAAACGGAACCGGTGACCGTGCCCTGCCTGCATACAGAGCAGGAGTTATAAACAACCGCAGGCTTCCGCTGCTGAATACAGCCCCTGCTTGCGCGCACTCCAAGCTTGTGTTAGAATGTATCGGCGAGGTGTTTGAATATGGAAAAATCTTATATCCCCAAGGGCATGAAGATCACCGGCGATGTGGTCAGCGACGGCGACCTGCATATCGCAGGGGAAGTGAACGGAAATGTCAGCATAGAGGGCACCCTGGAGCTGAACGGTTCGGTAAAGGGCGACAATATTAAAGTAGGCAGCGTGGAACTGACCGAGGGCACGATACAGAGCGACATCGAATGCCGTGAGCATATAGGCATAGGCAATGGCGTAACCGTTATCGGTAACATCAAAGCCGGAAGTGCCATAGTTAACGGCGCGGTAAAAGGTGATATAGATGTTGAGGAGAATCTGGCTGTCGGCTCTACGGCCGTAGTGGAAGGAGAAGTCTCCTGCAAGAACATAAATGTGGAGCTGGGCGCCGTCTGCGATGTGAATCTTAAGCGGGGCGGTTCCGACAGTAAAGCGGCGGCTTTTTTTGCAGAGTATCTGAGAGGCAAGGAAGACGAATAGACGGACCGGGGTTTTCCGCAAAGGAAAGCCCTTTTTTACATCCGGGAAAATGCAGTTATTTTTTATGCGGTTTTTTATGCGGATAGGTAAAAGTACTGGACTTATGAGCAATATGTGTGGTATAATCTCGCAGTGTGTGCCGTAAAGCGGCAGGAAATGTTAATTCAGGAGGAAAGATCGTAATGAACGTACAGTTGGAGAAGTTAGAACACAATATGGCTCTGCTGACCATCGAAGTGGCTGCTGAGGACTTTGAGAATGCAGTAGAGAGAGCTTACAAGAAGAATAAGAATAAGATAAATATGCCCGGCTTCCGCCGCGGAAAAGTCAGCCGTATGGTAATAGAGAAGATGTATGGTAAGGATTTCTTCTATGGTGATGCTGCAAATATCATCATCCCCGAAGAATGGGAGAAGGCATATGATGAGTGTGAAGAGGAGATAGTTTCCTCTCCCGAGATAGATGTTGTTACCCTTGAGGTTGGCAAGCCTTTTGTATTTACAGCAAAGGTAGCCCTTAATCCCAAGGCTACTCTTAAGAAGTATAAGGGGCTTCAGGTAGAGAAGTTTGATACCGAAGTTACCGATGAAGATGTTGAGAACGAGATCAAGAAAGAGCTTGAAGCACAGTCCAGAATGGTGAGCGTTGAGCGCGAAGCAAAGGATGGCGATCAGGTAATACTTGATTATGAAGGTTTTGTAGACGGTGTCGCATTCGAAGGCGGCAAGGGTGAGAATCATCCCCTTACTCTGGGCAGCAATTCATTCATCCCCGGTTTTGAAGAGCAGATCGTCGGCAAGAAGGCTGAAGAGGACTTCGATGTTAACGTTACCTTCCCCGAGGATTATCATGCTGAGGAGCTTAAGGGCAAGGCTGCAGTATTTAAGTGCCGTGTACATGAGATCAAGGAAAGACAGCTTCCCGAACTGGACGCTGATTTCGCTGATGAGAAGGGCTTTGACAGCGTAGATGAGTACAAGGCAGACCTGCGCAAGAAACTTGAAGAGCGTAAGGAAAAGGAAGCAAAGAATAAGAAGGAAGAGGCTGTAGTAGATAAGCTGGTAGAGCAGGCTGAAATGGATATTCCCGAGGCAATGATCAACACCGAGACTAAGAGATCGGTTGATGAGTATGCACAGCAGCTCAGATATCAGGGACTCTCTCTTGAACAGTATTACATGTTCACCGGACTTACCGAAGAGAAACTGATGGAGCAGTCCAGACCCGGCATAGAGAAGCGCATTAAGGGCAGGATCGCTCTGGAAGCGGTAGCAGAGGCAGAGAAGATCGAAGCTACCGATGAGGATGTTGATAAGGAACTGGCTGATATGGCAGAGCAGTACAGAACTGATGTCGAGAAGCTTAAGGAGATGATGGGAGAGCCTGAGCTTAAGATGGTAAGAAAAGATATCCGCATCAGAAAAGCTCTTGATTTCGTAGTTGAAAAGGCAAAAGAAAAATAAAATGACCGATGATATCGGATGGAGGTTATGATGGAACATACTATTTATAATGATCTGGTACCTTATGTCGTTGAGCAGACCAGCCGCGGCGAGCGTACTTATGATATTTATTCAAGACTGTTAAAGGACAGGATCATATTCCTCGGTAATGAAGTTACGGAAGTTACCGCAAGCCTGGTAGTGGCTCAGCTTCTTTTCCTTGAGGCTGAGGATCCCGAGAAGGATATACAGCTGTATATCAATTCACCCGGCGGATCGGTTACCGCAGGCATGGCTATATACGATACCATGCAGTTCATCAAGTGTGATGTGTCCACTAACTGCATAGGCATGGCAGCCAGCATGGGCGCGTTCCTTCTGGCAGGCGGTACCAAGGGCAAGCGTTACGCGCTTCCCAATGCGGAGATAATGATCCATCAGCCTTTAGGCGGCGCAAAGGGTCAGGCTACAGAGATCGAGATAGCAGCAAAGCATATACTGCAGACAAAAGAAAAGTTAAACCGCATACTGGCAGAAAACTGCGGACAGCCTTATGACGTGATAGCTGCAGATACCGATCGTGATAACTGGAAAACAGCTGAAGAAGCAAAGGCATACGGTCTCATCGATGAGGTTATCTATAAGAGACCTGATGACAGCGAGAAAAAGGATAAATAATAATGGCAGGAAAGATGATTGATTCCAGAAAGGCGAAATGCTCTTTCTGCGGAAAGACCCCGGATATGGTGCACCGCATGATATCCGGGCCGGAAGGCATATATATCTGTGACGAGTGCGTTGGGATCTGCGCCGATATCATCGCGGAAGAAGATGAGTTCCCTTACGATGATGAGGAAAAGAGCGGAAATGTTGTTCCCGAGATAAACCTTTTAAAGCCCCAGCAGATAAAGGAATTCCTTGACGGCTATGTTATCGGTCAGGAGGAAGCCAAGAAGGTGCTTTCAGTGGCTGTTTACAACCACTACAAACGCATCATGGCTCCTAAAAAGAAAGATGATGTGGAGCTGCAGAAGTCCAATATCATAATGGTGGGACCTACCGGATCGGGTAAGACCTATCTGGCGCAGTCACTGGCAAGGATACTGGGCGTGCCCTTTGCGATCGCTGATGCGACGACCCTCACAGAGGCAGGTTATGTGGGCGAGGATGTTGAAAACATACTTCTTAAGCTTATTCAGGCTGCCGATGATGATATAGAGAGAGCTCAGTATGGTATAGTTTATATCGATGAGATAGATAAGATCACCAAGAAGGGTGAGAACGTGTCCATCACCAGAGATGTATCAGGTGAAGGCGTGCAGCAGGCCCTGCTCAAGATCGTTGAAGGCACGCTGGCTTCCGTTCCTCCTCAGGGCGGCAGAAAGCATCCCCAGCAGGAGCTTTTGCAGATCGATACCACAAATATACTTTTCATCTGCGGCGGAGCTTTTGACGGACTTGAGAAGATCATAGGCGACAGACTTAACAAAAAGGCTATAGGTTTTAAGGCAGAGCTGCAGTCAAAGAAGGAAGAGGATATCTCCAAGCTGCTTCATTCCGTGACGCCTCAGGATCTGATCAAATTTGGCCTGATCCCCGAGTTCGTAGGACGTCTGCCGGTGGGAGTAACACTGGACGGTCTGGACAGAGAGGCTATGATCAGGATACTGAAAGAGCCCAAGAACGCTCTTACCAAGCAGTACAAGCGCCTCTTTGAGATGGATGAAGTAGATCTTGAATTTGAAGATGCAGCCCTTGACGCGATAGCTGATAAGGCGATAGAGAGAAAGATAGGAGCCAGAGGCCTCCGCTCCATATTGGAGAGCACGATGATGGATGTCATGTATGAGATACCTTCCGACGATACCATCGGAAAGGTAACGATCACAAAGGCATCGGTTGAGGAAGGCGCAAAGCCGGAGATCACTCATCGCGATAAGAGTCCGGAAAAAAAGGAGAAGGAGAGTAAGCTGGATAAGCTTCTGGACAGGCGAAAACACGCCTGATCGTATATGAGAAAAAAGAAAGATAATATTAAATCAAATAATGCTGCAAATGCCATGCCGGTGGTGGTCATAAAGGATATGACGCTTTTTCCCGGCATGACGCTGCAGTTCGATATTGATAAAAAGGCGGCGATCAAGGCAGTTGAGGCCGCCCTTATTTCAGATCAGAAATTATTCCTGATAAGAGATATCGCTGAGGAAAACGACAAAGAAGAAAAGCTGGCCGGCACAGGCACGGTGGCCAATGTTCAGCAGGTATTAAAGATAGGCAGCGGCGTTATGCGCATACAGCTGGTTGGTGAGCGCCGTGGTACTATCAGAAATCTTGACCGCGATTCTGCGGCATATATCACAGCAGATATTGATCCGGTAAATGAGACCGGCTTTGATAAGCCGGAGCGCAGGGAGGCTGTCCGCAGGGAGCTGATAGCCGCCATATCCGATTATGCTTCCGAACTGGGCGGCATAGATCCCAGATTTCTTATTGCCCTGGGGCGCATGAAAGATGTAGGCGCGCTGGCAGACAAGATCAGCGCCAATATGCCGCTTGAGGATGAGGACAGACAGCGCATACTTGATACCGTCAACATAGATGAAAGAGGCGCGGAGCTTCTTAAGGCGATCGCAAAAGAAATACTGATCGTTAAACAGCGCAAGGAGATCAGCGAAGAGATCAGCCGCCAGGTTGACTCGCATCAGCGTGAATATATCTTAAGAGAGCAGATGGCTTTTATCCAAAATGAACTGGATGAAGACGGCGATGAAGCTTCCGAGACCGAGCAGTACAAGAAAGCTGTAGAGGAGCTTAAAGCTCCGCAGGAAGTGAAGGACAAGCTGACCAAAGAGATAAGGCATATGGAGCTGGGGGGCTTTTCCAATCCGGAGAATGCCACACTCAGATCCTATATAGAGACTCTTCTGGAGCTGCCCTGGGATAAGACGACAGAGGGCTTTGAGAAGCCTGTAGATATTAATAAAGCCAGGATGATACTGGAGAGAGACCATTACGGACTTAAGGAAGTCAAGGAGCGAGTGCTTGAATATCTGGCAGTACGCAGTCTGACAAAGAAGGGCGAGAGCCCTATCCTGTGCCTGGTGGGGCCTCCGGGAACCGGAAAGACATCCGTGGCCCGTTCCATAGCGGAAGCTACGGCGCGGCCTTATGTACGCATATGTCTGGGAGGCGTGAGGGATGAAGCTGAGATACGCGGCCACAGAAAAACCTATGTGGGCGCGATGCCCGGCCGTATAACTGCCGGCTTAAAGCAGGCAGGTGTAAAGGATCCTCTCATGCTGCTTGATGAGATAGACAAGATGAGCGCGGATTATCACGGAGATACGGCTTCGGCTATGCTGGAAGTGCTCGATTCGGAGCAGAACAGGAATTTCCGCGACCATTATGTGGAACTGCCGATGGACCTTTCACAGGTGCTCTTTATAGCTACCGCGAACGACGAATCCACTATTCCCAGACCGCTTCTGGACCGCATGGAGATCATAGAGATCGCGGGCTATACGGCTAATGAGAAGTTCCATATTGCAAAGGAGCATCTTATCAAAAAGGTGTTTGAGCGCAACGGCATTGATGCTTCGGCTCTTAAGGTGAGCGACAGCGCCATCAGAAAGATAATCGAATGCTATTGCCGCGAGGCAGGCGTCAGAGAGCTTGAACGCGAGCTGGATAAGCTCTGCCGCAAGGCAGCTGTAAAGACTCTGGAAAAACGCGGCAAGAGGGGACCTAAGAAAGATAACGGACCGCTTAAGGTAAACGATCAGAATCTGGAGGAGTATCTTGGAAAGATACGCTTCCCTAAAGAGACACTGAACGGAAAGAACGAAGTGGGCATAGTACGCGGTCTGGCATGGACCAGTGTTGGCGGTGATACGCTTCAGATAGAAGTGAACATCATGCCCGGAAAAGGCGAACTGTCACTGACCGGACAGCTCGGAGATGTAATGAAGGAATCTGCCCTGGCAGGTCTGTCTTATGTAAGATCCGTAGCGCCGGATTACGATGTGCCGGAAAATTATTTCCAGGAGCATGACATACATATACACATACCCGAGGGAGCTGTTCCCAAGGACGGCCCCAGCGCCGGCATTACCATGGCGACAGCGGTGCTTTCCGCGATCACGGGAAAGAAAGTGCGCAGGGATCTTGCGATGACCGGTGAGATATCGCTTCGCGGACGTGTGATGCCTGTAGGCGGTCTTAAGGAAAAGATACTGGCGGCTAAAATGCTGGGTATTAAGACGGTGCTGGTTCCTTTTGAGAATAAGAGGGACGTTGAAGAGATAGACACGGAGATAACCGGAGGACTGGAGATACTCTTCATGAAACATATGGATGAAGTGGTGGAGCAGGCCTTTTATGAAAGAAAAAGGAGCCGCCGATGAAGATAATCAAGGCGGAACTTGAGACGGTCTGCGGTATAACCAGCAAACTGCCGGATAACAGTCTGCCGGAGTTCGCATTTGCGGGCAAGAGCAATGTAGGCAAGTCTTCGCTTATCAATGCGCTTATGCAGAGGAAGAGCCTGGCCAGGACTTCGTCGCAGCCCGGCAAGACACAGACCCTGAATTTCTATAATGTCAATGACGCTCTTTATCTGGTGGATCTTCCCGGATACGGATATGCAAAGGCAGGAGCTGCGGTATCGGCCAAGTGGGGCAAGATGGTGGAAAGATATCTCCATTCATCAAAGCAGCTGCAAAATGTTTTCCTGCTCATAGATATACGCCATGATCCTTCAGCAAATGATAAGCAGATGTATGAATGGATACTGGCGCAGGGTTATGAGCCCCTTATCATTGCCACCAAGGCGGATAAGATAAAGCGCAGTCAGCTGGACAAGCAGAAAAAGCTCATCCGTGAGGGATTGGGCATGCCAAAGGGCGGAACTCTGATAGCTTTTTCGGCAGAAACAAAACAGGGCAGGGACGAGATTTATGAGCTTCTGATGCCCGGAAGCGTGGAAGAGGCTCAGTAAAAGCCGGCTGGTACGGATTTTTGTGCAAAACTTACATACAAGTCTTGAAATAATCCGAAAATAATATATAATATGTTTGTTACAGTTTGCAAATTTATATTAGTGTGAGGGTATAAACTTATGGCAATGAGACTGATCACAAGATCTGATTTTGACGGACTTGCGTGTGGAACACTGCTTTTGGAGGCCGGGGTAATCGATCATTGGAAATTTGTGCATCCCAAGGATCTGCAGGATGGACTGATCGAGATTGATGAAAATGACTGTCTTGCCAACGTGCCTTTCGTTGAAGGCTGTGGCTTATGGTTTGATCATCATTCCAGCGAATTTGAGAGAAATGAGCTGGAGGGTAAGTATAAGGGAGAGAGCAGGATAACTCCTTCCTGCGCCCGCATCATTTACGAATACTATGGCGGTGAGGAGAGATTCTCACACTTTGACGATATGATGGTAGCCGTGGATAAGGTGGATTCCGGTAATCTTACGATAGATGAGATACAGAATCCCGAGGGCTGGATACTCGTGGGACTTTTGATGGATCCCCGTACCGGTCTGGGCCGCTGGCGTAATTTCACCATTCCTAACTATCGCCTTATGGAAGTGCTGATGGAGGCATGCCGTACCATGAGCACCGAGGAGATATTGGCGCTGCCTGATGTGGTCGAGCGTATCGAGGTATATCACGAGCAGGCTGCCAAATTCAAGGAGATGGTAAAGGCTCATACCAGAGTAGAGAATAATGTTATCATATCGGATCTGCGCGGCGTTGATCCCATTTATTCGGGCAACCGTTTTATGATCTACAGCATGTATCCCGAGCAGAACGTATCTGTATGGATAGTAAGCGGTAAGGGCGGCCAGGGCTGCTCCTGCGCAACGGGGTACAGCATACTGAACAAGACCTGCCATGTGGATGTAGGCGCGCTGATGCTCAAATACGGCGGCGGCGGTCACAGAAAAGTAGGTACCTGTCAGTTTACAAACGAGACCATGGATATAAACATACCGCTGCTTTTGGATGATCTGGTTCATTACGACGAGATTTTCCCGGATGGGGTGGTAAACAGTGAGAAGAACAAGCCGGTAGGCATAGTGATACTGAGTAACAAAGAGTGATCTTAAGATAAAGAGCAGGGCCGGGAAATACCCTCCCTGCTCATATTATTTTTACTGCATAATATGTGATCTGACGTAAGAGCGGGTGGCTCTTTCGCAGACCTGATCGGAACGGGATATGGATATAATAAAATATACAAATGAAAAAAGAGGGGAGTGGGATGCCTTTGTAAAAGAGGCGAAGAACTCCCTTTTCATGTTTGAGAGGAATTTTTGTGAGTACCACTCGGATCGTTTTACCGATCATTCCCTGATGTTTTATGAAGAGGATAAGCTGATGGCATTGCTTCCGGCAAACATTTCGGGAGACACGCTGTTTTCACACGGAGGCCTGACCTACGGTGGTTTTCTCTTAAAGAATGATGCCAAACAGCATACGGTGAATGATTGTTTATCGGCGCTTAAGGCGCATATGGAAGAAAACGGTATCAAGAAGCTTCTGTATAAATGCATACCGCACGTATATCACCTGCAGCCGGCCGAAGAGGATGAATATGCGCTTTTTGCTGCAGGAGCCAGGCTCTGCGCTATGGGGGCATCTACTGCCCTGGATCTGAAGGCACCGATAAAAATGCCCAAAGGCCGCAAAGCGCAGATAAGCAGGGCAAAACGCGAGGGCGTGGAGATAGAGCGCAGAACGGATAAAGAAAGTTTTGAAGCTTTTATCGCTCTTGAGAATGAAGTGCTGGGAGCAAGACATAATGTAAAAGCCGTGCATACAGCGGATGAGCTGTATCTTTTATACAGCCGCTTTCCGGAGAATATCGCTCTTTATGCAGCTCTTAAAGAAGGGCATATAATAGCGGGCTGTGTATGCTTTATCTATAAAGAGACCGTGCATGTGCAATACATGGCTGCTGATGAAGAGGCACGCCGCATAGGCGCACTGGATCTGGCAGTGGCATCGGTGATGGAAACTTACGCTGCGGATCATAAGTGGCTGGATTTTGGGATATCCACGGAAGACGGCGGAAAATACCTTAATGAAGGCCTTATCTCACAGAAGGAAGGATTTGGCGGCAGGACCAATGTATACAGGATATGGGAGCTTGATATCTGATGGATATAAGGGCAACGGTGCTTTTTGTGCTGTATAACAATTTTGATGAAGCGGAACCTACGCTGGTTTCTCTGCAGGAGCAGAGAGACTGTTCTGATGTGGAGCTTATTATCAGCGATGACTGCTCTAAGGGATATGACACTTCCGTACTTGAAGGACTTAAGGAGAGGCTGGGCAGGAATTTTGCGGATGTGCGCATTAATGTAAATGAAGAGAACATGGGCTCTGTGGCGCATTTTAACAAGCTGTTTAAGCTGGCGCGCGGAGAGTATATTATTTTCTGCAGCCCCGGGGACCGTTTCCCGACTGCATCTACTATCTCGAGGATAATCAGAGATTTTAAGAACAGCGGTGAGCTGATACTTACCGGCAGACGCCGGGACTGTTACGGCGATCACAGCAAGGTAAGACCCGGGATATTTACGGAGCTTGGGCTTAAGTTCTGTTCCGGTATATTACTGAATTACATGGTGCAGAAGCGCAATCTGATAAGCTCCTGCTGTACCGCATACAGCAAAGGCTTATTTGAAAAATACGGCTATCTTGATGAAGACTACCGCTTGCTGGACGATTTTCCTTTTATCGTAAGCCTGATGCAGAGGGGCTGCAGGATAGCCTTCACGAAAGAGATATTTCTTGAGCATGAGATGGGCGGCGGCGTCTCCACCGGCGACCATATCCATCCCATCATTTTAAAGGACCTGGAACTGATGCAGGATAAACTGCTGGCCGATCCTAAAGGTTTGAGCCGCACAAGCGTAAAGCATCTGAAGAAAGCAGTAGAGGGCCGGCGTTAAAGACTGCGCTCATCCTGCCGCCCATGCAGTGACAAAGTATAGCCGGTATCGGTACCCACACCGAGTAAGAAACAGTTAAGAATTAAGAAAGGATCATTTCATGATCGTGCAAGGATCATGTCAAGACTTCCGTATCACTTTGCGATACATTAGTATCAGCAAAAGCGATACGGAAGTTTTTTATATATAACGAGGAGGAAAAAGAAATGGCTTTAAAGAAAAAGGTAACAATGGCGATACTTGGAGTTGCAACTGCAGCAGTAGTGGCAGGCGGCGGACTTAAGATGTACTCAAATGCGGCTATGTCAGTAACCTCTTATGTAGTGGACCGCGGAGAGATAGTCCGCACACTTGAGATCAACGGCAATGTGGAAAGCGAAAACAGTAAAAGCTTCTATGCAGACATAGACGGAAAGGTAGCTAAGGTATATGTTAAGGAAGGCGACAGGGTTAAGAAGGGTGATCTGCTGGCAGCTTATGATAATGCCAAGATTGACGAGCTTATCGAGCTTACGAACATGTCGGCAGCAGTAGATCAGGAAAGTTATAACAGCGCGCTGCAGAGTGATTCAAGAGTTGCAGGCCTTAATGCGGAGGCAAAGAGAAATCTTAAGGTACTGGATACGCAGATAAACGATTACCAGGCAGCTATCACACAGCTTGAAAGCGATATAGCATATAAGAGAGCGCAGATAGCCGATCACGGAGCAGCGCTTCAGATATCGCTTATCGAATGGTCGGACAAGCCGGATTCGGAGGAATATGAGGAGCTTCAGAAGCAGATAGCTTCCAACACGGCAGAGATGCAGTCAAACTACGAAGTGATCGAGATGCAGAAGCAGCTCAACGAATTAAGCGCTCATCTGGCAGCCTGCAGGGAATACAAGGCAGAGATGACCAGCCAGAAAGCTTCGACGGTAACAGCCACCATGACAGCAGCGGATAAGGATAAGCTGGAAGCAGTCAAAGCACTGAATGAATTTGAGGCGCAGAAAAAGATCGAAGAGCTTGAAGAAGCAAAGAAAGGCATAAGAGCGGACTTTGACGGTGTGGTAAGCGCTGTAAACGTAACAGAGGATTCCTATGTGGCAAAAGGCGGACTTTTACTCACGATAGATTCAACCGAAACCGTAATGGTCAGGCTGAATGTCAACAAATATGATATAGTAAACCTGCATCCCGAGCAGAGCGCTTGTGTAAGCATCAAAGGAAAGGATTACAGTGGCAGGGTAGAGCGTATATCAAATAAGACAGCAGCAAATGATATAGGCGTGGACGTTGAGATAAAGCTGGATCAGCCTGATGACGATATCATCTTAGGGCTTGAGGCAAAGGCAAAAGTAAATACAGCGTCTGTAAATGATGCAATCCGTATCCCTATGGACGCGCTCAACTACGATGAAAAGGGCGATTACGTATATATAGCCGGCGATAAGAAAGCTGTTAAGAAATATATCGAGACCGGAATGCAGAATGATGATATGATAGAAGTATTGAGCGGTCTTAATGCAGGCGACTGTGTGATCTGGAACGACAGCCAGGAACTGAGCGAAGGCGTGAACATCAAGGTTGACTGACGGGAGAAAATGATAATGGATAAGAAAACAGTAATACAGGTCAAGGACCTTTCAAAAACTTTCTCTAACGGGAGCGTACAGCAGCACGTGTTAAGGAACCTGAACCTGTCAATATACAAAGGTGATTTCACGGTCATAATGGGAAACTCCGGTTCAGGTAAATCAACACTTCTGTATTCGGTATCAGGCATGGACAGACCCAGCCTTGGAACGGTTACTTATTATACCGCTGACGGTGATAAGACTAAAGAGACCGAGATATCCAAATTCAACAATGACAAGCTGGCGCTGTTCCGCCGCAACCATGTGGGCTTTGTGTTCCAGCAGAACTACTTAAACGACAGTATGAGCGCTCTGGATAATATAATGGTCTGCGGTCTCTTAAAGCACAGCAACAGAAAGGAACTGGCACAAAAGGCAAAGAAACTGCTAGAGAGGGTTGAGATCGGGGAAGCTGACTGGGATAAATTCCCGACCCAGATGAGCGGTGGACAGCAGCAGAGAGTGGCAGTGGTGCGCGGCGTTATCAACAGTCCGGAAGTGCTTTTTGCAGACGAGCCTACCGGCGCCTTAAACTCACAGAATACGGAAAACGTGCTCAATATCTTATCGGGCCTTAATGATGAAGGACAGAGCATAGTGATGGTCACGCATACCATAAAGGCCGCTGAGCGCGGCAGCAGGATCATCTATCTTGCAGACGGCGTTATATCGGATGAGATAGAGCTGGGAGAATATGTCGGGGATTATAAAGATGAGAGCAATCCGCATATAGAGAAGGCGAAGGAGAGACACGAAAAGCTTAAAAACTTCCTTCAGGACATGGGGTGGTAAGAATGTTCAGATATTTATTTATTGCGAAGAATAATATAAAAAAGCAGAAGAAGGATATGATCACCTTCCTGCTGATGACACTGATAGCATCCTTTCTTATTTTCATCAGTTTAAGTTTTCTCCTGGGTACGGGCAGTGTTCTGGATACAGTCTATGATCAGATAAACGGCGCGGATCTGGTGATGCTCATGACAGAGGATAAAGTCGGTGAGGCCAAGCTTGAAGAGATGCTTACGGGAAATGAATATGTTAAAGGATTTGAAAAACACAAGCTCCTGCCTCTTTCTGCTTCTAAGTTCAGGCATAAGGGTGATAAGGCCTGGACGGATTATTCCATGTATTTTGAATCATACGAACAGGAAAGAAGCATACAGAAGATAAGCATTGATACAGCTAAGATGCAGGGCAATGAAGCGGTCCTGCCGGCAAGGATGTCGATGGAATTTGAAAAAGGCGATATCCTGGAGATCAAGATCGGCGATAATACCTATGAGCTTAAAGTTGCGGGCTTTGCCGAGGACACTTTCTTCTGCTCGCCGCTGAATGCGGGGGCATATCTTATATATGTGTCGGATAAGATGTATCAGCAGATTTTCTTTGATAATCCTGTGGCGGATCTTGAGATACAGCGGTATAACATTAAATATTCCGATATTGTTTTCAAAAAACATCTTGAAGACGCCGGGATCGATGAGGATATATATAATGAGTATATGGACTGGTATCTTAGGTATTCGGCGGAGCATCCGGAGTTTAAAGGAGTGCTGAGCAATGCTCTGCCTTATGCTATGCTCAGGGTCAGCGCAATGTTACTGCCCATGATATTCGTAGCTATAATACTTCTTTTTGCGCTTATCATATTTGCCGTAGCGCTGGTGCTGACTCATTTCAGTATTAAAAACTTTATCATGACAAATATGCGAAATACTGCCATCATGGAAGCATCCGGGTATACGGTAAAAGAGATGGTGATCATACTCCTTATACAGCTTCTGACAGTAGTATTTGCAGGCGGTCTTCTGGGAACGGCGCTTGGCATGTTTTCACTTGATAAGCTTGGGTTTGCGATACTGGCAACACTGGGACTTAACTGGAACCAGCCGGCTGATATCATGGTTGCGATAACAGTCCTGGTATTCATGTGCCTGACAGTTATCCTGATGACGCTGGTGATCGGCAGGGATTACCATAAGACCACCGTGCTGGATGCGCTTCGTGGGGGCATGACCACACATAACTTCAGAAAGAA
>CAMOEK010000008.1:0-37150 GCA_946612125.1 uncultured Lachnospiraceae bacterium | reverse complement strand
GTCTTCCACAACGCCGCCCCAGTGAGTATTGATCATCTTCTTACGGCTTTCCTTGGGACCTATGCCGTCCTTCCAGTGATATTCGTCCGCAAAGCAGCCGCCGGGCCAGCGCAGCACGGGGATCTTAATAGCTTTAAGAGCCTCTACCACATCGGTGCGCATGCCATTAACATTGGGAATGTCTTTGTTGTTTTCACCAACATAAAGACCTTCGTATATGCAGCGTCCAAGGTGTTCCGAAAAATGTCCCTGCAATTCGGGATTGATGTGACCGCAAAGATGTCCGGGATTGATAAAAAGCTTCATCTGTAACCTCCGATCGAAATAAAAATAGATATAAATAATCTACACCAAATACAGCTAATTTGCAAGGTAAAAGCATATATTTACAAGCCTGCAGCCGCTGCTATATCGGCTATCAGACGCGGGTCTTTTACGTCCCTTCCGGCCGGTGTTAAAAACGGTGCGTCCGTTTCCGTAAGCAGCATTTTTGCAGGTACCTGTTCTATAACTTCCTTTATTTTCCGGGCGTTGCTCTTTAATACAGAAGTACCTATGCCTATCCTCCAGCCCAGCTTTACAAAACGAAGCGCCATCTCTGCGCTGTAGGAAAAACCGTGTATCACTCCGCCCAGCTGCGGATACTGCGAAAGGATCTCTATCGTATCCTCTGCTGCCGCGACAGAATGCACTATAACAGGCATTCCCCTGCCTTCATACAGCCCGGAGGCCACATCAGGATCCTTCATGCGCGCCGCCATATCCAGCTGTCTTTTAAAAGCCTCCTTCTGCGCGCTTATCTTCTCACTGTATTCTGCTGCCGGTTTTAAGCCTCTGTAATCCAGCCCGCATTCTCCCAGCGCCACGGTATCAGGCGAACCCAGCAGTTCCGCCAGTCTTTCCCAGTCCGTCTCCGTCAGATCATAGACATATTGAGGGTGAAAACCGTAGGCCGGTCTTAAAAGCTCATATTCACCGCATACTCTGCGCACCCTTTCCATGGACGCCGGATCATAGGAAGGATCGATCACCTCTCTCACTCCCAGTTCTTCAAGGCTTTTCAAAAATCCGGCCCTGTCATCATCATATACAGGCTCATCATAATGTGCATGTGTATCAAAATACTCTCTCTTCATTCTGCTATTTATACCCTTTAATTTTATGATGATTTAGTGTACAATATCTTTATGGTTGATTATAAGCTTATGGAAAAACAGATCAAGGACAGCGCTAAAGAAGAAAAGCAATATCTTCCTATTCTTTCAAATACTGTCGCTATCATCAAAAACAACATCCCCGGTCTCAACTGGGTAGGTTTCTTTTTGAAAGACAATGATGGTCTTTATCTTGGTCCTTTTCAGGGAAATGCCCTATCCGTTACGCGTTTGCCTGCAGGAAAAGGATTGTGCGCCGCTGCCATCAAAAAGAACGATATGGTCTATGTTCCCGATGTTCACAATTATCCGGATTATATCCCGGGTGATGAGGCCACGGATTCCGAACTGATATTTCCCCTTCATGCCGATAATATCATCATAGGCGTCCTGGCTTTATCAAGCCCTATACTTAACCGCTTTTCCGTAAGCGACAGGGACAATATCCGCAGGCTTGTGACCATGGTGGAAAAATCCACGGACTTCACTGCTATAACAGGTAAAATGCCGGCCACCACTCAGAAACAGCCGGCCAAAACACATAACATGCCTTTCGAATTATGGCTCTACGCCATCAAAGGTCTGGCCCAGACTTACGAAATGGTGGAACCGATATACTCACAGCTTTCCGATCAGGAAAAGAAAGCTCTTCAGGAAGAATACGAAAAGACGGCGTAAGATACGCCGCCTTTTTATTATGATGCCTTTTTCTCTTCTGCTTTCTCTTTGATCTCTATCCCAGGGAAATTGAATACAAAGTCCTTTATCTTTTGGGGCATTTTCTTCTCAACCAGTCTGGTGTAGAGCATGTATCCCGCAAATCCCGCCATGGTTCCAAGAATTGCTCCGCAGATAACATCGGTAGGATAATGCACGCACACATAGATCCTTGAGAGCGCTATCATCACGGCCAGCACCAGGGCAGGGATACTGTAGCGTTTTTTCATCTTCATGTACGGCAGAACGCTTGATACCGAAAACGATGCTGCAGTATGCCCGGATGGAAATGAATAATCCCATTGGGGTTTAACTATACAGATTATCTGCTCGTACAGATCATAAGGTCTGGGTCTTGCTATCAAGGGTTTGATGATAAAGTTGCAAAGGATAACATTGATCACCAGCGCCATTGCACAGGCTATGCCTACGCGCCTGGTCTTTTTTATCACCAGCAATACCATTATCAGTAATATCCACGCTATACCGGCCTTCCCCAGATGCGTTATAAATATCACTATCGGATCCAGCCAGTCCTTGCGAATATTGTTCATGACATATTCAAGTATGGATATGTCAAAGCTGTCTATTGAAGTCATAAATAATGAGTCTCCCTGTTCTTAAGATCCGCGCAGCGCTCAATATTACACAGCGGCCGGATCCGTTTGATCACATAAGGTAAGCGAGTACGTATACCAGCGGTGAATTCCAGTATATCGCTATCTCATTAGTGCTGTAGGAACGCCAGTCGTCAACATACCACATCATGGGCGGACGTCCGTCCAGTATCTCTTTATTTGCCGCGGTATCGCATGCCCGGTAATTGGGTCCGCCGGATACATAGCCGGGTATGGGCTCATCTATGCCATCGGCAACAGTAGGTCTGTTGTGAGGACTCCTGAATGCTTTCTCCCCATAGCCCGTTACATAGCTGGTATCCATTGCATTGCGTCCCAGTATATAATCAAGCTGCGTCAAAGCGTAGTTCAGATATTCTTCTTTACCGCTGAGCTTGTTTGCAAAGCAGAGCTCCATTGCGTTGCACAATACCTGCATATTGCTGCCCCAGCAAAAATTATAAGGATGAAAAGCCAGTTCATAAGGGCTGCCTGCCGCAACTTTGCAAAGTCTGTCCGCCTCCTCTATCCAGTTGCCGTAAAGCTTATCGCAGATATCCTGAGGGAATACTCCCTTCTTTGCCATCAATATGCTCATGGAAGCAAGTCCGCCTACATCTGCCCAGCCCAGGGCCACCGTGCTTATACGCAGCTCCAGTATCTGGCGTATGCTCCATATCCACTTCTGGTCTCCGCTGAGTCTGAAAAGCTCTGCTGCCGCCCACATGCGCTCATCCGCGTCACACATATCCTCATAGGTGCCGGTGTGCACTTCGGAAGGATTTTTAAATACAAATCCGGGATTGGCGATCAGCCACTTGCCTGCTGCCAACGCCGATCTTTTATAAGCCTTTGCTCTCTTTTCATCAAATTTTTCGTATACGCGGGACGCCAGCGCCATAACAGCTGCCTGATCTGCGGTTGCCAGTGATGAAACCGGTGTTATAACAGGCTCAAGCTTGTCGTCTTCAGGCATTACAAAATCCACAAAGCTCATGGATGTCGCTTTATGATGTACGCCTCCGTCCTTTTCCTGCATCTTGAGCATCCAGTCCAGCTCGTATGCGCATTCATTAAGAATATCGGGGATACCGTTGCCGCTCTCCGGTATGTTATTGGACGCCTTAAACGCCTTGGGCTTTAATTCATAAGCATAAAGAAGATGCGCAAGGGTAACAGCGCCTGCCGTCACATATCTTCCGTAATCACCTGCATCATGCCATCCGCCTTTAAGCTTCACATATTTTGCAGGCTCGCTGTAAAGCACCCTGGCGTTCATGCAATGGCATGCTTTATGTGCGAATCTGCCGGCATATTTTTCTTCCAGCTTCATGCCGCAGCGCTGGAAATAATACATGCGCATGGCATCCTTATAAAGGGATGAATAAACCTTTTTTCCTATGGTAAAGCCTGCGCTGCGCTCTCCCTTCTCATCTACAAAATAGTATTTACCGGGAGTCTTAACATCGGTAAAATCGATGACTCCGGCCTTCTGTCCGCTGTTTTCATCCATAGAGAGCTTTGCCTCACCCTCCAGAATGCGCTCCCCCTTACTGTTGAAAAGCTTATATTTTTTGCCGCCGCTGATGGTGGCATGTTTGACCGACTCTGTAGCGTAACCAACCTGATTTACAGCTATCATATACCTTCTCCTTCCGGGAAAGATCCCTGTCTAAAACAATATGTTATTCTATAGACTCGTCATATACGGCGCGGGAACCACCCACAAAACGGGGACGATATCTCGCCGCGATTATCCTTGCTTTGCCTACAGTATCCTGTTTTAACTTGATGGGCACCACTACAGGCTTAACGTGCATTCCAATCAGCACACCTCCTATATCGATGCCTGCCAATGCGCTCTGCCTGATGTCTCCTACCAATACCGGATCGCTGAAATGCTGATATGCCTGAGTTGCAAAAGATCCTCCTGCCTTGGGCTGGGGTATTGCGTTGACCTGCTCAAAGCCGTATTTTTCCATTACCTCTCGCTCGGTGACAAGCGCGCGGTTTAAATGCTCACAGCACTGTACCGCCAGCCTGAGCTTAAGCTCCGAAACAGTCTTTTCCACTCCCTGCCATAACTGCGCTCCCAGATCCACGGAAGAATGTGTTCCTATCAGCTCTCCCTGTACCGCACTGGTAGAGCAGCCTATGACCAGAAGATCACCCTCTTTAAGCTTTGCCTGCTCTGCCACCTCCCGCACAAGCGCGGATACTTCTTCAGTTATGTCCATGAAATCACCTCTGAATCACTAAATTAGTCTCACCGTATATTATCAGATTATCTTCTTTAAAGCAATAAAATACTTGTCCTTAACCGGTCAATAACCAAGATATTTAACAAATTCCTTTGCCAGATCGGTATGGTAGCCGTAACCGAAGGCAAGATAATAATGATCTGTCTTTTCGCCCACATAATAATAGTACTTATTCAGTTTCTCGGAATTATCCACACATATGGCCACAGGCTTGCCCTGGTAGTACTTAAGCGATCCGGCATCTTCAAAACTCTTTATCTCCGCCTGGCTGTATACTTCATCCAGGGGTTTTAAAACATCCCTGGAAAGATATTTGTCGATGATATCTTCCCCGCTTATCATCAGATCCATCTGACCCACCGCTATGACCATGGTTATCTTTTCTTCATCTTCATAAGGATATCTGATCATTGAATCGGGATCTGCCTGCTTCCCGTCTCCCAGGATATTCTCACCGCTGTCCAGAACGATCTTCTGCTTTTTGATGTTTTCAAGATGCTCCTGTTCAAAAGTGTCTATCAGTTCGTCCTCTTTCTCGGCCAGATTGATATCATAATTGATAAGACAGACATAGAGCATTTCCTCCTTATGTGTAAGGGTTGTTACCACTATGGATATCACTATGGCAACAACGATAATTATCCCTATGGTCATCTTAAGATAGTATTCCTGAAAGTATTTCCATTTGACCTTCAGAGGAGCGGTCTTTATCTTCTCGCGCTCCTCTTTAAACTCATCCATTAAAGGCATTACTCTGCTGTCCTCCGTACGATCTTAAAGCTTATTGTTTTTTCTCCGCCGTATTTTCCTTTACCTCTCACAGTAAGCTTGGCGGTTCCGGGCTTGATATTATTGGAATACGAAACTATCTCATAATCATCTTCCTTTAATACGGTTCCGCCCACGCTAAGCGTTATCATGTCTTTTCCGGGCTTAATTGCCGATCCGGTATAAAGCTGATCCGTTACTTTTCCGCTTGCCGTCTTTATGCTCACTCCGCATACTCTGTATCTTATTAAACATACGCCGCTGTATGCGCCCTTACCGCTTAACTTCACCCTGAGAACAGTGCCCTCGGGGATCACATCTCCGTCCTTTACAGCCTGTCCGGTCAGACGGCTCTCGGATCCGTTTACGGTACAGTCTTCATCATAGAAGTAACCTGTCAGTTTATAATCCGTGCCGGCCAGCAGTTTCTTTCCGTTTGTGTCTGTAAGTATGGGCTTGGACTTGTAGGAAGCGCCCGATAAAACATCTGCCGCATAGCCGTTTACTTCAGCAAGCGGCTTGGCCATAACGCTGAACTGTCCCGCGGGGAGCTTGCCCTTCAGTGAGCCTTTTCCGCTCACAATAAAGCTTGCCGTCATATCGGCCTTCTTATTATTGCTGTATTTAACGGTATAATCCACGCCTTCGGTAAGAACGTATCCGTTCAGCGTAACTTTAATATCCGCAACAGCTCCGCCCTTTACAAAGTATGCTCTGTCACTGTAAGTAAGCTCAGCCTCCAGAATAGATGCCTTATCTATCTTAAAGCTCTTGCTGATCTTTCCCGTATATCCGGCAGACTCTATGCCCTCTATGGTTATCTTTCCCTTGCCGGCCGCGATATTTTTTGTGTAGCTTACGGTATAATGAACACCCTCTTTAAGGACCTCTCCGCTCTTCTTATCGCAGATCTTTATCTCCGGAGTATGCGCCATACCGTTATATGTTACTGCGGATATGGGATCGACTACCGCATAGGTCTTCATGGCGCGGGCCTTTACATCAAAGTAAACCGTCTTGCTGCCAAAGCATCTGCTGCCCATCGCAGTAATGATCAGCGCGGCTGTCCCGGGCTTATCGCCGCCTTCTATGGCACAGCTGTAGTCGGTTCCCTCAATAAGAGTCTCGTTACCCAGCTTGACACTTACGGCCAGAGGATTGCCCTTCTTATCACAAAGCTGCTTAATGCCGCCATCCACATAAGTCTGGGCAGGTATCTTGGATACCTTTGCCTTTGTAATGCTTTCGCCTTCAGGCTTTGATATGATAAGAGTAAAGCCGGCGGTTCCGCTAAAATTACCCTTTCCGCTTATCGCTGCTTCATAAGTTCCGGGCTCGGTATAGTCCGATGCATCGACTATGCTGTAGTCGCTCTCTTTAACAAGTGTCTTCCCCTTCCACATAACAACAGGGTTGGGAGAGATGGCAGAACCGGTATAGATCACGCTTACGCTTCCTATAGCCGCTTCGCTTATATCCACGGGACTTATCACAAATTTCTGTTCCAGGGTTCCGGCCAGGCTGCCTTTAAATTTGAATGTGGCGATCGCATTACCGGCATTGGTATTTGCCGAATAGCTGATGCTGTAATCCTTATTTGTAAGCAGCTTTCTTCCAAGATATACCCTGAAACCTGCGGGCTTCTGCGCCTTACCCGTATATGTAAGCGTGGGAACGGAAGCCGCTGCGACCCATATGCCTTCCGGAACTCTGTCCAGTCCATCCCACTGGGCTCTATCTTCTTCTATGATATCTCCCCAGTTATCTGCGCCTATAGTATATCTATACTCGGATACTCCGCTGTAAACCTCATTCTTAAATGCGACTGCCTTTATGGTCACATCGCTCTCAAGCCTGATACCGTTCTTATAAAGAGTGCCTTTCAATGCATCCGGCGTGCTTCCGTCCGTAGTGTAATAGATCGCCGCATCCGGAGTATTGCTGCTCAGTCTGACGATAGTCCCTCTCTGTATCTCGCCCGAAGGAATATCCGCCCTGGGCGCGGCAACAGTGTATTCAACAGTTACCTTTATCGTGCATTCAGCAGTTTTACCCGCATCATTTGTGGTAACGGTGACCGTCGCATTACCGGCGCCGACAGCAGTCACCAGGCCATTTTTATCCACAGTAACTACCGAAGTATCGCTGCTCTTAAACTTAACCGACTTATCTTCCGCATCCTCGGGCAGCACGGTCCATTCAAGCTGCAGGGTCTCATCACCCGTAAGCTTTGCAGATGCAGGACTCAGCGTTACCTCGGAAGGACTGATCTTAACATGCAGTTTATAGGTATACTTATATGTCTGGCCGCGCAGCTTAAAGCTTGCTGTAAGATCGCAATAGCCTCCCTTTTTCGCTGTGATCTTTCCGTCGGCAATATCGGCAAAGGAAGGATCACTGAGCGTCCATGTGGGAGATGCAAGCTTTACTGCTATATCCTTACCCGGCCAGTTGCCCGAAACCTTAAGGCTTCCGCTGAAAGTAGGGAGCTTCTTCGCAACGCCCGTAGATAATTCTATGGTACTGCCTTTTGCAAGAGAAGCATTTACCTCTGCGTTTGTAATATTCTTGCCTGCTATCTCGACCAGTATTTCACCTTCACTGTCCCATACGGTAAAGGACGTCTCACCGCTGTTTTGTGATGACAGACCCATTGCCCAGTAATCATAACCGTTAAAAGTTACATGCCCTACGGCAAATGCCGTATAGCTGCTTCCGAGCATATTTCTGCGGTGTCCCTGTCCGCTGTATCCCTCGTTGGTCTCCTTCCACTGCTCCATGGTAGCATTGGCAGTATTATGGCCGGCCGCAATATTCTCACCCCTTCCACCACCGGAGGGATAAGCGGTAAAGCAGCTCTCACCATTGGGTCTCGTATGAGAAAAGATTATGGCAGTTTCCGCAGCTCTCTGTATTGCTGCCTTCTCAATTCCGTAATCCCAGCTCAGCTTGCCCAGATTACCTGCAGAAACTTTATTATTATTCTGATCGTAATACCACGCTTCATCGCCTGTACGGAAATCATTGACCAGTTTTTCAAACTTCCTGGCTTCACTCTGTCCGAATTTCATAGTGATGGAATACATATCATCATTCAGGACAGGATCGGGATCGGGCGCAGGCTGTTCTGCGCTCTTTACTGTGATCTCCCACGAAAAATCGTATTCCGTTCCGTAAAATACTACGGGATCCGATCTAAGCACCGTTTCGCCGGCGCCTACCGCAAATACCTTATTATCGGAGATAACAGCTACACTGCTGTCAGCAATATGGAAAGTAACAGCCGGCTCTTCCTGCGGAACAGTCAGCGATGAATAAGTACCGCCGGCCGAAATAACAGGCAGCGCTTTTGCCGAACCTGCTGCCAGGTTCATATATCCGCTTGTTCCTACCGAAGCCTGCAATGTAGGATTATTTACAATAGAAACTTTGCACTCTGCATATACATCATTTACTGCAGTAACTCTTATGCTCGTGCTCTTTCCTGCGCTGCCCACGGCCTTTATTATGCCGTTATCAGAAACAGTGGCAATGCTCTCGTTTAAGCTGCTGAAGCTCAGTTCGCAATTCTTTGCCTCTTCAGGCAGGATATCCGTAACCTGCAGCGTAACTTCGTCACCCTTAGCCATGGTAAGCGAAGCATAGTTTAGGCTTATCGATTCAGGCATGTTTGCCGGATCGGCCACCTTTATATCATAGTAAAAATCATACTTTGTTCCGTAGAAAGTACCGGCATCAACATTTAATGTGGTTTCGCCGGCTCCGACAGCATAAACCTTATTATCGGAAATGACCGCGACCGTGTTATCGGAAATACTCATCTTAAGCTCGGGAACAGGCTTGGGATAAGTAAGGCTTGAATATGTACCATCCGCAGAAACAGACGGCAGCGCCTTGCTGTCTCCTATCTTCATTCCCGAATATTCCGAACTGCCTGCAGACGCCTCCAGATAAGGGTTCTCTGCTATATCAATATGGCACTCATCATAAAGCCCGCTTTCCGTAGTGGCCCTTACATTCGTATATTCACCGGCGTTTCCGACTGCCGTGACCACACCGTATTGGGATACAGTTGCCACTGATGTATCACTGCTGCTGTATGTTACCGCCGCATCGATAGCGCCTTCCGGCAATACAGTGGCATTGATGCTTACGGTCTCGCCCTTAGTCACAGCCACAGCAGCAGGACTTACGCTTACAGATTTGGCATATATCCTGGAATCAAGGGTGTATTCGCAGGAATAGTCCATGTCAAGGTAGTTAAAGCTTCCATATAATTTGGTAAGCGTAGGCTTTGACGCCGTGATCTTTCCGTCAGCAATAACGCCAAAAGCCGGATCCTCCAGACTCCAGCTGACCGGCAGAGGTATACTCTTTTCGGATGAGCTGCCGTTTACTCGAAATACGCCTGTAAATTCAGGCAAGGCTGCAGCTGTCCCCACTTCCAGTTTTATAGGGGTATCTTCTCCCAAAGATTCTGTATAATAAGCACCTTCTGCTATATCCGCTGTAATCTGATCGGTATGTACTCCGTCGTCTGCTGCAGTCTCTGTCAGATCGATAGGTTTGCTGCAGAATTCCTGTACCCAATACTTAGTACCTTTATAAATTACACAGGCCGCAGCCATATACTTAAATCTGGAATCCAGCATATTGCGCCTGTGCCCCTGGCCGCTGTATTGAGCATTCGTTTCCTTCCAGGCACTTATAACAACTTCCGAATTACTGTGACCTGCAGCCAGGTTTTCGCCTTTGACACAGTTTTGCATTGCGTTTCCATATGCAGTAAAACAATCGGTTCCGTCAGGTCTGGTATGTGACCAGTATAATGCCGTTTCCACCGCACGTAAAAGAGCCACTTTCTCCAGACCGTAATCCCATGTCAGCGGACTGAGACCTGTATCATATACCACATTATTATTCTCATCATAATGCCAGGCTTCATCACCGGTACGGAATTCGTTTACCATATTCAGCTGCTTTCTGGCCTCGCTCTGCCAATACTGCGTGGTAAGCGGAACATAATGTATATCAGCTGCCTGCACTTTAAAAGACGGCGCCAGTTCCATAAAGAGCATGATCATCACCATAAAAATACCGATCATACTTCCGCTTCTTTTTGTACTCATAGGCTGTACCTCCTTTATGATTTGCTACATTATGAATATGGTTTCTCAGATCACTGACCGTAGCTTATACCGTCAAAGATATCCTCGATCTCTACACCGTCTATGGTCTGTCCCTTGCCGTCTTCCCCATCGAGATAGAAACGGACATGCTTTCCGTCGTCAGTTTCAAAATCCACCCACTGAGTGGGATCCACAGCATAGAAATATATCTTAACTCCCTTACTCAGGGTAGTGGTTGTATAACTCTCATCATCAACATTATCACGAAGCTCCGCATTAACAGACTGCTTTACGGTAAGATAAGGCTTGTCTTTTGTCGTATCAACAAGATAGTATTCATCCGTGCTGGCGGGCTCCCCGGATCTGCTGAGATAATAATATCTGTAGATGGTATAGGTCGACATCAGATGACACTTCTCATATATAGGAAAATGCAAGGGATCTGTGGGCACGCTGTGCATAAAGCCTCCGGGATAATCTGCTACAAGCTGCGGTTTCCCATTATCCAGAGAATAAACATTCAGACCATAATAACCCTCTCCGTAACTCTTATTTACCATAAGATATCTCTCTCCGTCCAGGCATGCCACCCAGAAAGAACCGGGGGGATAGGATTCGACCTTCTCGCTGTACTCCTTGCCATTCAGATCTATGACCAGTTTGGTACGGTATCCGCTTTCATCCTCGTCAGTAAAATAAGCACTTAATGTATCCTCTGAAAAAGGAATGGTATCTCCCATTGCTTCCAGATTTATGATGAAATTATTGCTGCATTCCGTATACTTTTCGTCTGCAAGTCCGGGATAATCCGCGTAGCTTAAAAATACCGTCTGATGCCCTGATGCATAAGGCGCCAGCTCATAGATCTGGAAATAGAAGGTAAGTCCTTCATATCCTATAGAGAAATTAAGATCCCCATTCATGCTTATGGATTCTTCAATGGTTTCCGCAAGAGTATCCGCCTGGAAGAACATCTCTGCGTCATATTTTTCGAGAAGCTTTTCTTCAAGGATGCCCGGAAGCTCATTGATCATGCTGTCCGATACCACATCATGTATATGAAGCTCCTCTCCTGTAAGAGAATCAAAATTAACAGGTATATAATAGTACGATCCGTGAGCCCCGCCGCTGTACGATTCATCATAGGACAGAAGGCTGGTAACTACTGTATCCGCCCTTACCACATTTACGTCATAATCCTCATAACTGGTATAATAAAAGGACGGAGCCATGCCTTCTCCGGCTTCCCCGTTAGTCATTTCCTCTTTCATCCCCAGCATCATCTCAACGGTCTGGTCAAAAGACTCACCTGTCACATAAGCTTCTCTTTCAGAGCTGAACTTATCTATGGCCTGCTTAAGTTCCGGCAGGTCATCATCCAAAAGCTCAATATGTGTGGCTTTAGCCGTAACCAGCGGCTGATCATCTTCATAATAGTAGTTAGATACCGCATCTGTTGAAAGCTCTAGCAGTCTGTAATCGATATCCTTTGCAACAGGCGCCTCTGTGGGCGTGGGCTCTTCAGTGGGTTCCGCCACCGGCTCAGGTTCCTGGGGTGCTTTTGTGGGTTTTGCTTCTTCCTCTTCTTCCTGCTCTATTTTCCCACGATTGCTGTCGTTACCGCTGTCACAGCCTGCCAGCAGGGATGCCGACAATACTGCCGCTCCCAGCAATCTGACTATCGTCTTTCTTTTCAAAATCTTCTCCTCCTGTGAATTTAAGTTTATGTATTATACCACAAAACCCACGTTATTTATATCTTTTCTTTAGCGTATGCCCCTCATACAGACCTTTCTTCTTTATAGTGCTCCCGGTCAAAGACAGGAGTATTTTTATTATATTTATTCCCTATATATCCACTCCTGTTATTCACATCTGCTATCATAACCAGATTTGAACATGCTCTTGTAATGGCAACGTAAAGGTTCTTTGCTCCCGATCCCTTTTTATATATATCACAGAAAAAGTTATCATTATCGAGGAACAATATAACATCATCAAATTCTATGCCTTTGGCATTTGCTACATTGAGCACCCACAAACCGGTATCTGCTATCTCATTACTGTATACTTCGACTCCCATGTCTGTCAGTAACCGGCTGATCTCCTTAAGATTTCTTCTGCCCTTATTAAAACCAAGGATCACTCCCACTCTGCGCTCATTTATCTTCAATCCGCCCACTATCTTTTTAAGAGTCTCTATCTCCTCTTCTTCATTATTACATAATACCAGCTTGGGCAACCCCCTGCTGACGGCAGTGTCATCCGGCAACACAGCACTGTCCATCTTTGAACCTATATCGTTTGCAAGCGCCAATATCTCCGAAGACATGCGAAGCTGAATATTAAGCTCAAGTTTTGTAAAATGCTTATTACATATCTCCTCAAGTCTCGCCTGTTTCTTTTCCCAGGTATCATCATCTGCAAAGATCTCCTGCGATGTCCCGGCAACAAGAGTCAGACTCTTTTTTGCAAGCTGTGCAAAAAGATATAATTCTTCAATAAGAAAATCCTGAGCCTCATCTATAAGCACATGATCCTTTTTTAATCTTTCAAGATCAGGACGCTTTATGATATCAGCCGCAAATCCGGTGATCTCCTCCTCTGTTTTTTCATCAAAAGCTTTCCCGCCGTTAATATAATTAACCGGCGCACCATATACTTTTAAATAAAAACGGTCTTTCCGCATAAATACGCACTGTTCGTCATTCTCTTCATACCGGGCAAACTTGCCGTTTGAAAGCATATGCGTATAATTATCAAGCATGTTTGTGGTGCCGGTAATAAATAACACGGATTCTCCGGCTTCCAAAAGCTGCTTCGCCCTTCTGCATAAAGCCAGGCTCTTTCCTGTTCCCGCCGATCCGCCTATCAGAAGCCATTCCGCTTTGCTGTTTACGCATTCCTGCTGCCCGTTATTTAATTCTTTTTCCATTGTTTCTGCCATTTCTTTTCTCTCCTTCTTAGATTATAATTTTTCAATTGCTACCCGGGGCTTATCGTTGATCTCTTTGCTTATATCTGTTTTAAGTGAAGCCATAAAAGCCTCTGCATCTTCATCTGACATGGTATTCCATTTGTCTACCTGCTTTTTACCGTATCTGACAAAATCTCTTTTACCCACAGGTTTATCAAACCATCCTCTGTACAGAAGGCCGGTATCTATCATCTTGCTGATCAGTATCTCGATATCAGCAACGCCTGTCTCCCGCAAACATCCGTAAAATTTGAGCCGGTCGAGACTTCCCCAATTCCTTCTTCTTGTCACGCTCTCTTCTTCTGCTCCTTTAAGAAACGCCAGCAACGTTCTTTCCTTTACCGATACATAATTTGTTTTTTCATATATCTCTCTTATCGACATAAATACCTTATAAACCGGCGCTGCTGTATTTCCCTTATCATCTATGATATATGCGCTCTTTAAATACTCTTTTCTTGCCTGTTCTATTTTTTCGTACTTTTTCAGCTCTTCACAGACATACTTTATTTCCCTTATGCTCCTTTTTTCATCTGCCTTATTGTCTTCGATCAGCTCACTGCCTGCATATCGCGACAAGCTGTCTTCTCTTCCCAGCAGATATACCCTGTTTTTTGTTCTGGTCAGGGCTACATAAAAAAGCCGGCGTTCTTCGGGATAATCAATAACTTTCATTTCTTCAGACCAGAGTTTATTTCTTAACCTGATCGTATTTTCCATGGTTTCCTTCTTATTGACCATACTTAAGATATCGTCATCTTCTTTTGTGCAGGGAAAGCCATATCCTTTCTTATCTTCGTCCATTCCCAGAACTATTACATCTTCTGCTTCAAGTCCTTTGGATCTGTGCACAGTCATATATCTGATATCAGTCATATCCTTAAGCTCTTCATCCACAGGCCTAAGATGCACACCATCTGCATCCATGGTAAAGATATGTTTCATCTCCATCATATCCGGATCATCATCAAAATGAGGAAACCTTCCGTTCAGATTATTCCCGTTAAATCTGAAACGCCCCAATATCAGCACACTGCCATCAACTTTTCTTCCGTCTTTTATACGGTCCTGTTTCAGTCTGCGAAGCGCTTCACAGCATGCCCATACCTCACTTCCTTTCTCATAGCTTATTACATTGACAGGATTTAATATCTCCTTACCATTTTCATACTGTTTCTTTGAACGAAGTTCTTTTCTGATCTGCTTCGGATTCTTGCTCACAAAATCCCCTGCAATATCTATAAGCGCCTGGGGGTTGCGATAAGTGTTTACCAGCTTTATACACTCATGATCATCACCTGCTTTTGTTAACTCCTTAAAGCCGGTAAACAGATCCACCTTTGCTCCACTGAAAGCATATATGGCCTGCCAGTCATCACCCACAACCATCAGCTGCTTGAATTCTTCTCCGCTATAACTGATCAGCGCCTTTATCAGATTAAATCTCTGAAGAGAAATGTCCTGATACTCATCTACAATAATATATTTGTATTTTCTGACGGAAGCACTCCGCTTGTCTTCAGCCATTTTTAGTAACCGCGCTTCGGCATCGTTTATCATATCCGAAAAGTCAAGCAAATGTTTATCACAGAGGTAATCCCGGTATGCAGTAAACAACGGCTTGCAGATCTCCAAAAACAGTACCGTGCGCGCGCTTTCGGCTTCGTCCTTCCATACATCAAATGCATCTTCTTTTAACCCGTTTATCTTCATCTGTTCAATAAAAACCCGGAGAAGATTTATCAGATTTTCACCTTCTGCTTTAATGCCATCCGTAGAAAAGATCTCATTTAAACCTGTCTTAAGATCGTCCGTAGGTTCTTCTTCATCCGTAAAGTCTGCAGATTGATCGCTCTCAAAAAACTGCTGCAGCGAATCAGCAAAATCTTCATCATATTCCTTATCTGATATTTTTGCACGTATGCAATCTGTCAAAAATTTCTTAAGCTTTGTGTCTTTTACATCACCTTCATGTCCCAGAATAGCATATCCCAGAGCATGAAAAGTAAATATATGGCATCCGGGTATAATCTTCTCTCTTAATTCTTTTACGGTTTCCCTCGAAAAGGAAAGGACCAGAATATCCCGGGGTTCTGCTTCAAGGCATTCCGTAAGATATCTTACTTTTGCGCTTACCGTCATGGTCTTTCCCGCGCCTGCTCCGGCCACTACCTGCTCATATTTTTTACTGCAGAGTACAGCGTCTATCTGCTGATCATCCAGATCATATCCGTCTTGATTGATAGTTCGGACAATATTTCTTCTCATCTCTTCACTGTCGAATCGATATGCGTCCGTTTTGATCATCTCATCTATGTATCTCTTTAACTCACTTATCTCATCATATTTGAAGATCTTAAACTCCCTTGTATAACGCACTTCTCCCTGCTGCTTCTTTTTAGAATCTGTCTTAAGCGCTTTTATGGTTTTTACTTCTTTAAGCCAGTCCTTATGCCAGCCTACAGCAACTGCAGTATCTGTCTCATCGCATTGCAATGATATCTGGATATTATCCTTGATAAGTTTTCTTTCGTACTGTCCCAGAGTATCAAAATCAAATTCGCCGTTTTTAAAATGATCATCTCTTCTTTCCCAGTCATAGCCTATGCTTTTACCACTGTCATGATCGATAATATATCCGTCATTGCCATAGGTTTCTTCCGGATTAGGGATAAACTCCAGATTAGGGCACTCACTGCAGCTGTTAAACAGCTCTGCAAAATGATCCATTGTTTCATTGTGAATTTCATATGTCGATTCTCTGTACATGTAATACCTCCTTCAATACTCACTGTTTATTGTACAATATCTCTCTCATCTCATCCGTATCCAGACGGGATCTGTCGAGAAGAGCATCTGCTAAAGCTTCTATCTTTTCCTTATTCTCTGCGATGACCTTTTCCGTGATATCCATCTCACGTTTTAAGATGTTGTTGAGCTTTTCATAATACTGAGCCGCAACAGGTGATTTCATCATCATCTCAAGGGGCAGCGTCGTCATAAAATCTTCTTCCATTCCATACCTGCAGAGCAGATCTCCGACTATATCCGTTGCGCTCTCCAGATCATTGGAAGCGCCTGTCGTAAGGCCTTCTTCCATTTTTTCGGAAAATATTATCTCTGCCGCGCGCCCGGCCAGCTTAATACGGATCAGTTTAAGAAGCTCATTCTTCGAATAACCCGATCTGGTCTCATCGCTTTTCTGCCTTACCATTCCAAGATATCCGCCACGCGCTATTATTGTTGCATACTCCGGCAGGAAACGGCTGTTGGCGCCTTCATCACAATAGAATCCCATAAATGCATGCCCTGCTTCATGGAGCGCTGTAACACGTATATGCTCTTTTGCGTAGTTACGTTCTTCACCATACACTGCTTCTTCAAAGCAGGTGAAGAGCATTTCCTTATTGGGCTGTGTATCGGTTTCCGCCGCGCGTCCTATTGTCTGCTCCAATACCGTCTGTATTTCCGAGAGCGAATGTCCCGCAGTAAGGAAAGCAAAATCAATGATGTCGTCATCCGAAAGGCCGTTAAAGTTATAAACCATGTTTTTCAGCTGTTCCTTTTTCATCTTTACAAAATCGACTCTTTCATCGCGGTCCGGCCATCTCATATATACCTTTTTACTGAAACGGCGCAGCAGCGCATCGTCAAGAAATACATTTCTTTCACCCAGATTGGGGGCTTTGGCCGCATTGGTTGCCGCTATTACAAAGACGGGTTTGTCACTCTTGTCAAAACCGTCCATTTCGGTAAGGAGCTGTTTGGTGATCTCGGGATAATTACGCCCAACCCTGCTGTCCAGCGCAAAGCTCTCGATCTCATCGATAAAAACTATGCTGGGGGCATATTTTCTTGCTATGCGGAACACTTCTGCCATGGACTTTTCACCGCTAATGAACTGCGTTCCCGTAGCGCTTACAAAAGGACAATCCGCTTCTCCGGCGAGAGCCCTTGCCAGCTTGGTCTTACCGCTTCCCGGAGGTCCGTACATTAGTATGCCTTTGGAAATCTGCTGACCGGATCTTCTGTACATCGCGGGATCCTTTATGAACTTCACAAAGCGCCTGAGCTCTTCTTTTGCAGATTCCCCACCCACAACAGAATCAAAACTGTCTTTACTCAGCTTTTCATCATCTACAAACAATTCCTGCGCCTTTGTATCCATACTGCGTACCAGACGGAAATCATGTAGCCTTACGGTTATCACAGCTTCATCATCATTACTTTCTATCATGTTTCCGCTTTCAAACTCCAGAGCTTTTCCTCTGGAATGCAGCCATGCCAGTTTACCGTTCAGGAAGATCTCATACAGTGTTGCATAGATCATATTTGTACGTTCTTTGGCATTTGCGGCATCAGCAAGTTTAAGTATGCCTTTTACTCCCCGCTGACGCAGTTCCTGCAGATCCACAAAGCTTATGCGGTGCTTATCGTGCAGTTCGACGCAGTATACGGGCGGTTTGCTCCTCTGTTTGGAAAGCCAGTCGATAACACTGTTTCCTATCGTATCCAGATTGCTGAGCCCCTCAAGAGACTGTCCCTTCTTTTTCTCACGCATAAAAGGGTCAACGATTATCGCTGCAATATTGCTCTCCCTCAGTTCTTTTTCTATAAATGATTTATAATCCCTGTCTTCCTTTTCGGCCTGAACATGTATTACGGAATATTCTTTATTTGCCGCCTTTATCTTTGACAGGTCCGCCTGATTGCAGACTACCAATACCACCGGCGTTTCCTGTGGTCTGGTAAGCTCCTTTGCCAGGTCATTTTCTTCCACATCAAAATGGATACTGATGCTTTTTCCTCCGGTCTGCTTTTCATATTTCTTCGGATTTGCCCCGGCACGTTCCGATATATGGAAAATGCTGTCTTTTATAAAGCTTTCGCTGCGGGCCGCAGCAACGCGGGCATCCAGATCACCTCCCATATGATAAAGGAAGAGATAGGGCAGGAGCGAGTTATCGTATTGGCACTTCATTCTCATAGTTTCTTCAACAATATCTGCTCCCTTCTCCATACCCTTCCTGATTATGGGTATCAGTTTAGCCGGATCCATATGATCAAAACCTATAATGCTTCCCTTGCTTAATCGGGAGAGTATCTCCGCAGGCATCTTGGGAGTACCGTCCCCATTCAGGTCTTTTTTAAGAGCGTCAAGTATAGTCGCTTCGGAAAGGGCCGATATGGACATTCCTCTTTTTTCTTCATAGAAATCTCTGCCGGCGTTTGTAGTAAAGATTATTGTAGTATGCGTAAAATCCACATCCGCCTGCGTATACAGATCGCGCAGATAACCTCCTTCAAGTATAGAAAGGAAAAGATGTATTGTCTTTATATGAGCCTTTTCTATCTCATCAAATACCAGTATGGCATTTTCGTTTTCTGACACGAAGGAAGTAAGATCTCCTTCCTTGGAATCCTTCCAGGTCGGTTCAAATCCCACCAGACCGTTAAAAGAATTGTGTCCCGCATATTCGCTCATATCAAAAACTTTAAAAGGACGCCCGCTCAGTTCTCCTGCCGTCTGCGCCAGGAAAGTCTTACCGACTCCCGGAGGTCCCACAAAGAGAAAAGATCCTTCGGGTCCGTGCTGCTTTTCATTCTTCCTGAGCTGCGCATTGAACAGTTCCTGGATAAATCTTCTGACTGCGGTATCCTGTCCTATTACTCTTTCCGAGATCTCTTTCTGAAGACCGGTATATTTCTGCGACAGCTTTACAAAGTCAAAGCTTTTTTCCTCCTTCTCCTTTACCTTCATATAGTCAAGGCAGAAATACAGCATTTCCCTGGGGCTGATGAGATGTCCCGTTGACCTGGGGTTCATAAAGTACTTCTTCATCTCATCTATAAATTCCCTGTCTTTATCCTTTTTGGCTGTTACATACTGCCATACAGCTTTTTTATACCACTCGCAGAATGCTCCCAGGGGATCTTCATCATCTTCATCTTTCTTCTTATATTCAAAATGGTAGATCCGCATGAAGAGTTCGATCAGTTTTTCCTGTTCTTCTTTTTTGACCTCGTCAGAGATCTCCCTGCAGCTTATAACCATGTCCCTGAATCTTTCGTTCTTGATATAACTGTCTATCTTAACGCAGAACTCTTCAGTTTTCATATTTCCGCTTTTCAGGTCATCTGAAATTTCGATCAGGTTTTCTCTGAATATCTTCGCAAAATAAATGCTCTCAAGAAAACCCAGGATAAATAACTCAGGACGCAAAAGATCATCTATTTCAAACTCTCTTGAATCCTTGCCGTCTTTTCCGGCCACTTTGGGACCGGCGCTGTAATCCCATAAGACCATCCCGGCCATCGACCATACATGATCGTCCACATATTTTTTGTATTTCCAGATCCAGGTAAAAGCTGTTGCCATGCAAAACCTCCTTTGTATGTTTATAGTTTATATAACTATTGCTGTCTCTATCTATAGCGCGCTTTCTCTTGCCTGCCCCCTATGTCCGTATTATAATACAATCATCTTTGTATTATATGGAGACCTTTATGAAAGAAATCAACTGGCCAAAGCTTACAGCAGACCTTATAAGTATAAATCAAATGCCCGAATGTAATAAAAGAGATTTACAGATACAGGAGATATTAAATCATCTCTATCCTATCGATTTTGATCCGGACTCCAAACTGTGCCCTTTTATGTCCCTTGTCCTTAAAAGATTCATATCCTTCTGTTCCGCAAGAAAAATCAAAATAACTTCCAGACAGGCACAAGATCTGCTGCCGGCATGCCAATGGGGCATTTATCAAAATCTCCGCAACTACGATCCCCACTGCAAAGATGAAAAAGACCGCGAGTTGGAATTCTTTCTTATAAAAGGCTGCATAAACGATATGCTAAAGCTATATAATCAGGATCACCCGGCCAGAGAGCTGCTTTTGCTTGACCGCCCCGTCAATAATGAAGATCCCGACAAGGCCGCCATAAAGGATATAATGGCCGATATCAATACTATGACACCCGAAAACATTGTCGCTGGGTTACAGAGAAATCAGGAGAACATCGATAAAATGTTTCCCGAGGATCTATATTCCCGTGAAGAACAGATGCTGATCAGCCTGATCATTCTGCATATCAGTGTCAACAAGGATACGATAAAATGGACCCTGGATAAGTTTAAAAGTTATCAGGCACTGCAGGATGATCCCGAGCTGTTCGATACATATGAAAAAGGTAAGGCACTTACCCATATGCTTGACAGCATCATGCAGTCTGTCATTAACGGAAATGACCATAATATTTCCGAATCCGGACTGATGCAGTTTTTGTGCCGCGAACTCCCCACTGTTCAAAATACTTACTGTTCCGATCAGGGCAAAAATACCGTATATACAAAAAATTATATCAGTTGCTGCGTATCCCGTATCTACCGTAAATGGAAGCAGGTACAAGCCTCTACTGTTCTTTTACCAAAAGTTCGGAATACAGTCTGCTCATCTTAAATACAGCAGGACAGCTGCTCATTCCCTTTATATTTATATCCCTTAATAAACGCCTTGCGGTCGCTACTGCTTCAACATACTGAAAATTATGAATCGTATAGTATTCGTCGCAAACACTGCGTATCTTTGTTTTATCATCGCCTGCCATTTCCAGATATCTTTTGAAACGTCTGACATCTTCATCCAAATGGCTTTCCGCCTCATATATCACAGAAGCTTTGCCACTGCAAAATCCCTTCGCATCATTTAAAGCCATCACGGCCAGAGTACAGGGAAAGTCTTCCTCCCATTCATCATCGGAATAATAATTCTTACCTATGATGCACAGGCTTACAGCTGTATATCTGTCTGTCCTCAGAGGAATGAAGATGTTCCTGCATTCTTCACTGCCCGGAGTTTCCTTATCCATGCCTTTTTCAATAAAACCGAAAAACAGATCCATCTGAGCCTGCGTATCTTCTTCATCTGAATCCTTCATACCTTTTTTTGAATGGAAAAGATCGCTGAAATACGGATCCTCTTCACAGGCATTCACCAGATCTCTGTCTATCGTGGTTAGTATCGAATTGCGCTTCTCCCCGATATAGCTTTCAACAGCCCTCTGTATGCATTTATCCGTCAGTTCCTTCTGCATTTTTTCCAGCGTTTCATCTACATAATCTTTTCCTGCAGGGTCCAGACGCTTCTTTATTTCAGATATACTCCTGCCTATCTTTGCGGGTGTCAGATCTTTTATATCAGTACTGATGGGCTGTGCGTCGATCCCGTCACTGATAAAACACAGCCAGTAACCGTTCCATCTGTCGATAAAATCCAAAAGCCCTGTCTTATCTTTGGGAATAAATATCTGCAGCTTTCCTTTTTTGAGCATAAGCTCCGTAACAAGCTCAAGATATCTGAGTATATCTTTTTCATCCCCGCCGGCAGCTTTTTCATATGCCGCAGTCAGCTGTATATAATACTCCGTATGAATAGCCATACGCTTTTTGGTATCTGCTTTATTCTCAGCTTCCTTCTGCAGCTCACTTTTCTTACAGGCAAAAAGCACCGATCTTTCCGGCATCACTTCGTACTGTTTATACAGCTTATCGAAAAGTTTTTCCGTGAAGCTTTTTTGTTTTTTATCGCATCCTTCTGTCATTTATTTTTCCCCTGGCGTAAACGTGCTTCACTGACAGCTTCATACAGACTTTCGTACACAGCCATAAAATCGTCATCATTCATATAGATCGTTTTATCATTATTTTTAAGCCATGCATTTATCTTAGCTTCCACTTTCTTAACAAAATCCTTATCTTCAACCGTGGTTATCTCATACAGATGTTCATATTTATTTATGAATTCCTGCTTTGCGGCAAAGAAGATCATCAGTCGTTTCTTTTCTTTTTCGTATCTTTCCTTATATTCCTCATCATCGGGATCTCCCAGGGAATACTTTGAAAACCACTCCCTTTCTTCTATCCACCATTCATCTTCATGTTTATGGTCTTTATAATAATCCTCCCTGCTTTGGGGATCTCCTTTATAAAAATCTTCCTCTTCCTCATCCCTGATGGCTGCCACTACGCTTGCCTGATGGACTGCTTCCATTTCTTCTTCGGTAAACATATCATCATCCCAGCCAAACAGGCCATCATCATCGATATCTTCCGGCATCTCTTCTTCATCTTCATCGTCCAATTCTGTTTCAGCTTCTGTCTGTGACGCCTTTTTTTCTGCTTCTTCGCGATGTTTTTCTATCTCTTCCTTTAGCGTATTAGGCCTAAACGGATCCGGAAATACCAGTCTTTTTCCGCTAAGGAGCATATACACGGTCTCTATCGTAGCCTTCATGGATCCACTGACCACGGTGGGTAAATAAACATCCTTACTCGCATTAAACTGCGTTATAATGCTTGCAAAACTGTCATCTTTTACCGCCTTGACAAGTCCTCCTTCCCTTACTCTGCTGATACCTGCCTGAGCCGCGCGTATCACAACATATAACAGAGTTGAAAGATAATCCTCTTCCCTCTTACACCGCTCAGTGCTACTGTACATATACATATCAGCCTCACTGTAATCCGCCATCACCAGCTGATCTATCAGTTTGGTCATTTTCCCGTCACTGTAATGTCCGTCCTTATCCCTGACCAGACTTCCTATGGAGATATCCCTGCCGTCACATATATCTTTAAATGTATCAAGCATTTGTTCCATGCGGTTTTTCAATATACTATTATGATAGCGAAACATAGTTCTTATCCTCCATCCTGCACAATATGCATAACCGGTCTCTAATATACAGTCACAAAGCATAATACCATCCGGAGATTTTCCGGATGGTATTATTTTATCATAAAATAATTCGGCTGTATGTAAAAATATTTGAAGATCTGCAACTGCCTGCGACTTGTTTAAATATCCGATAAGCGGTAATATTATGCTAAGGGAAAAATCCCGATCATGGAGACTTGAGCTTATGGATAATTTAAATAAGATCGATACTGCAGCAAAGATACGTTTGTTGATATTTGCGCTTATAATACTTTGGGGCGCTTACCTTTCCGTCTATTATTCGTGGAAGATCTATGATATACGCTTCCATGACGGTCTGCTCAACGTGAGTGAGGCAGGCGATACGAATACGCAGACGATAGGTTCGCTGTTTACTGCCTTTGCAAAAATTGTTGCCCGTTCCGTTAATGTAAGCGCTTCATTTATACTGACTCTTATATATGCCGCGCTGATCCTGGTGTTCACTATGGTGCCCATGTTCATCTTCCGGATCACCGCCTTAAAAGATGAAGATGCAACTTTTCCCGAAGAAGCCGGCCTGGGAAACATGATCATGATATGCGCTTTTATCCTGGTAGTTATACTGGGGATCCTGGTTACGGAAGGAACGGTTTTTCTGCCTGAACTGGCATTCAGTCTTATGTGGTACGCCTCCGGTTTTTTGTGCTATATAACACAGATCAAAGGACAGACTCTGGACTGATCTATCTTATCTCTCTTATCATATCCGTCAGCTGACGTCCCTGTTCCTTTATGCCAAAGCTGTATCCCGTGGTGATGCTTCCTATGTTGGCGATGACATGGATCGTCGAATCCTCATCGGCTTTTAACAGACACCTGGCTTCAAAAAGGATCGAACACAAGGGAATATGATAATCGCTGCTTACGATAGCCAGTTCCGCGATCTGCGGATATTCCTTCTGCAGGATATCATATGCAAAAAGCGCATTTTCAAAAGTTATCGTGGATCTGTTCTCTACTATCAGGCGTTCCCTGCTTACTCCATGATCTTCCAGCCAGTCTGCCATAACATCTGCTTCCGTAGCAGAGGGGTTTCCCATAGCGGTAGGTCCACCGGTCAGCAGCACATAAGAATTCGGATACTGCTGCGCGCAGCCCAGCGCAATGACCAGACGGTCTATCATTTCTTTTTTCGGCGCGCCGTTGCTCTGCAGCTCAAAGCCTGCCACGATAAAACACAGACTCTCATCTTCCGGCAGTTTCTCAGGGAACATCATCCTGCCGTTAAATGCTGTGGTTTTAATTCCATTCTGTATTACATCATCGCGTATGTATTCCGTATCCGTAAATACATTCACATAGCCTTCGGCGTTTACCTTATCCCAATGCTCTGTCACAGCCCTGAACTTATCAGCCCAGGCCGGATCTTCATCCCATATCTGTCCCAGGACCGCCTCGGTCTTTTGACTGTCTCCGGCGCCCTTTGCACTGATCAGCGAAGGCGCCAGGTTTGTGCGTATGTTATACGGTATCACCGCAGGTATCGGCGTGGGGGTAGGAGTGTATACTGCTTCCAGTGTCCCGCTGACTCCTGCCATCTCTCCATTATATGGATCCTCACTGTTTCCTTCCGAACCCGGAGTTATAAGCTGCGCCAGAGTCACACGTTCATCACCTTCTGACACAGAACTGCTATAGTCTTTCTTTTCAACCCCACAGGAACACAGCATAAGTGTCATAAGCAGGGGAATGATCTTAACTTTTTTATTCTTCATCCCTGTCTATGCCTCATGAAAAGCGGACGCTGCGCATATCAAAACTGCTGCCGGGAAGGAATACAAATCTTACCGTTCCTTTCCCATGATAGCCGCTTACGCTGAAACTCTGTGTCTCTCCGCCGTCTTTGGTAAATTCAAGGATATCCCTTATTTCTTCTTCACCGTTATCAAATATCACGTGGATAGTATTACAGGGGATGTCCGTGTATCCGCTTATTTCAAGTCTGTCTGCAGGCTTTTCGTTAAAGTCCATATCCGTAAATTCTACAGTAACATTATTTCCTATACCTGCAATGCGATCTGTACGCTTTTCAAACTTATCACCGTATACCGCATCGCATTCTCCCGCATTCAAAAGCGCATAGGCTTTATTTAATTTTGTAAAGGAAAAGCCTCCTATATGCACCTTATCCTCTGCCACCAGATAAAGTCCGCAAAGACCTTTCATACGGCGCTTTAGGCGGTAAGTCTCCGGCTGGTACACATTCCAGATGGATTTCTTATGATAATGACCGTTAAGCAACAGCTCGCTGCCTTCTTTTCCGGGTATGCCGTCCCAAAGCTCAAAGTCAAACGGATCATCCGAAAGATTAAAAATGGAGATAGTGATCTCATCGGAACCGTAAGAGCCAAAGTTAATATTCTCAAAGCCCACTACACTACGCGCTCCGCGTTCCGTAGATACGCCGTGTTCGTTGCCTACACCTATGTCACCTTCACCGTAGCTCCATAAACCACCGGCCACGAAATTGTAGGGATCCAGTGTTGCTTCACCAACGCCCTCCACACTGAATTCAAGTTCGGAGATAACGCGGACGTTCTCGCAGCCGCAGCGGCACATGCAGCGCAGCCGGAATTCTCCGTCTCCCAAAGCTTTTATCTTTGCGCTAAACCCGTCTTTTTCGCTTATCTTTGCAATATTGCTCTCTATACCGGTATCATTTACCGCTTTCCATATCAACTCGTCCGGATCTGTCAAAACGCCTTCGGGATATATCTTTGCTTTTACAACTACCTCTTTATTATCTTCACCCAGTTCCCGTTTTCCTTCACAGCATAGCTCTATCTTTCGTACATAAGCTCTGCCGTTCGTCTTCGCCTTATTATCTTCGGGTATCAGTGATATTCCGGGAATGCTTTCTTTTTTCGTAACGGGGATATTAAGCTCAGTTCCCTCAAGCCCTGCGCTTTCGATCTTTACATTTATATCTCCGCATTCCGCGCCTACCGATATGCATATCAGGAGTTTTCCGGAAAAGAGTCTTTTCTCGCAGCCTTTATACTCATCGGTATCTGTTGAATCGCCGTTATCCAGACCTGTCAGCCAGCCGGCGCCTTTAACATCCACCTTTACAATATTATTTGCATTCTCAACAGGATATCCGTTTTCATCAAGGGCTGATACGGCTATAAAACACATATCTCCGCAGCCAGCCGTAAATTCATGTTCCGGATCATAAAGCTCTGCCTTAAGCACCTTTGCATCACCAAATGAATGACGGCTCTGCCTTGCTATCTCACGGCCTTCTTCATCATAAGCCACTGCAGTGATCTCCCCCGGTTCATAGGGGATACGGTGATCTGCGCTTAAGACCGTTCCGTGTTCATGATCTATACGCTTTCTTCCCTGACTCTTTCCGTTTACAAAAAGCTCCACCTCGGGCGCATTTGATATTACGCGCACATCAAGCAGCTGTCCGGGATTGAAATCCCAATAAGGCAATACATGCACAAAAGGATCCTTTTTATGATCCGTCCACGCAGCTTTATAAACGTAATAGCTGTCCTTCGGAAAGCCCGCCGTGTCGATCTGTCCGAAATATGAATTCCTGGTATGATAAGGCGTAGGCTCGCCGATATAATCAAAACCGGACCAGAGGAACTGCCCCATCGAAAACTCATGATCCCTCTCCTGTATCACACAGTACTCGGGATTGGGCGCGCCCCAGCTGGTAGTGGAATTTCCAAGAGATGAACACTGCCAGTCGTCATCTGCGAGCAGCGCGCGCTCATACGGGAAGTGATATATGCCACGGCTCTGAACCGTGGATGCCGTTTCGCTTCCGAAGATATGCCAGTCGGGATGCGCCGCATGATGCTCATCATATAATCTTTCCGCGTAATTGTATCCGATATATTTAAGGATATCCGCGCACTTCTGAGTATTTTCCCAGGGCATGTAATTGGAACCCATGCCTACAATGGCGTTTCCACGCGGATCATTCTCCAGGGTTTCCTTTTGCAGCATGCGGGTTATCTCCTGCCCATGCTCATCTTTGTGAGTATCATAGATCTCGTTGCCTATGCTCCATATCACTATGGAAGGATGATTGCGGTCCCTTCGTATCCAGCTGCGCACATCACGTTCATTCCATTCCTTAAAGAAACGGCCGTAATCATATTCGGTCTTGCTGCCTTCCCACATATCAAAGGCTTCATCCATGACCAGAAAGCCCAGTTCATCAGCCAGATCCAAAAGTCCCACTGCCGGCATATTATGTGCGGTACGGATCGCATTTACTCCCATTGTGCGCAGGACTTCGTACTTGCGCTTCATGGCGCTTCTGTTAAACGCCGCGCCTATCGCGCCCAGATCATGATGCTCGCAGACCCCGCGGATCTTTATATGCTCGCCATTCAGGAAAAGGCCGTGATCGGTATCATAAACAAACTTTCTGAAGCCGAAACGGCTTTCTGCGGTATCGCCATTAAAGGAAAGTACCGCTGTATATAATGCAGGTGATGAAAGCGACCAGAGCTCAGGCTCCCTGACTGTTTCCGAAAATTCTATCCTTAAAGCTTTATCTTTATAGCTTTCTGCTTTCAATTCTTTAAGGGATGCCTTATGAGCGATCCCCGTTCCGGGAACAGACAGCTCTATCTGCAGATCCTCATCTACATCCCCAAGTCCGCTAAAGCCTTTATTCCAGCTGCTGTCAGCTGCTCCGCAGGCTATATCGGCGCTTACGCTTAACTCCCATTCTCCGGAAAGTTCATCTTCTTTTACGGGTTTTGCAGAAATGTAAATGCTGTCAGTTACGATATGTGTATCATTATGATTTATCAGATACACATCCCTGAAGATGCCGGCGCCGCTGTACCAGCGGCTGTTGGGCGAAAGATAGACAAGCTTGATCACAAGCTCATTATCACCGTCAATAAGATGGTCGGTGATATCAAAAAAGAAGCTGGAATATCCATACTTCCATTCACCTGCGACAGCTCCGTTAACATAGAGCGTAGTGTCCATATATGCGCCTTCTATGTAAAGCTCATAACGCTGTCCCTGCTCTTTTTTAAGTGAAAACTTTTTTCGGTAAAATCCCGTAGAGCTTTCGTAAAGATCCTTAGTCTGGCCTATCAGCCAGTCATGCGGAAGATTGACAGGCGCAAACTCCATGGAATTGATATCTGCAATATCACTGCCGGGCGCCTGCTTGGAGAATTCCCAGCCATCATTGAATAATCTTTTCATATTTTTCCTCCGGATGAACCTTCTGTTATTATCCGCTTCGATCACTGTTCTTCGTTTTTGATCAGTTCCATCTCGTAACTTATGGTCAGCGCATTGTTGTTATTGGCTGTCCATCTGTCTATGATAATATCCGTAACATGCTGTATCGAATCTTCCTTAACCTCTGTTAACAGTACAAAATACTGACTGTTATTATATCGGAGGATCAGGTCGGTCTTTCTTAATACATTGCTCATATGGTCGCCGAAAGCTTCACAGGCTTCTGCATAGCTTTCATCCGAAGCATCTGTGCCACGGTCAAGCGTGAAAAGAAGTTTGCACGCCACCTTTGAGTTCCTCATTATATAACGCATCACATAGCGATATACTATGGTAAAATCTTCCTTTGTAAGCTTGAGCGCGGTATTGGGAATATTACGCTCGGACATCAGTATGCTGAGCGCTTTAAGGTCTATCTTCTTGCTCTTGTTTGTTTCCGATCCCGCGCCGGCCACATATATCTCAAAACCATGCTTTCCGTTTTGCTTTACATTGTAGAGAGCCTTGTCGGCCAGCTTGATCATCTCGTCATAATCTTCACCAACCCCGGGTATATATATAGCGCCGATGGATGCTCCCAGCGGGATCTCCATATCCTCACCCATAAGCTCTTTTGCTTTTGCGGTAAGATCGATGTTCAGCTTTTCGGTAAATCTTTTAATATCTTCTTCCGAATTCAGGAAAGTGCTGAAAGCGCTGAATTCATCACCGCCCATCCTGCCTATGACATCATTCTTTCCAAGACCTTCCTTTAAGAGCTCCGAAAAAGTGATAAGTACCTTATCACCCATATCGTGGCCGTATAGATCATTTACCAGCTTAAAAGAATCCAGGTCTATCATCATAAGAAAACCGGATTTAAGATCCACTACCTGTTTGAGTTTTTCGACGGCTGCGCCCTTGTTCAAAAGGCCGGTAAGCTTATCGACAGTGGCTTCGAACTGATATTTATTGATCTGTTCCTGGCGGTTTAAGACCTTCTGTACTCTCTTTAAGAGCACATCCGGATCAAAGGGTTTACGGACAAAATCGTCCACGCCCATCTCAAAGCCCCTGGCCTCTGTCTGCTTATCGGAATCGGCGGTAAGAAATACCACGGGTATTTCAGCGGTCTCGGCCTCGGCTTCATATTTACGAAGTCCTTCATAGGTTTCGAAACCGTCCATTTCCGGCATAAGTATATCAAGAAGGATCAGATCCGGTCTGTTATTCTTTACAAATGAAAGAAGCGCCTTCCCCGAAGGGATGCAGCTTACCTTCATATCATGCTTTGCCAGCATTTTACCGGCTATCTTTAAATTGATCGGATCATCATCCACTATTGCAATATGTCTACCCATATATAACTCCTCCGTGGGGGGATTATAACATAATACTGCGTAAAATAGAAGAGCGCTTATTCATGCTATTACTCTTCAAACAGCATATCTGCGTTCTCCCGGATGAAGGCCTCTATTTCAGGTTCATCCATCATAAGAAATATCTGTTTTACAACCTTACGGTTCAGCTCCAGCAGATCGCGCAGACCCACGATGGTATATTCCGCTTCCGGCAGATCAAATAATGCTGATATCACTTTCTCAGCGATGTTTTTCTGCTTTTTCGACAAGTCATCTGCCGAGTTCACTTCAGCCAGATAAGATACTTTTTCCACCAGTGCATTTATCAGAATAGATATTTCCGAAGGATTATCCGGAGCTTTTTTATTCTTCAGGAATTCATCTGCATTTACCCTGTCTTTACTGTCCAGAATAAAGCTGATAAACTGCGCGGCTTCTATTCTCCCTATATTCCCCGCGATCTTATGCTTTACCACAGGATTGTTCAGATCGCTGTCAACCTTTAAGATACTGCTTACCCTGTCCCAGGAACGGGGAGTGGCGAATATCATGCTATCCGTATCTTTATCCTGAGTATGCAGGGCTTCCGGCTTAAATGACAGATACTGCTGCACATAGGGATGCACCTTATAAGGGATAGCGTAATCATTTAGCCAGGTCTCAAAATCAACATCTATGTACAGAATCTCAAAACGATCAGCCAGAGGGCCGGCCAGTCGTACATAAACACCCTCATCGTCTTCACGATTTCCCAGGCCTATAACAAAAGTCCCCTCCGGCAGAGTATATTGACCTACCCTTCTGTCCAGGATCAGCTGATATGCAGCTACCTGTACCCGTTTAGGGCAAGATGTGATCTCATCCAAAAGAAGGATAGTCTTCTCACCGTCCCTCTCCTCATCCGGAAGTACTTCAGGAGAGAGCCAGCGCGTCTTAGTCCTGTCTTCATTGGGATAGATCAGACCGCCTATCTCCACTTCGGACATCTGAGCCAGACGCAGATCTATCACCTTGTAGCCATGCTTTTCACCGATCTGTCTGATTATCTGCGACTTGCCCACTCCGGGAGCCCCCAGCCCAAGAACTGCGTGACGAAGACCATGTAAGATATTGAACTCAACACATTCACCGAATTCTCTTATATTCATCCCGTCTCCTCCTTTTATAAAGTGGTTATTCTGCCAATTTCGTTATCTTTACCTATTCTGCAGTTACTGTCTGATAATACTAATATCGTACGCTTTTTTAAATCTCCCGTATTCGATATCAGCTCTCCGAAATAACCGTCTGTTAATATCAGCATCAGTTCCGGTTTTATCTTATTATCTTCCAGATACGAATATACGCAGTTTATATCTGTTCCTCCACTGCTGCGAGGTATGCATTTTAAGATCTGATCTGCCGTTCTTATATTCCGATATACATCTGATACCTGAACATCCCAGAAAGCAATGTTATAACTGCAGTGGTATTCTTTTGCAATACGACAGAGCTGTGTTATGAACTGGTTCATTTCGTCAGCTTCAATGGATCCCGAACAGTCAATAAATGCCCAGATCTCTCCCAGCTCATCATCCAGCCTACCGCAGCCGGGTATTATCATATCCATATGGATATACTTACGTTCCGGTGTCGTATATGAGCTTTCCTCATCTTCTCTTTCCACAAGATGATCGATCAGCAGTTTATTCCAGGGAAGTCTCTTGGACTCAGTCAGATTAAGCTCCCATATTTCTTCCGGAATGTAATGCTCTTTACCCCTTAGTATGTATTTTTTTGCATTCTCCAGAAGATTGTAAACGATTATCTCTATTGTTTCCGCGTCCTGCTCATCATTGTCTTCCAGATCTTCAGGCCTTGCGATCACAAGCGTGGTATAATACCTGATCCCCTCCTTCCCTTTATTCTCCTTTATAAGCCGCGCATATACGCTTTCCGCCGAACGGTAATGCATCAAACTGGCATTAAAACAGCCTTTTTCCGGGCGTTGAAAAGGGATATTAAAATTAACGATATCATTGGTCATACAATCGAGGATATCGTTCACCATAAAGTCACAGGCTATGTTCCACAAATGCGGCTTTCGCGGGCCTCTGCGTACAGAATGCAGCAGAAGCACATGCATTACTTCATGCAGCATCACGTAATTACACTGTCCCTCTGTTAGTGTGTCAAAAAAAACCGGATTGTATCGGATACGGATCCCGTTGGTGCAGGCAGTAGGGATACTTTCATCCTCCACTACCGGAAGCCTCATCATGATATCCCCGAAGAAAGGCATATTTCTCATCATTTTTATCTTAAAACTCTTTAGTGCCCGTCTTATCTCAAGCCGTCTTTCCTCAGATATCGATTCTTCAGCTATCATCATCCGCCCTCCTTTCTGCTGCCGGCTATGACAGCATAGCCAGCAGCTTATACTTTGCGAATACTTCATCCTGTTTGATCCGATCACCCTTTTTATTAAATACCTTCCCCGGATCAGTCTGTCGCACAAACGGCCTTTCAGGATCAAAGTTTAAATACATCTCACTGTATACATATGATGTCTGTCCCTTATAACGCACAGCTGTTATCACAGGAGCAAAAGCCTTCTCAAAAAAAATACGAAAGCGCACACTCACTTTATCCTTACGCCTGATAGTTTCTTCTTTTCTGAAAGTTGTCAGCATTACCCGCTCGGGAAATGTATGCTCTCCGTACTGCATGGCTTTGTCTGCTGCCAGTTCGCTGCCGTTATCCCAGAATATCCTGCTCTTTTCCCGGATCATCAGCGGAACGATACGTTTGATGAAATCTTCATGTTCCGATATCTCTCCATCAGCTAAGAGCTCTCCTCCATCAAAGCATAGCTGCCTGACTTTATCCTTATCAAGGATAAAAAGGCTTCTCACATCAGCATTAAGACCTGCGGGAGGGCGCAAACTTCCATAGCTATTAAGTATGCAGCTAAACTGAGAATACTCCGGATAATCTCCGGACAGCAGATATTCTCCCGATGATAACTGTATACTGTCAGCCAGAAGATGATCATAGTCAGAACGCGAGAATATCCGACGTATATATAACTCCACCGGTACATTTCCAAATCCTTTATAACATACGCCCAGTCCGCCGAATTCTTCTATACTCTCCAGGCTTTCCGGCAGCTCCACACGTTTAAGATGCGAACAGTTCAAAAAAGCTTCCCGTCCGATCTCACGGATCCCTTCACTTACGAACACGGATTCCGTACTGCCGTTTATACTGCAGCCGCTTCCTATACGGTATATCTTATGCCCCTCTATCGCTGCCGGTATCACAAATTGTCCGGATCCGTTGCGGCAGCTTAGAAGAATTCCGTCAACTATTGAAAAGTTATCATCTATATAATGATCCATCTTCAATATCTGCCTCCTCTTCTATACCTGTATACACGGTCCAATGTCCTTTCAATATCCCTCTCTGTGATCTTTTCACCGTACTTTAGCACTGCTAGATCTGCCAGTTTCTGCGTTGCTCCCAGAGCCATCTCCATCAGACGGATCTGACCGGCAGGAGCATCATTCTTTTTCAGGATATCCCATAACTGTGTTAATGACAGCTCGATGTTACGCTCATTTCCGTAATATAAAATATGGGAGATATGTTCCATCAGTTCTTTATCGTCCATGATCTCTCCTTTCTTTCAAACTATATAGGGATATTTATAACGCGGTAAATTTGCAGGAAGGTCATATCATGTTTGAGATCTCCAGCTTGGAATTATAGGGTATAGCTACCCCATCAACAATTTTGCAGAGGTCTCTGGTACTGAAGACCCCGTCTGACTTATCTTCAAAACAGATATAGACCTTCTGAGTATTATGATCAAAAGGCACTGCGTCACGGACTGTACCAAAACCCCGTTTAGGATGGAGAACCTCATCCCCGGTTTCGTAATAGGCGTCGGGATTATGCTGCTTAAGACTGGAAAGATATTTGGCAGCATTGTCAGGGTCCACAGGAGCCTGATCCCATCTTTCCAGATATGAAAGTATATTAAACGCCGGTATGTCTATTCCATCGTATGCATCCGCCGCTTCTTCAAGACTCCATTTTTTATCTGCATATTCGCTTTCATCATGTATGGCCTTGGGAACAGCTTTGACCAGCTTACAGGCCCAGATCCAGTCGCTTCCGTGTCCGTGGCGGTAAGATCGTGAGTTATAGTAGCGGTACAATTTGGCGGCGTTAACGTAATAATGTGCATATTCGTGGCGTATCAGGTCAACAGCAGCAGCTTCCGGGGTATCCGGATTGTTCAGAAAGACAATGCTAAACCCAAATTCCTCAATACCGTCTCCAATGATCGCATGGCGGTAATAGCCGAGACGCCGCTTAGCATGTGAAATTTTAATAGGAAGAGCCATACCGTTAAGACCTGTCTTCTCATCAAGCTTTCCGATAATATAGCGGATCTTGTCCTCGGTCCATTTTTCCGTGAGTGTTGACATAAACATATACCTCCTTTGGATAATGGGATACAGGGGTTAATGGGGCCGGCCTTTAAAAAAAGAGCAAAAAAACCCCAAAAACCTGATCCGGATTTTTGTTACGATGTGGGTAATGCAAAAATTGTTAAAGAATTAACTGTATCAAATATTCAAACGATGATTGCTCCATCAAAAACGATGGAAATATATGATATCATATATAGCAAAATGTGTCAACAATATTTTTTAAATTTTCCCAATTTTTTTCAATCGGGTTTTCAATCACCTGGCTCTGTAAAATATTTTAAAATACCTGTTGACAAACTACGACTGTCGTAGTACGATAAGCATACCACGACAGACATAGTAACGACTATCGTAGGAACGCCTGTCGAAGTAAATTGAAAATATTATATGAAGGGAGTGATAGGATGGCAGAGATGAACGCCGGGATCAGCAGTGATGTGATCCGTGGCTACAACGACACGATGATCCTGTACATCTTAAAACAGGAACCCTCTTACGGCTACGAAATATCCAAACGGATACGCAGCATATCGGAGGATAAGTACATCATCAAAGAAACTACCCTGTATTCCGCCTTCTCACGCATGGAGAAAAACGGTTACATAGAATCCTACGAAGCAGCCGGTGACGGAAGCGGAAAAAAACGGACCTACTACAGAATAAGCGAAGCGGGCCTGGCATACTACAGGGAAAAATGCAACGAATGGGAACTGACCAAAGATGTAGTACAAAGATTTATTGACGGAAGTTCTTTATTGATCATGAAGGGAGATACAAATGGAAACGATTAGAAACTATCTGGAAGCCATGTTCGCAAATATGCCCCGCACGGCAGATGTGGAAAAGGCAAAAAGAGAACTCCTTCAGATGATGGAGGATAAATACAATGAGCTGATAGGAGAGGGCAAGACCGAAAACGAAGCAGTCGGCACAGTGATCTCCGAATTCGGTAATCTTGATGAGCTGGCAGAAGCTCTGGGTCTTGAGGAAGAAGTAAAGCAGGAGAAAGAAGAATATGAAGCCAATCCCCGCAGACCACTGAATCTGGATGAGATAAGAGATTATCTGCAGTATTCATCAGTACGCGCGCTTTGCATAGCTCTGGGCGTAGCGCTTTGCATAATGAGTGTGACCGGCCCCGTGTTACTTAGCGGCATCCACCTTGAAGGAATAGGAGTACTTGTAATGTTCCTGCTGATCGCCGGCGGCGTATTGCTCTTCGTATTTTCCGGCATCACTTCACATAAGTGGTCATATATAACGAAGGGTGGCTGCTTCCTGGATTATGCAGGTTCCAATTATACGATGGAAGAGAAGAGCCGCTTCCGCAGATCCTTCACATCAAGACTTACACTTGGCATCATCCTCTGCGCGATCTGCTGGCTGCCCCTTGTACTTGCAGAATCCCTGGGATCTCTTGCAGGACTTGGTGAACTGTTCATGATAACAGTACTCTTCGGAATGGTAGCCTGCGGCGTTTTCCTGATCATACACAGCGCAATGATAATGGGAAGCATAAACGATCTGCTCAAGATCAACGACGGAAAAACAATGAGCAGCCAATATACCGAATCAGAAGTACCCCATTATAAAGGTGCTAAAACAGAAGGCATAATGAGCGTATACTGGCCCACGATCCGAAGCATTTACCTGATCTGGAGCTTCTTAACCTTCCAGTGGTGGAAAACCTGGATCATCTGGCCTATAGCAGCTATTGCTTATTCAATAATAAAGAGCCTGTTCAGATCAGATTATCCCGGATCATCCGCAAGCAACAGCAATCAGGTATAAGGGAGGGGAAAAAAATGTGGAGACAAAAATATCTCAGAGTATTAAATACGATAACAATAATTTGCATAGTTGTAGGGCTTATGGTCAATGTACTTAAGTTTACCGCAGCAGGAATATTCAGTTTTATGCACACCGACGGACCTGCAAAAACAGCGGAGGGCGACGGACAGATCGGTGATTTTAATTCTGTAGAAGCTAAGCTTTCTTTCGGAACGGTGAAAGTAGTATACGGAGATGATTACGGCTACAGCTATAAAGGTTTCACCACAGATACAGAGCCTGATTTCAAGATCAAAAATGATAAGCTGGTCATAAGCCAGAAGAACAATATAAACTTTAATCTTTTCAAAGATAAAGCTGTTGACGGTACCATAACAGTGACTATCCCGCAGAATTCAATAATAGATATGGACATAGCTCTTAACATGGGTTCCTTTAATCTGACTGATATCAATCTGGGAAACCTGAGCGTAGATGCTGATATGGGAGCGATAACCATTAAGAACTGCGAAATGAAAAATGTAAGCATTCAGGCAGATATGGGTGGCATCACCTTTACAGATTGCGAATTTAATGATGGTAATTTCGATGCAAACATGGGAGGTATCACATTAACCGATTGCTCTTTCCGGGATGCTGAATGTGATGCTGATATGGGAAGCGTAGAAGTGAGCGGAACTTTTGATTCCCTTACCGCTGATTGCGATATGGGTTCCATAAAAGCAGAAAACATAAATGACAACGCGAAATATGATCTTGACTGCGACATGGGCAATATCAGATTAAACGGCGATAATAAAGGAAACAAATACAAGAATTAAGAAAACCGGGGGACGGACTTTGTGGTACTGAAGTACCACGAGGTCCGTCCCTTGGTTTCCGAAAGATTATTACAGGTCGTAATACATTGCAAATTCCATGGGA